>NZ_NWMV01000066.1 GCF_002837145.1 Macromonas nakdongensis | reverse complement strand
TCAATTCCCGGGGCGGTTCATCCTGCCGGAATTCCAGGATCAGGGTGATGATGCCTATGAATGGGTCGTCGTGGGCGCGGAGGAGAAGGGGCGGCTGGACATCAGTCCTGTTGGCACCAGCCTTGCAATCCCTCCGCGTTACACAGTGCAGACTAACTGGGTTCGTCTCAAGAACAGTCAACCAGCCGACTGAGATCCCAGGCCCGACCTATGGGCAGAGTAAAGATCCAACTCCAACTCCATTTGCGTCATGAAGGTTTGAAAGGACCGCGGCCCTACATCCAATTGCCAACCTTGGCCAGAATGTAGACAATCTGCAACAGCGATTCGCGCTGTGCACTTGGCTACGGAAAGGGCAGAAGTTGGCTACGGAATCTGCGGCGTTTTGGCTACGGACTGAAAGCGAAAAACAAAAGGCTTGCACCATCACTGATGCAAGCCTTTGATTTCAAACGAAATTTTGGCTCCCCGACCTGGGCTCGAACCAGGGACCTACGGATTAACAGTCCGGCGCTCTACCGACTGAGCTATCGGGGAATAGCCTCAGATTATAGGGTGTTTTAAGCTTAGTACTCAAGCGGCCCTGATTTTTTTGAGCTGGCGTCGCGCCACGCGGCCATCAGGGCCTGGGCGGTGCCTTCTGGGTCGGAGGCGCCGGTGATGGCGCGCACCACGGCAAAGCTGCCCACTCCGGTGGCGGCCACGGCCGGGAGGTGTTCCATGCCGATGCCGCCAATGGCCACCAGGGGGTGGTCGCGCATCAGGCGGGCATAGGCACCCAGCCGGCCCAGCCCTTGAGGCGGGGTGGCCATGGCCTTGAGGGTGGTGGGAAACACCGCGCCCAACGCCAGGTAGCTGGGGCGGACGGCGGCGGCGCGCAGCATTTCGGCGTAGCCGTGGGTGCTGACGCCAAGGCGCAAGCCGCTGCCGCGCAGCGTGTGCAGGGCTTCGGGCGGCAGGGCGTCGAGGTCTTCCTGGCCCAGGTGGACGCCGTAAGCGCCGGCTTCGATGGCTTCACGCCAATGGTCGTTGATGAACAGCAGGCTGTCGGTGCCCTGCACCGCCAAGACGGCGGCGGCCACCTCGGTCCGGATGGCGGCGGGGTCTGGGGATTTGAAGCGCAGTTGCACCGTGGGCACACCGGCCAGGGCCATGCGCCGCACCCAGGCGGCGTCGGGCAACACGGCGTAGACGCCCAGGGCCGAAGGGCAGGCGGGGAAGGCCGCAGGGTGGATTCCCGGCGGGGCCAGACCAAAGTCCGCTGGCTCGCTGGGCCACAGTCCGGGGTCAAAACGGCCCGTGCGCAGGCTTTGCCGGGCCCAGGCGGAGGCGATGCATTGGGCGTCGGCTTCGATGAAACCGAGGCGTCGGGCTGCAGCATGGGCGAGTGCGGCCGGGCTGTCGTTGAGGGCGGTGGCCTGCGGATCGGTATTGGACGGCAAGCCCATGGCCGCGTGCTGCTGCGCCAGGGCATGCACCTGTGCGTTCAATGTGCTCATGCGTGGTGCCAGAAAGGGGTGCCGAGCACGGGGGTGCTGGGTTGGGCGCTGTCCTGGGCGCTCATGGCGCCCGCCAGGAAGGCGCTGCGCCCGGCGCGCACGGCGTCGGCAAAGGCGCCGGCCATGGCCACCGGGTGTTGCGACAGGGCCACGGCGGTGTTCAGCAACACGGCGTCAAAGCCCCACTCCATCACCTGGCAGGCGTGGCTGGGCAGACCCAGGCCGGCGTCCACGATGAGGGGCACGCTCAGGCGTTCGCGCAGCGTGCGCAGGGCGTAGGGGTTGATCGGGCCTTTGCCGGTGCCGATGGGGGCGGCCCAGGGCATGACGGCCTGGCAACCCACGTCCACCAGGCGCTGGCACAGCACCAGGTCGTCGGTGCTGTAGGGCAGCACCTTGAAGCCGCTTTGGACCAACCGTTCGGCCGCCGTCACCAGGTTCAGGGTGTCGGGTTGCAAGGTGTAGTCGTCGCCGATCAGTTCGAGCTTGATCCAGTCGGTGTTGAACACCTCACGCGCCATTTCGGCGGTGGTGATGGCTTCCTGCACGGTGTGGCAGCCGGCGGTGTTGGGCAGCACCGGCACCTGCATCTTTTGCAGCAGGGGCCAGAAGCCTTGTGAGGTGTCCAGGTCGGCGCCGGCATGGGCGGTCTGGCGGCGCAGCGACGCGGTCAACATGCAGGGCGCGGCGAGCGCCACGGCCTGTTCGAGCACGGCGGGCGAGGGGTAGCGGGCGGTGCCCAGCATCAGCCGGCTGGCGAAGGTTTCGCCGTAGAGCGTGAGTGGGTCGTGGGCGGCAATGGGGTTCATGGCGGTTCAGCCCCCGGTGACCGGGGCGATGATTTCGATCTGGTCGCCCTCGGCCAACGGGGTGCTGGCGTAATGCGACTTGGGCACGAAGCGCAGGTTGACCGCCGTGGCAAACGGGCCGCTGGCTTGCGCGGCGGCCACCGCGTCGGCCAGGGTGGCGCCGGCGGGCAGGGTGTGCGGGCGTTGGTTGATCAGGACTTGCATGGGGTCGTGCGGCTCAGGGGGCCACGGCGCACGCGGGTTCGGTCTCGAAGCGCAGGCCCAGGCGTGCGGCCAGTTCGGTGCCGCCGCCGTGCATGTGCTGCAGCACGGCATCGTGCAGGGCCGGTGCGATCATGTAGCCGTGGCGGTACAGGCCGTTGACCTGCAGCACGCGCGGCGCGCAGATGCGCACGGCGGGCAGGTTGTCGGGCAGGGTGGGGCGGCACTGGGTGTTCAGTTCCAGGATGCGCGCTTCGCCAAAGCCGGGGTGCACCGCATAGGCGGCGCTCAGCAGCTCCAGGGTGGAACGCACGCTGGCCGGTGACAAGTCGTCGGTCTCGATCTCGGTGGCGCCGATGACGAACACGCCGTCGGGTTTGGGCGCGATGTAGATGGGGTAGCGCGGGTGCAGCAGGCGGGTGGGCCGCTGCAGGGTCACGCCCGGGGCGTGCAGGCGAACGACTTCGCCGCGCACGCCGCGCAAGGCGGGCGCCGGCCAGTCGTGGCGGGCACCCAGACCGCGGCAGTCGAGCACCCAGCCGCCGTGGCGGCGTTGGTGCTCACAGGCCTGCTCCAGTGTCCAGGGTGTGTGCCATTCGATGTCGGTGCCCAGCGCCTGCAGTGTGGCGGTGAGGGCGGGCAGCAGTTGGCGGTTGTCCAGCTGGCCTTCGGAGGGCAGGTACAGACCTTGGTGGAAGCGTTCGGCCACGGCCGGCTCCAGGGTCGCCAGGCGTGGACCGTCCAGTGCCTCGGGCTGGGGCAGGCTGGGCAGGGCCTGGGTGGTGGCCGCCAGCAGCTGGCGGAAACGCTGGGCTTCGCCCGCGTCCTGGCGGTGCCACAGGATCAAGGTGCCGGCTTGCTGGAAGAACACGGGCTGGTTGAGGGGCCGCAGCAATTCGGGCCAGCGGCCCAGCGCGTACTGGCCCATGGCCACGACGCTGGCCTCGGTCACGGCCGATTCGGCCAGCGGGGCCAGCATGGCGGCGGCCACCCGGGCGGCCCCGCCGCTGCCTTGGGCGTCGCCGGCATCGACCAGGCGTACCATGTGGCCGGCGCGGGCCAGGCCCACGCCCAGCAGGCGGCCCATGAGGCCGGCGCCCAGAATGAGCACCGGTTCGCGTTCGGAAGGGGAAAGGGGAGTGGGGATCATGCGTGGCTCAACCCGAAATTACATCACAAGCGGGGCCGGTGGACTGGCCGCGGCGCAACGGCCGATAATGCCGGCATGAGCAAGCTCCCGCCGCATTACCCCCGCGTGTTGACCATCGCTGGCAGCGATTCCGGCGGTGGCGCCGGCATCCAGGCCGATCTGAAAACCTTCAGCGCCCTGGGCTGCTATGGAATGACCGCCATCACCGCCCTGACCGCGCAAAACACCCTGGGCGTGAGCGCCATCCACGGCGTGCCGCCGGCCTTCCTGCGCGCGCAACTGGCGGCGGTGCTCGACGACATCGGCGTCGATGCGGTCAAGATCGGCATGCTCCACGCCCCCGAGGTGGTGGAGGTGGTGGCCTGGGCCATCGACACCTACCAATTGCCCCAGGTGGTGCTGGACCCGGTGATGGTGGCCACCAGCGGCGACGCCCTGATCGAGCGCGAGACGGTGGGGGTGCTGGTGGAGCAGTTGTTCCCGCGTGCCACGGTGGTCACGCCCAACCTGGACGAAGCGGGCCTGCTGCTGGGCCGCCCGGTGAGCACCACCGACGACCTGGATGCGGCCTGCGCCGACCTGCTGGCCATGGGTGCGCGCAGCGTGCTGCTCAAAGGCGGGCACCTGGGCGGTGACCTGCTGACCGACGTGCTGGCCCTGGCCGGCGAGCCCGCCACCTACTGGCAGCGGCTCACGGGGCCGCGCATCGCCAGCCAGAACGTGCACGGCACCGGTTGCACCCTGTCGTCGGCCATCGCCGCGCAGTTGGCATTGGGCCATCCGCTGGAGGAGGCGGTGCAGGTGGCGCACGCCTACATCCGGGGTGCGATTGAGGCCGGGGCCGCGGTGGCCACCGGGGGTGGACATGGCCCCTTGAACCACGGTTTTGCCCCCTTGCCCATGCACCTGCTGGTCTGAAGGTTTCAGGGCGAGGGGCTGCCCGCCACGCCCAGCAGTTCGTGCAGGCGCGGGCTGGTGGTGGTGTACTGCAGCAGCACCCGGCGTTCCGGGTGGACCAGGGCCGCGGCGGCAAACGCCGCCAGCGTGGCTTCGTGGAAGCCGCAGAGGATCAGTTTGCGCTTGCCCGGGTAGGTGTTGACATCGCCCACGGCGAACACCCCGGGTTCGCTGGTGGCAAAGGTGTCGGTGGCCACCGGCAGCAGCTTGCGCTCCATGGCCAGGCCCCAGTCGGCCAGCGGCCCCAGTTTGGGGGACAGGCCCAGGCGGGGCAGCAGCGCGTCCAGCGGCAGGCGTTCGGTGGAGTCGGCGGGGGTGGCCACCTGCAGGGCCGTCAGCCGCCCGCCGGGCCCCACCTCCAGGCCCACGGGTTGGCCCAGCACCAAGCGCACGCCGCCCGTGGCCAGGGCCTGGCGCACGCGGGCTTCCTGTTCGGGGCTGGCTTTGAATTTGTCGGTGCGGTGCAACAGGGTCAGGCTGGCGCAGGTGCCCGACTCCCACAGGCCCAGCACGGCATCCAGGGCCGCGTCTTCGCCACCCATGACGACCACGTGCTGCCCTTGCAGCGCGGTGCTGTCGGGGCCGTGGTAATGCACCTGCTGGCCTTCGTGCGCCTCCAGCCCCACCAATGCCGGTTTGCGCGGCACAAAGGCGCCCACGCCGGCGGCGATGAACACGGTGTGGGTGCGGAATTCCAGACCGGCGTTGGTGCGCAAGGCAAAACGCCCATCGGCCTGACGGCTCAGGGTCTGCACCTGCTGACCCAGGTGCAGGGGCTGGCGGAAGGGCGCGATCTGCGCCAGCAGCCGCTGGGTGAGTTCCTGGCCGGAACACACCGGCAGGCCGGGGATGTCGTAGATCGGTTTGTCGGGGTACAGCTCGGCGCACTGGCCGCCGGGGTGGGGCAGCGCGTCCACGAGGTGGGTGTCCACCTCTTGCAGGCCCAGTTGAAAGGCCTGGAACAGGCCCACCGGGCCTGCCCCCACCACCAGGGCCTGGGTGTCGATCACCGGCATGTGGCGGTCGTGTCGGCCGGGGTTCAGCGCTTGAGCAGCGCCAGTTTGCCGGTCTGGTCTTTGTATTGCTCGTGGTCGGGCAGCGGCGATTTGCGCTTGGTGATGCTCTTCCAGCTGGGCAGCAGGGCCAGGTCGGCGTTGAGCTTGATCATGTGCTGCTGGTCCTTGGGCACATCTTCTTCGGCGTAGATGGCACTGACCGGGCATTCGGGAATGCACACGGCGCAGTCGATGCACTCGTCCGGGTCGATGGTCAGGAAGTTGGGGCCTTCGCGAAAGCAGTCGACCGGGCAAACGTCCACACAGTCGGTGTATTTGCAGGCGATGCAGGCTTCGGTAACAACGTGGGTCATGGGGCGGGGCTGCGGCGCAGCGGTAAACAATGAAACGGGGTGGCCGATCCGTGTCGCGGTCGACAGTGGGGGCCAGCCATATGTCGAATTTTAGGCCCTGGCAAGGGGTTTACCCCTGCCAGGGCTGATTTCGTCTGCGTGGCCCGTGGGGGCGTCGCGTCAGCGCACCAGCACCGCGCCCGAGGTCTTGTGGCTGGCGGTGTCCACCAAAATCAGCGCGCCCAGGCCGCGCGAGCGGGCAAACGGCACCGCCGGCAGGGCTTCCTGCAGCAGCAGCTCGACGTGGCCGATGGCGTTGGGATCGAGGTGGTCGGCCTCTTGCTCGGCCAGGGTGTTGATGTCGAGCTTGTGCACCACGCGCTTGACCTTGGCTTTGACCCAGCGGTGGCCGTGCAGCGCCCAGTAGACGCGGCCGGCGACCAGGGGTTCGTCGTCCATCCAGGCGACGGTGACCGACAGTTCCTTGCTGCCCGGGTAGGGGCTGACGGTGGCCGGGGTGTCGAAATCGTCGTCCGCGACGGCGGCGGCCACCGGCGCGGCCAGAATCCAGTCGCCGCGGGACACGTCCACTTCGCGGTCCAGCACCAGGCCGGCGCTGTGGCCGGCTGCGGTGGCCTGTGGCTGGCGTGTCGTGCTCAGCACCTGGGCCACCACGGCTTTCTGGCCGCTGGGGAAGACCTGCACTTCGGTGCCGGGCGTGAAAGTACCGGCGGCGACGCGGCCCCAGAAAATGCGGCGGCCCTGGTGCGTGACGTTGCTGTCGTGCTGCTTTTCCACCCACTGCACCGGGAAGGCCACCGGGGCGGCGGTGTCTTGGGGGGTGTTGGGCAGTTTTTCCAGCAACTGCAGCAGGGTGGGGCCTTGGTAGCCGCACCAGCCGGGGTTGGTGAAGTCCACCACGTTCCAGCCTTTGAGCGCGGACACGGGCACGGTGGCCGTCACGGGAATGCCGGCTTCGGCGGCGAAGGCGTTCAAGGCCGCGCTGATGTGGCGGTAGGCCACGGTGGCGTCGTCCACCGCGTCGAGTTTGTTGACCGCGAACACGATGCTGGGCACGCGCAACAACTGGCACAGCAGCGAGTGGCGGCGGGTTTGCGGCAGCAGTTTCAGGGCCGGGTCGGCCCAGTCCAGCTTGGTGGCATCGACCAGCACCACGGCGGCGTCGGCGCTGGAGGCGGCCGTCACCATGTTGCGGGTGTATTGCTCGTGGCCGGGGGCGTCGCCGATGATGAACTTGCGGTCTTCGGTGCTGAAGTAGCGGTAGGCCACGTCGATGGTGATGCCTTGCTCACGCTCGGCGCTCAGGCCGTCGGTGAGCAGGGCCAGGTCGGTTTCGCCGCCGCGTTGCACGCCGGCCAGGTGGTCTTGCAGCACGGCCTTGCTGTCGACCAGCAGGCGGCCGATCAGCGTGCTTTTGCCGTCGTCCACCGAGCCGCAGGTGATGAATTTCAATGCGTCCATGTTCTTGCTTTCAGTCGGTCGGTGGGGTCAGAAATAGCCTTCGCGCTTGCGCTTTTCCATCGACGCGTCGCTGGTCTTGTCGTCCATGCGGGTGGCGCCGCGCTCGCTCAGGTCGGCGGCCAGGGTTTCGATCACGATCTCGCCCGGGGTGGCGGCGGTGCTGGCCACGGGGCAGGTGCAGGTGATGTCGCCCACGGTGCGGAAGCGCACGTCGCGCACCACGATTTGCTCGCCTTCTTTGGCGGGGGTGAGTTCGGTCACCGGCACCAGCAGGCCCTTGCGTTCCACCACCTCACGTTTGTGGGTGTAGTACAGGCTGGGCAGGGCTATCTGTTCGCGCTCGATGTACTGCCACACGTCCATCTCGGTCCAGTTGCTGATGGGAAAGACGCGGAAGTGCTCGCCCGGCTGCAGGCGGGTGTTGAACAGGGTCCACAACTCCGGGCGTTGGGCCTTGGGTTGCCATTGGCCGAAGGCGTCGCGGTGGCTGAAGATGCGTTCCTTGGCGCGGGCCTTTTCCTCGTCGCGGCGGGCGCCGCCCATCAGCGCATCGAAGCGGAATTCCTCGATCGCTTCGAGCAGCGTGACGGACTGGTGCGCGTTGCGGCTTTCGCCGGGGTGACTCAGGCGCACGGTGCCGCGGGCCATGGAGTCTTCCACGCTGCGCACGATCAGTTCGGCGCCCAGTTCTTGGGCACGGAAGTCGCGGAAGTCGGTCACTTCGTGGAAGTTGTGGCCGGTGTCGATCATCAGCAGCGGGTAGGGGATGCGGCCGACGCCGAAGGCTTTTTCGGCGCATTTCAGCATCACCAGCGAGTCTTTGCCGCCCGAGAACAGCAGGGCGGGGCGTTCGAAGGTGGCGGCCACTTCGCGCAGGATGAAGATGGTTTCTTCTTCCAGGGCGTCCAGGTGCGAGTTGTTGAGTTGGTGGCTCATGTGGTGGTCTTGTGGGGTGAGCAGTGCGGGGGCGGTGCGGGCGTTCATGGTCAGCCCTTCTTGACGTGCAGGCCGCATTCCTTGGCGGCTTCGTCTTCCCACCACCAGCGGCCGGCGCGGAAATCTTCGCCCAGGCTGATGGCGCGGGTGCAGGGCTCGCAGCCGATGCTGGGGAAGAAGCGGTCGTGCAGCGGGTTGTAGTCCACCTTATTTTCGGCGATGTAGTGCCACACATCGCCCCAGGTCCAGTTGGCCAGGGGGTTGAACTTGGTCAGGCCTTTGCTGGCGACTTCGGATTCGTCGATCAGCGGCACCTCGGCCCGGGCGTTGGACTGTTCGCGGCGCAGGCCGGTGAGCCAGGCCTTCTGGCCGGCCAGGGCACGGGCCAGCGGTTCCATCTTGCGGATGCCGCAGCAGGCCTTGCGCAGTTCGATGGATTGGTAGATCGCGTCCTGACCTTGGTCGCGCACGAACTGGATCACGGCTTCGTGCTGCGGTTTGTACACATGGATGGGTGCCCGGGAATGGGCCTCGGTGCGCTCCAGCAGGGCCAGGGTTTCGGCGTGCAGGCGGCCGGTTTCCAGCACAAACACCGGAATGTCGAGCTGCAAGGCGTTGATGAGGTGGGTGATGACCACGTCTTCCGCGCCCAGGCTGGAGGCTTGGGTCAGCGGCTGGAACTCAGCGGCGGCGCGTTGCAGCAGGGCCTGGGTTTCGGCCAGCTTGGCGGCGTGGTCGGCCGAGGGCTTGTTGTTCAGCTGCGTGGCGGGCAGCGGGGCCTGGGGCTTGAGGCCCGAGGTGGCGGGCAGGGGGCTGGTGGTACTCATGTGCGCTCCTCAGGCCGCCTGGGCAAAGTGGGGTTGCGGCTGCGCCACATCGCCCTGGTAGAAGCCGCTGAAGTGCCGCAGCAGCTGCTCGCCATGGGCCAGATCCTGGTCGGCGCGCAGCACGGCCTCGTCAAAACCGCAGCGCTGCATCTGCACCAGTTGGTCGATCAGCACGTCGCCGGTGGCGCGCAGAGCGCCGGTGTAGCCACGGCGGCGGCGCAGGGTCACGGCCTGGCTGAAGGCGCGGCCATCGGCAAATTTGGGGAAGTGCAGTTCCACGCGTTGCACGCCTTGCAGGTCCACGCTCAGGGCGTCCTGGTCGTTGCCCAGGGCGAGCACGCCGGCGGTGGGGCTGGTGGAGGTGTCGGCGGTCAGCAGTTTCATGGGGGCTCCGGGGCGCATCAGGCGGTTTCGGTGGGGCGGGCGGTGGCCACGCGCACGGCGTTGGCGGCGGCCTTGAACGGCTCGTGGCCCACGCGCTTCAGGGTGTCGATGAAGGTTTCGCCCTGCGAGCGTTGCTGGCGGTAGGTGTCGATCACGGCTTCCACGGCTTCGGTCACCTCGTTGGCCGCGAACGACGGGCCGACCACCTTGCCGGCACCGGGGGCGCCGCTCAGGGCCGAGCCGTCGGAACCGCCCAGGGTGACCTGGTACCACTCCTGGCCGTCCTTGTCCACGCCCAAAATGCCGATGTGGCCGCTGTGGTGGTGGCCGCAGCTGTTGATGCAGCCGCTGATGTGCAGGTCGATCTCGCCCAGGTCGTGTAGCTCGTCCAGGTCCTGGTAGCGCGCGGTGATGGCCTCGGCCACGGTCAGCGAACGGGCGTTGGCCAGGTCGCAGAAGTCGCCGCCGGGGCAAGCAATCATGTCGGTCAGCAGGCGGATGTTGGGCTTGGCCAGGCCCAGGCGGCGGGCCTCGCGCCAGAGTTCGGCCAGTTGGTCGCAACGCACCCACGGCAGCAGCAGGTTCTGGTCGTGGGTCACGCGCAGTTCGCCGGCGCTGTACTTGTCGGCCAGTTCGGCCACGGCGTCCAGCTGGTCGGCGGTGGCGTCGCCCGGGGCCTGGCCCAGGCGCTTGAACGACAGCGTCACGGCGCGCAGGTCGGGGTTCTGGTGGGCTTGCACGTTCTGCTGGATCCAGCGGCCGAATTCCACGTCGTCCTCGGCCGCCGCGCGCAGGATGCGGGCAATCTTCTCGTCCGAGCAGGTGGTGCTGGCGTCCAGGGCCGGCGGCACAAAGCCGGCGCTGACGCGGGCCAGTTCGGCCTCGCTGATGGTGTGCGGGGCGCCGTCCTGCTCCAGGATGCGGGCGTATTCGGCCTCCACCTCGTCGATGTAGCGCTGGCCTTCGGCCTTCACCAGGATCTTGATGCGGGCTTTGTAAATGTTGTCGCGCCGGCCCCAGAGGTTGTAGACCCGCACCACCGCTTCCAGGTAGTTGAGGATCTGCTGCCAGGGCAGGAATTCGCGCAGGGTGGTGGCGATGACCGGGGTGCGGCCCATGCCGCCGCCGGCCAGCACGCGGAAGCCGAGTTCACCGGCGCCGTTGCGCACCAGGTGCAGGCCGACGTCGTGCCAGTGGGTGGCCGCGCGGTCTTCGCGGGCGCCGCTGATGGCGATCTTGAACTTGCGCGGCAGGAAGGCGAACTCGGGGTGCAGCGTGCTCCACTGACGCAGGATTTCGGCGTAGGGGCGCGGGTCAGCCACTTCGTCCACGGCCACGCCGGCCAGGGCATCGGTGGTGATGTTGCGGATGCAGTTGCCGCTGGTCTGGATGCCGTGCATGTCCACGCTGGCCAGCAGGTCCATCACGTCGGCGGCCTGGGTCAGCGGAATCCAGTTGTACTGCACGTTCTGGCGCGTGGTGAAGTGGGCGTAGCCGGTGGGCAGGCGGCTGGCGATGGCCTGGCCGTCGCGCAACTGGATGCTGCCGAGCTTGTTTTGCGCGGCCACGGCGCCTTGGAAGATCTCGTGGCTGGGCTGGTCGTACTCGCGCGCGATGCGGGCCAGCACGCGCACCTGGCGGCTGGAGAGTTCGCCGTAGGGCACGGCCACGCGCAGCATGGGGGCGTGGCGCTGGATGTACCAGCCGTTCTGCAGGCGCAGGGGTTTGAACTCGTCACCCCCGAGGGTGCCGGCCTGGTAGCGCTGCAACTGGTCGCGGAACTGTGCGGCGCGCTGGCGCACGAACTGGCGGTCAAAGTCGGTGTATTGGTACATGGTTCTGCAAACGGGGAAAACGGGGGAGGCTCAGATCGCGATCAGCTTGGTGCCGGCGTAGGCCAGCAGCACCGACAGCATGGAGCGCACCAGGCGCTCGGGGGCCTTGTGGATCAGGCGCGAACCGATCCAGATGCCGGGCAGCGAGCCGGCCAGCAGCTTGGCCAGCAGCGGCCAGTCCACCGAGCCCAGCGAAGCGTGGCCCAGGCCGGCCACCAGCGTCAGCGGCACGGCGTAAGCGATGTCGGCCGCCACGATGCGTGGCAGGGGCAGCAGCGGGAACAGGATGAGCAGCACCGTCACACCGATGGCGCCGGCCCCGACCGAGGTCAGCGTGACCAGCGTGCCGATGAGGGCGCCGAACACCACCGGCAGGCTCCAGTGGCGGGCGCGGGTGGCCTGGCTGTCGGGGGCGCCATGGCCCTGGGCCGAGGCCGACAGTCCCAGCCCCGGCTGGCGCTGGCGTAGGGCCTTGTAGGCCATGGCCGCCGCCGTCAGCAGCAGGGCTGCGCCGAGGGTGTTGGTCATCACGCTTTGCACGCCGGCACTGGCTGGGCCGACGGTGTGCAGCACGTACAGCGTGGCCAGGGCGGCCGGGATGCTGCCGGCGCACAACTGCCCCACCACGCGCCAGGGCACCAGGCCCTGGCGGGTCAGGCTCAGGGTACCGCCGGCCTTGGTAAAGGCCGCGAACAGCAGGTCGGTGCCCACCGCCAGATAGGGCTTCACGCCGAACACGAAGATCAGCAGCGGCGTCATCAGCGAGCCGCCGCCGACCCCGGTCAGTCCGACCACCAGGCCCACAAAGAAGCCGGCGAAAACAAAGGCAATGTCATGCATGGGGCGCGACTGTACGGCCTGCTTACATAAACCCCAACTACTTATTTATTGTTTTTATATAGCTCGATTTTATAAATTGGCGGTATCCAACACCGGTGCGCCGGGCGGGTGCGCGCAAGTTCCGAAAAATCTGCTAATTTGTGTGGCATGACTCCCCTGATCGCCTACAAAACCCGCCTCACCCCCGACCACGCGGCGGTGCCCGGACTGACCAATCGGCGCGAGGCCGGTGCGCCGGCGCAGGCCGCCGCCGACGCGCTGGACAGTCAGGCCTTTGCCCAGATGGCGCATTGGTCCTCGGGCATTTCGCCCATCTCCCTGGCCCTGGCCTGGACCGACTGGGTCTTGCACCTGGCGCATTCGCCCGGTTCGCAGGCCCGGTTGTGGCGCCGGGCGGTGGAGCAGGGCTTGGGCTGGGCGCAGGACGCGACCCGCTCGGCCTGGGCGGGGGCCCAGCCCGCGGAGTCGGCCGAGCCCGCCGCCGGCCTGCAGGACGACCCGCGCTTCGCCTCGCCCCTGTGGCAGCAGTGGCCCTGGCGGGGCCTGGCCACGGCCAACAAGGCCTGGGAAAGCTGGTGGCAGGATGCGAGCGGCCTGCGCGGCATGCAGGCCCACAGCCGCGAGCAGATGCGCTTCTATGGCCGTCAGGTGCTCGACCTGTGGTCGCCCGGCAACTGGCTTTGGACCAACCCGCAGGCCCTGGACGCCGCCTGGCGCTCGGGCGGGCAGACCCTGGTGAAGGGCTGGGGCTATGCCCTGCAGGACTTGCAGGCACCGAGCGCACAGCCGCCAGCACCCGCAGACGCCGGGGCCGACCTGGTGCCGGGCCAGGGCGTTGCCGTCACCCCGGGGCAGGTGGTGATGCGCAACAACCTGGTCGAACTCATCCAGTACCGACCCACCACCGCCCAGGTGCACGCCGAGCCCTTGCTCATCATCCCCTCGTGCATCATGAAGTATTACATTCTGGACCTGTCACCACACAACTCCATGGTGCGCTGGCTGGTGGACCAGGGGCACACGGTGTACATCGTTTCTTGGCGCAACCCGGACGAGGACGACGCCCTGCTCACCATGGACGATTACGTGCAGGAAGGCGTGCTGGCCGCCCTGGCGCACGTCCACCAGGCGAGCCAGGCGCCGGTGCACCTGATGGGCTACTGCCTGGGGGGCACCTTCGCCGCGATCGCCGCCGCGGCTTTGGGCGGTGGTGACGCCCACCTGCTCCCCGGTGCCGACGAGACGGCCCTGGCGCCCCTGGCCAGCCTCAGCCTGCTCGCGGCCGAGACCGATTTTTCCGACCCTGGCGAAATGGGCATCCTCATCGACGAAGCCCAGGTGCGCTTGCTGGAAGACATGATGGCGGCCAAGGGCTTCCTGACCGGGCGGCAGATGGCCGCGTCTTTCCAGTTCCTGCACGCGCGCGAACTGGTCTGGTCCAGCCGCACCCGGCGCTGGCTGCTGGGCGAAGAAGAGGTGCCCAACGACCTGATGTGCTGGAACACCGACGTGACGCGCTTGCCGGCGGTCATGCACAGCCAGTACCTGCGCACCTGCTTCCTGAACAACGACCTGGCCGAGGGCCGCTTCCTGTTCGCGGGGCGCCCGATCGCCCTGTGCGACATCCGCTGCCCGGTGTTCGCCGTGGGCACGCTCAAGGACCACGTGGCCCCCTGGAAATCGGTCTACAAGATCCACCGGCTGGTGTCGGCCGAGGTGACTTTTGTGCTGACCAGCGGTGGGCACAACGCCGGCATCGTGTCCGAGCCGGGGCACCCGGGGCGGCACTACCAGCAGCTGCGCACCGGTACCGACATGCCCTGGCGCACGCCAGAGGAATGGCAGGCCCAGGCCCCGCACCACGACGGCAGCTGGTGGCCCGCCTGGAGCGCCTGGCTGGTAGAGCAAGGCCCAGGGGCGCCGGTGGCGGCCCGTGCGCCGGCCCGGGCTGCGTCGTTGGGGGAGGCCCCTGGCAGCTACGTGAAAGTGCGCTACGGCGACTGAGCCAGGGCCGCGGATGTGGCGTTCAGGCCGGTCGCAGAAATCGTTCGGCCATGAGGGCCTGTGCGAGTTTGCGTTCCAGCGGCCAGGGCTCGCCCTGCAGTTGTGCGGCGAGCACTTCGCCGCACAGCACCGACAGGGTTAGCCCGCGCGCGCCCAGCCCGACGCACACGTGCAGGCCCGGCAGGCCTTGGGGGTCCACGGGACCGACGGCCGGTAGGCGGTCGGGCAGGGTGCAGCGCACCCCCGCCCAGGCCTGGGCTTGGGCAAAGGCCGGTGCCATGGCCGCGCCCAGCGCCGGTAGCAGGGTGTCCAGGCGCTGGCGGTTGGCCAACTGGTCGGCCGCCGTGGTGTGGGCGTCGGTGGCGCCGCGTTCGAAGGTGGAGCCCACCAGCCAGAGCGGGCGGCCGTCGGGCCCGGGCATGCCGTGCACGAAACTGCCGTGGCCGTTGACTGGAGCGTGGGGCAGCCAGCCCTGGGCTGCCGCGGGCAGGTCGTTCAGCGCGCCCCAGGTGACCTGTCCGCGCAGGGCGTGGACCGGCAGGTGCCCCAAGCCCTGCAACAGGGCCCCGGTGTCGAAGGCGCTGGCCAGCACCAGCACGGGGGCCTGGCCCAGCACCTGTCCGTGGGCGTCCAGGGCTTGCCATTCGCCGGCATGCCGGCGCAAGGCCCCCAGTGTGGTGCCCCCTTGCCAATGGATGTGGGGGTGGTCCAGTTGTGCCCGAACCAGGGCCGCCGGGCGTATCCAGCCGGCCGTGCCGTGCCACAGGCCGCGTGCGGTGGCGGGCAGGTGGGCGGCGGCGCATTCGGTGGGCGTGGCGTCGCGGCTCCACTGCGGCCCCCAAGGGGCGGGCCAGTCGGCCGGCTGGGGCCGGGCGCGCTTGCCCTCCCCCCGGTGTTCCAGTACCCCGCTGGGCGCCCAGTCCAGTCCCGGTCGCAGCAGCTGCTGGGCCCGGGCCAGGGTGCTGCGCACCCCCTGCCGACTCAGCCGCGACAGGGCCGCATCGTCGGGCGAAACATGGGGGGCCACCAGCCCCACCGGCAGGCCCGAGGCGCCGCAGGCGGGCGCTGCGCCGCGGTCGATGACCTGCACCTGCCAGCCGCGGCGCGCCAAGGCCCAGGCCACGCCCGAGCCGGCCAGCCCGGCACCGACGACGAGCACCCGGCCAGGGCCGGACGCCTGGGGTGTGCGCAGGTGGCGCTGCCCGGTCCAGCGCGGGGTGAAGGTGTGACCCCCGGAGGCGGATTCCGGGGACGGCGCGTCGGCGTGAAAGCCCTGGACCTGGAGTTCACATGCTTCGGTGGCTGTCTGGGGCCGGTACCACAGGCGCGCGCCGGGCCGACAGAGGCGTGCCAGCACTTTCAGCACCGAGGGGAAAGGGGCGTCCGCCTCCGGTGCAACGGGGTGCAGCAGGACGCCGTCGAGGGCGGTGTCCTGCCCGGCGAGGGCGTTCTTCAGGGGGCCGGTGCACAGCGTCAACTGCACCCGGTCGCCGTCGAAACCCAGCCGGTGCACCCCTGGCAGCAAGCCGTGCCAGGCGCGGTTCAGGTCGGCCGCCAGTGGCCGCAGGGGCTCGGGCAGGGCGTCCGGCGCCACGCAGGCGGTGGGGTCCGGCACCACGGCCGTGTAGCACAGGCGGTTGGGCCTTTGCGGCGCGGTGCGCCAGGCATGCCAGGCCTGCAGGAAGGACCGGCCGTCGCCCCAGGCGGTGTCCAGCAGGTGCCCGTGGGGCTGCTGCGCCCAGGGCATGGAAAAAGCCCCCCAGTGCGGGCCTGGGGGGCTGGTGGGGCGTTGCGCTGGGCGCATCGGCGCCGTCAGGCGCTGGGCGGAACGAAGCCGGCGGCCTGGTCGGCGCCCTCACCGAAGAAATGCTTTTCCATCTGGCGCGCCAGGTACTGGCGGGCGCGGGCGTCGGCCAGGTTCAGGCGGTTTTCGTTGACCAGCATGGTCTGGTGCTTGAGCCACTCGGCCCAGGCCTGCTTGCTCACGCTGGTGTAAATGCGCTTGCCCAGTTCGCCGGGGTAGGGCGGGAAGTCCAGCCCCTCGGCCTCGGCGCCGAGCTTGATGCATTGAACCATTCGAGCCATGGTGGTGTCCTCTTTTTATAAATAAAGATGATGAGCAAATGAAATCTTATTGTTTCTGGTTTGCAGAAACCTTGGGCAGAATCGGCCCGGCGTGTGCCAGACCGCCCACGGCAGGACTGTATCAAGCTTTCGACCTCCCCTGGCGGTGTGGGGCTTGAGACACATCAAATCCCGGCGCAGACGTGCCGGTACACTTGCTGCCATCGGTCGCTGGCCGCCGTTCTTTTTCCAACCTCCTCCGCCTTAGCCGGTGTTTCTGGGTGTTTGTGCACCCGGCGCCGGCCCTCTGCCAACATGAGCGCATTCCTCGAAGAGCGTGTACTGAGCGTGCACCACTGGACCGACCGTCTGTTCAGCTTCACCACCACCCGCGACCAGGCCCTGCGGTTCTCCAACGGCCACTTCACCATGATCGGCCTGCGCCAGGAGAACGGCAAACCCCTGTTGCGCGCCTACAGCATCGCCAGCGCCAATTACGAGGAGCACCTGGAGTTCCTCAGCATCAAGGTGCCGGACGGCCCGCTGACCAGCAAGCTGCAACACATCCAGGTGGGCGACACCATCATCGTCGGGCGCAAGCCGACCGGCACCCTGCTGATCGACTACCTGCTGCCCGCCAAGAACCTCTACCTGATGGGCACCGGCACCGGCCTGGCGCCTTGGATGAGCATCATCCGCGACCCGGAAACCTACGAAAAATTCGAGAAGGTGGTGGTGGTGCACGGCGTGCGCCAGGTCAACGAACTGGCCTACCGCGACTACATCACCCAGGAGTTGCCGAACCACGAATTCCTGGGCGACATCGTGCGCGGCAAGCTGGAGTACTACCCCACGGTGACGCGCGAGCCCTTCGAGCGCCAAGGCCGCATTCCCGACCTGGTGCAGAGCGGCCAGATGGCGCGCGAACTGGGTCTGCCCCAGCTCAACCCGGACACCGACCGCGTCATGATCTGCGGCAGCCCGGCCATGCTGCGCGACCTCAAGGCCATGTGCGAACACCTGGGCTTCAAGGAAGGCAACACCAGCACCCCGGGCGATTTCGTCATCGAACGCGCCTTTGCCGAGAGCTGATGGGGAACCGGGGCGGGTGGCGCCGGTCACAATGCCGGTGTCACCTCCCGGAAAGATGTTTGTGATTTGCTCCGCTCAGTCCCTGTGGGCGCGTCCGCGCGCCGTGTTTGCCGCCATCGCCGCGGTGTGTGCCGGCATGTTCGGGTTCGGCCTGTACCTGCAGCACGTGGTCGGGCTGGAGCCTTGCCCCATGTGCATCGTGCAACGCTATGCCCTCATCGCCATCGGGCTGTTGGCCGCAGCGCTGGCTTCGACGCGTTCTGCGGCCTGGCACCGCTGGGGGGGTGTGGGGTTGGTGCTGTTCGCGGGACTGGGCGCCTTCACCGCCGCGCGGCAGAGTTTCCTGCAGTGGTACCCGCCCGAGGTCTACAGCTGCGGCCGCGACCTCTACGGCATGATCGAAAGCTTCCCGCTGCGCCGGGTCGTTCCCATGATCTTCCGGGGCAGTGGTGACTGCACCCAGATCGACTGGACCTTCCTGGGCCTGTCGATTGCCAACTGGTCCTTCCTGTGCTTCGTGGCGCTGGGTGCAGTGGTCGCGGCCCTGGTCTGGCGCGTGCACCGGTCGCAGCCGGTCTGACCCGGCCGGTGCCGAGCGGGCGCCCCCGTTTCAGAGCCGCTGGGCCTGCAGCGCCCGGGCCACTTCGGTCACCAGGGCCGGCCCTTGGTAGATCAGGCCGCTGTAGATCTGCACCACGTCGGCGCCAGCCTCCAGTTTGCCCACCGCGTCGGCCCCGCTCAAAATGCCGCCCACGCCGATGATGGGGTAGCCCTTGCCCAGCCGGGCGCGCAGTTGGCGGATGACCGCGTTGCTGGCCTCCAGCACCGGGGCGCCCGACAGGCCGCCGGCCTCTTCCGCGTGCGGCAGGCCCTGCACCGCGCTGCGGCTCAGGGTGGTGTTGGTGGCCACCACGCCGTCCATGCCGTGGCGCACCAGGGTGTCGGCGATCACCGCGACCTGGGTCTCGTCCAGGTCGGGGGCGATTTTCACGAACACCGGTTTGTGCACGCCGTGGCGCTCGGCCAGTTCGGTGCGCCGCGCCGCCAGCGCCCCCAGCAACTGGTCCAGCGCTTCGTCGCTTTGCAGCGCGCGCAGGTTTTTTGTGTTGGGGCTGGAGATGTTGACCGTCACGTAGTCGGCGTGCGGGTAGACGCCGCTCAAGCAGGTCAGGTAGTCGTCGGTGGCGTTTTCGATGGGGGTGGCCGCGTTCTTGCCGATGTTCAGCCCCAACAGCATGCCGTCCGGTTGCGGGCGCTGGCGCAGCCGCGAGCGCTGCACATTGGCGAGGAAAGCGTCCAGCCCCTCGTTGTTGAAGCCCAGGCGGTTGATCAGCGCCTGCTTTTCGGGAATGCGGAACATACGCGGCTTGGGGTTACCCGGCTGGCCCTTGGGCGTCACCGTGCCCACTTCCACGAAACCGAAGCCCATGGCGCCCCAGGCGTCGATGCAGCGGGCGTTCTTGTCCAGCCCGGCGGCCAGCCCGACGCGGTTGGGAAAGCGCAGTCCGGCCAGGGTGACGGGGTCGCTCACGCGCGGCTGCGCCGCCAGGCACATCAGCGGCGTATGCTGGATGCGTGCCAGGTTGTTCAGCGTGAGTTCGTGCGCCGCTTCCGGGTCCATGTTGAAAAGGAAGGGGCGTGCGAAGGAATAAGGCAGCAGGGACATTGGATAATCGCGTCTAGTGGGTGGCCCCAAACGGCCACCGCCCGGCATTGTCCCAGATCGCACCCACCCCATGAGCACCACCCCCTTCAGCCAAGACGAACTCAAGACCCTGGTCGGCCAAGCCGCGCTGCAGTACGTGGTGCCCGGCGAGATCGTCGGCGTCGGCACCGGCTCCACCGTCAACAAGTTCATCGACGCGCTGGCCGGCATGAAGGACCAGATCCGCGGCGCCGTCTCCAGCTCGGTCGCCTCGACCGAGCGCCTGCAGGCGCTGGGCATCCCAGTGTTCGACGCCAACGAGGTGGAGCAGTTGTCCGTCTACGTGGACGGGGCCGACGAGATCGACCCGCAGGGCCACATGGTCAAAGGGGGCGGCGCGGCGCTGACGCGCGAAAAAATCGTGGCCGCTCTGTCTCGGCGTTTCGTGTGCATCGCCGACGAGAGCAAATGGGTGCCGGTGCTGGGCGCTTTCCCGCTGCCGGTGGAGGTGATCCCGATGGCCGCGCAGCAGATCGCCCGCCGTTTTGCGGTCCTGGGCGGCAGCGCCACCCTGCGCCTGAAGGATGGAGTGCCGCTGGTGACCGACAACGGCCAGCACATCCTGGACGTGACCGGCCTGCAGATCGCCGACCCGCTGGCCTTCGAGAGCGAGGTCAACAACTGGCCCGGTGTGCTCACGGTCGGGGTGTTCGCCCACCAGAAGGCGCATGTCTGCCTGCTGGGCACGGCCCAGGGCGTCAAGACCTTCGAATTCGGCGCATGAGCGACCAGACCGCCGCGCCGGCCCAGCCGCGCAACCCCTTGCACGGGGTGACGCTGGAGGCCATGGTCAATGCCCTGGTGGCGCACTACGGCTGGTCGGAGCTGTGGCAACGTATCCCGCTGCGCTGCTTCACCCACGAGCCCAGTGTGGCGTCCAGCCTGAAGTTCCTGCGCAAGACGCCGTGGGCGCGCGAGAAGGTCGAGGGGCTCTACCTGTTCATGCTGCGCGAGCAGCGCCGCGGCCAGGTCGGCCGCGCTTGAACCCACCCGACCCCGAGTGGGGCCGGGCGGATCGGGTCAGGCCATGCCCTGGTGCCGCAGCAGCGCGTCGATCTGCGGTTCGCGGCCGCGGAAGGCCTTGAACGATTCCATGGCCGGGCGGCTGCCGCCGGCTTCCAGGATCGCCTCGCGGTAGCGGCGCCCGGTGGCCACGTCCAGCGTGCTGCCGTGGGTGCGTGCCGCTTCTTCGAAGGCGGCGTAGGCGTCGGCGCTCAGCACCTCGGCCCATTTGTAGCTGTAGTAGCCGGCCGCGTAGCCGCCCGCGAAGATGTGGCTGAAGGTGTGCGCCGTGCGGCTGTAGGCCGGCGGTTGGACCACGGCCACCTCGTCGCGCACCTGCTGCAGCAAGGCCATGAAATCGGCGCCGTCGACGGACTGGGGCGCGTCGTGGCGGTGCAGCAGCATGTCGAACAGCGAAAACTCGATCTGCCGCAGCGTCTGCAGGCCGCTCTGGAAGTTCTTGGCCGCCAGCATCTTGTCGAACAACTCGCGTGGCAAGGCCTCGCCGGTGTCCACGTGGGCGGTCATGCGCTGTAGCACGTCCCATTCCCAGCAGAAGTTTTCCATGAACTGACTGGGCAGTTCCACCGCGTCCCATTCGACGCCGCTGATCCCGGAGACGTCGCGCTCGTTCACCTGCGTCAGCAGGTGGTGCAGGCCGTGGCCGAATTCGTGGAACAGGGTGATGACGTCGTCGTGCGTGAGCAGGGCGGGTTTGTCGCCCACGCCTTCGGCGAAGTTGCACACCAGGTGCGCCACCGGGGTCTGCAGGGCGCCGGTGTCGGGGCGCAGCCAGCGGCCGCGCACGTCGTCCATCCAGGCGCCGCCGCGCTTGCCGGTGCGGGCGCCGGGGTCCAGGTAGAACTGGCCGACCAGGGTGGGCGTGGTGCCCGCGGGGCCGGCGCGCTCGATGCGGAAGAAACGCACTCCCGGGTGCCAGACCGGGGCCGTGTCGGGGCGGATGCGGACCTCGAACAGCGTTTCAACGATGTGGAACAGGCCGTCGAGCACCTTGGGCGCGGTGAAGTAGGGTTTGACGTCCTGTTCGCTGTAGGCGTAGCGGGCTTGGCGCAGCTGTTCGCCCACGTGGGTCCAGTCCCAGGGCTGCGGGTCGTCCAGGCCCAGTTCCGCCGCGGCGAAGGCGCGCATGTCGGCCAGGTCCTGCTCGGCGTAGGGGCGGGCCTTGACGGCCAGTTCGCGCAGGAACTGCACCACCTGCGCCGGCGAATCGGCCATCTTGGGCACCAGCGACACGGTGGCAAAGTCGGGGTGGCCCAGCAGTTCGGCTTCTTCCTGGCGCAGGGCCAGAATCTCGCGGATCAAGACGGTGTTGTCGAACTTCACCGCCTCGCCGTCGGCCTGTTCGCTGGCGCGGGTGGCGTAGGCGCGGTACAGGCGTTCGCGCAGGTCGCGCCGGCGGGCGAACTGCATCACCGGCAGGTAGCAGGGCAGTTTGAGGGTGAGCTTGTGCCCATCCTGGCCTGCGGCCTGGGCGGCGGCGCGGGTGGCTTCCAGCACGTCGGCCGGCACGCCGTCGAGTTCCTCGGCCGTGGCGAAGTAGGCAAAACTGTCGCTCGCGTCGAGCGCGTTTTCGCTGAATTTCTGGCTCAGCTCGGCCTGGCGTTCCTGGATGGCGGCGAAGCGTTCCTTGGCCGCACCCTGCAGTTCGGCGCCGCCCAGCACGAAGCCGCGCATGGCGTTGCGGTGGGCCTGGGTCTGTTCGGGCGTGAGGCGGGCCGGGTCCATGGCCTTGTACTTGGCGTACAGGCGTTCATCGGCACCCAGGCGGGTCCAAAATTCCGTCACCTGGGGCAGGGCGGCGTTGTAGGCGGCACGCAACTCGGGCGTGTCGGCCACCGCGTTCAGGTGCCCCACCGCGCCCCAGGCACGGCCCAGGCGGTCGGTGGCCACGTCCAGCACCTGGGCCATGCGGCCCCAGTCGGCCGGGAAGTCGGTGGCGGTCACCGTTTCCAGGGCGCTGTCGGCCGCGGCCAACAGGGCCTCCATGGCCGGCACCACGTGTTCGGGGCGGATGCGGTCGAACAGCGGCAGGTCGGCCAGGTCGAGCAGCGGGTTGTCGGCCAATTGCAGGGGGGTGGGGGTGACGGCGTTCATGCGTTTATTTTTGCGTGGTTTTCTTCACACTTTTCTGTGTGGGTTTTTTCGCGCGCTTGATCAGGCCGCCCGAGGTGAGGCGCTCGTTGCCCAGCACCCGCACCATTTTGACTTCGGGGCGTTGGCCGCCTTTCTTGCTGTATTTCAGCAATTTCACGTCGCGCGGGCCGGGTTTGCGGTCTTCGTCCACCGCTTTTTCTT
The DNA here is from genome assembly GCF_002837145.1 of Macromonas nakdongensis. Lineage (GTDB taxonomy): Bacteria > Pseudomonadota > Gammaproteobacteria > Burkholderiales > Burkholderiaceae_C > Macromonas_B > Macromonas_B nakdongensis. The sequence goes on along the minus strand of NZ_NWMV01000066.1, from coordinate 32,136 downwards.
TTTCGGGCAGCGGGCGCCACAGCACCAGCAATTTGCCGATGTGCTGGATGGGGGCGGCGTTGAGTTCGTCGGCCAGGGTGGCCAGGAAGGTTTCGCGCTGGGCGCGGTCGTCGGAGAACACGCGCACCTTGATCAGCCCGTGGGCGTTGAGGGCGGCGTCCACCTCTTTCTTGACCGCGTCGGTCAGGCCGTCGCCGCCGATGAGGACGACGGGATCGAGGTGGTGCGCGTCGGCCCGGTGGACTTTGCGCTGGGCGGGAGTGAGTTGGATGTGAGGCATGGGACAATTATCCCCGCATGAAGGTCAAAACACAGAGCAAGAAGGTCAACAAGGCCTGGCTGAACCAGCACGTCAACGATCCGTGGGTCAAATTGGCCCAGAAGGAGGGCTACCGCGCGCGCGCCGCGTACAAGCTCAAGGAGATCGACGAGGTGTTCCGTCTGATCCGCCCCGGGCAACGGGTGGTGGACCTGGGCTGCGCCCCGGGTGCCTGGAGCCAGTACCTGCGCCGGCGCCTGTCGCCCACCGGGGCGGCGGTGGGCGAACTCAACGGCACCATCGTCGGGCTGGACCTGCTGCCCATGGAGCCGATCGAGGGCGTGCATTTCATCCAGGGCGATTTCCGCGAGGCAGCGGTGCTGGCCCAGCTGGAGGACGCGCTGCGCGTGGACGGTGTGGTGCCGGCCCTGGACGTGGTGGTGTCCGACATGGCTCCCAACCTGTCGGGGGTGGAGTCGGTGGACGCGGCCCGCATCGTCCACCTGGTGGAGCTGGCGGTGGACTTTGCCCGCACCCACCTCAAGCCCGAGGGGGCACTGGTGGTGAAGCTGTTCCACGGCAGCGGCTACAACGAGCTGGTCAAGCTGTTCAAGGACACGTTCAAGGTGGTCAAGCCGCTCAAGCCCAAGGCCTCGCGCGACAAATCCTCGGAAACCTTTTTGGTCGGCATTGGTCTGAAGTGACCGCCCCTTAGGCCAAGGCTATGGACCCGATTGTCAGGGCTGCCCCCGTGGTTTCCCTGGTCCTGCCTTGAAAGACCTAAAATGGGGCCCAATTGACACACAGTCAAACAGCAGGAGCTCTACTTGAACAACCAGTGGTTTTCGAAAGTCGCGGTGTGGATGGTCATCGCCATGGTGTTGTTTACCGTCTTCAAGCAGTTCGACGGGCGCAGCACGGCGGGGGCCGGCTACATGGGCTACTCCGAGTTCCTCGATGAAGTGAAGGCGCAGCGCATCAAGAGCGCCGTCATCCAGGAGGGCCAGGGCGGCACCGAGATCGTGGCCGTGACCACAGACGACCGCCGTGTGCGCACCAACGCCACCTACCTCGACCGCGGTCTGGTCGGCGACCTGATCGCCAACGACGTGAAGTTCGACGTCAAGCCGCGCGAGGAAGGCTCGCTGCTGATGACCCTACTGGTGAGCTGGGGCCCGATGCTGCTGCTGATCGGGGTGTGGGTCTACTTCATGCGCCAGATGCAGGGCGGCGGCAAGGGCGGCGCCTTCAGCTTCGGCAAGAGCAAGGCGCGCATGCTGGACGAAAACACCAACACCGTGACCTTCGCCGACGTGGCCGGTTGCGACGAGGCCAAGGAAGAAGTCAAGGAAGTGGTGGACTTCCTGAAGGACCCGGCCAAGTTCCAGAAGTTGGGTGGCCGCATCCCGCGTGGTTTGCTGCTGGTCGGCCCGCCGGGCACCGGTAAAACGCTGCTGGCCAAGTCCATCGCCGGTGAGGCCAAGGTGCCGTTCTTCAGCATCTCGGGTTCCGACTTCGTGGAAATGTTCGTCGGCGTGGGCGCGGCCCGCGTGCGCGACATGTTCGAAAACGCCAAGAAGAACGCGCCCTGCATCATCTTTATCGACGAGATCGACGCCGTGGGCCGCCAGCGTGGCGCCGGCCTGGGCGGTGGCAACGACGAACGCGAACAGACCCTCAACCAGATGCTGGTCGAGATGGACGGCTTCGAGACCAACATGGGCGTGATCGTGATCGCCGCGACCAACCGCCCCGACATCCTGGACGCCGCCCTGCTGCGCCCGGGCCGTTTCGATCGCCAGGTCTACGTCACGCTGCCCGACATCCGCGGCCGCGAGCAGATCCTGAACGTGCACATGCGCAAGATCCCGGTGGGCAACGACATCAACCCCGAGATCATCGCCCGCGGCACGCCCGGCATGAGCGGTGCCGACCTGGCCAACCTGTGCAACGAAGCCGCCCTGATGGCCGCGCGCCGCAATGCCCGCGTGGTGGAGATGCAGGACTTCGAGAAGGCCAAGGACAAGATCATCATGGGCCCCGAGCGCAAGTCCATGGTCATGCCCGAGGAAGAGCGTCGCAACACCGCTTACCACGAAGCCGGACACGCCCTGATCGGCAAGTTGCTGCCCAAGTGCGACCCGGTGCACAAGGTCACCATCATCCCGCGCGGCCGTGCGCTGGGCGTGACCATGAGCCTGCCCGAAAAAGACCGCTACAGCTACGACAAGGAGTTCATGCTGAACCAGATCAGCATGCTGTTCGGGGGGCGGATTGCCGAAGAAGTCTTCATGAACCAGATGACGACCGGTGCCAGCAACGACTTCGAACGCGCCACCCACATCGCCCGCGACATGGTGATGCGCTACGGCATGAGCGACGCCCTGGGCCCCATGGTGTACGCCGAAAACGAGGGTGAGGTATTCCTCGGCCGTTCCGTCACCAAGACCACCAACATGAGCGAAGAGACCATGCGCAAGGTGGACACCGAGGTGCGCCGGATCATCGACGAGCAATACGGCCTGGCCCGCAAGCTGATCGAAGAGCACAGCGAGAAGATGCACGCCATGGCCAAAGCCTTGCTGGAGTGGGAAACCATCGAGACCGAGCAGCTCGACGACATCATGGCCGGCAAACCGCCGCGTCCGCCCAAGGACTGGACACCGCGCAAACCGCCCACCGGCGGCAGCGATGGCGGCAACCCGCCCCCGGTCAAGCACGATCCGACGCCGACGGTGGCCTGATCCATCGATACCGTGAGTACACCACCGGGGCCTGAGGGCCCCGCTTGCTTTCCACGGTCCGGCCCGTGCGCCCACCTCTGTCCCGATTCCCCATGATGCACACTTTTTGGCAGACCACCCGCCACACGATCGACCTGCGCCAGCCCAAGGTGATGGGCATCGTCAACGTCACGCCCGATTCGTTTTCCGATGGGGGGTCCCACGCCGACGCCAGCGCCGCGGTGCGTCACGCCGAAAGCCTGCTGGCCCAAGGCGCCCACATCCTTGACGTGGGGGGTGAATCGACCCGGCCGGGCGCACCACCCGTGCCGCTGGCCGAAGAACTGGCCCGGGTGTTGCCGGTGGTGCGCGAACTGGTCAAGCTGAACGTGCCGGTGTCCATCGACACCTACAAACCCGAGGTGATGCGGGCCTGCCTGGACCTGGGCGCCGACATCGTGAACGACGTGTGGGCCCTGCAGCGCCCCGGTGAACAAGGCTTGAGCGGCGTGGAGGTGGTGGCCCGCCACCCCGGCTGCGGCGTGTGCCTGATGCACATGCACCTGGAGCCCCAGCGCATGCAGACCGCCCCCATGGAAGGGGATGCCGTGCCCCAGGTGGCGGCTTTTCTGCAGCGGCACGCCCAGGGCCTGCGCGACGTGGGGGTGGCGGCCGAGCGCATTGTGCTGGACTATGGCATCGGGTTCGGCAAAACCGTGGCGCAGAACTTCGCCTTGCTGGCGCGCCAGGCCGAGGTGCTGGCCCTGGGTTACCCGCTGCTGGCTGGCTGGTCGCGCAAGTCCTCGCTGGGGCGGGTCACGGGGCAGGACGTGGCGCACGAGCGCGTGGCCGCCAGCGTGGCCGCCGCCGTGCTGGCGGTGGACCGCGGGGCGCGCATCGTGCGCGTGCACGACGTGCGCGCCACGGCCGATGCGCTGAAGGTGTGGCAGGCCATGGCCGAGCAGCGCCGATAATCGGCTTTGTCACAACACCGGCACACCCGTACCAGCATGGCCCGCACATTTTTTGGCACCGACGGCATCCGCGGCACCGTCGGTACCTACCCCATCACCCCCGATTTCGTCCTCAAACTGGCGCACGCCGTGGGGCGGGTGCTCAAGCGCACCGAGGCCCACCCCACCGTGCTGATCGGCAAGGACACCCGCATTTCCGGCTACATGCTGGAGTCGGCGTTGGAGTCGGGTTTCAACTCCGCCGGGGTGGATGTGGTGCTGCTGGGGCCGGTGCCGACCCCGGCCGTGGCTTACCTGACACGTGCCCAGCGCGCCAGCCTGGGCGTGGTCATTTCGGCCAGCCACAACCCCTTTGCCGACAACGGCATCAAGTTTTTCAGCGCCCAGGGTGCCAAGTTGCCCGACGAGTGGGAGCTGGCGGTGGAAGCGGCCCTGGACGAGCCCCCGGTGTGGGTGGATGCGGCCGGCCTGGGCAAGGCACGGCGCCTGGACGACGCCGCGGGCCGCTACATCGAGTTTTGCAAAAGCACCTTCGGCACCGACCTGACCCTCAAAGGCATGAAGATCGTGGTGGATGCGGCGCACGGGGCCGCCTACCACATCGCACCCAAGGTGTTCCACGAACTCGGGGCCGAGGTGGTCACCATCGGCTGCAGCCCCGATGGGCTGAACATCAACCAGGGGTGCGGTGCCACGCACCCCGAGGCGCTGGTGGCCGCGGTGCGCGAGCACCGGGCCGACGTCGGTATTGCCCTGGACGGCGACGCCGACCGCCTCCAGATGGTGGACGCCAACGGCCGCCTGTACAACGGCGACGAACTGCTTTATTTGCTGGCCGACGACCGCCTGGGCCGTGACGAGGTGGTGCCCGGCGTCGTCGGCACCTTGATGACCAACATGGCGGTGGAGGTGGCGCTCAAGGCCAAAGGCGTGCAATTCGTGCGCGCCAAGGTGGGCGACCGCTATGTGCTGGAAGAGTTGCACCGCCACCACTGGCTGCTGGGTGGCGAAGGGTCCGGTCACCTGCTGGTGCTGGACAAGCAGACCACCGGTGACAGCCTGGTGTCGGCCCTGCAGGTGCTGCAGGCCTGTGTGCGCAGCGAGCGCAGCCTGGCCGATGCCCTGGCCGGCGTCCGCCTGTTCCCGCAGACGCTGGTCAACGTCCGCTTGCGCCCGGACCAGGACTGGCAGCGCAACACCGCGCTGGCGGCCGCGGTGCAGGCCGCCGAGGCCGCGCTGGGCGAAACCGGGCGGGTGCTGATCCGCGCGAGTGGCACCGAGCCCTTGCTGCGGGTGATGGTGGAGGCGCGCGAGGCCGAGCAGGCCCAGGCCTGGGCCGAACGCCTGGCCGAAGCCGCGCAGGCTTGAGGCCGGAGCGACCGATGACGAGCACCCCCACGAACAGCACCGTGTCGGCCCTGCACGTGCTGCAGGCCGATTACGCCAACCCCCAGCACGCGGCCGCGGTGGTGGCCTTGCTGGACGCCTATGCCCGCGATCCCGCTGGGGGTGGCGAGCCCCTGAGTGAGCAGGCCAAGGCCCGCCTGGTGCCGGAATTGGCGCGGCGCCCGCACGCTTTCAGCGTGCTGGCCTACGACGGCGAACGGCCGGTGGGCCTGGTCAACGCCATCGAGGGGTTCTCCACCTTCAAGTGCCAGCCGCTGGTCAACGTGCACGACGTGGCCGTGCTGGCCAGCCACCGCGGCCTGCGCGTGGCCGAGCGCATGCTGGACCTGGTGGCGCAACTGGCACGGGAGCGCGGCGCCTGCAAGCTCACCCTGGAGGTGCTGGAAGGCAACACCCCCGCGGTGCAGCTGTACCGACGCATCGGTTTCGCCGGTTATGCGCTGGACCCGGCCTTGGGCCAGGCCCGCTTCATGCAGAAGTGGCTGGACTGAAGTGCTGGCGGCCCCGGCTCAGGACGCCGGGCTGCCCGGGGCCAGCCCGCGCGCGTGGTGGGCGAGCATGAACTTGTCCAGGCGCGACAGCGGCAGGCTCATCAGCAGTTCCAGCCGCTGGTGCAGGGCGTGCAACACGTGTTTGAAGGCGTACAGCTGTTCGTCGTGCGAAGCTTGCACGCGGCTGGGGTCTTCGTAGCCCCAGTGGGCGGTGACCGGCTGACCCGGCCAGCTGGGGCAGGCTTCGCCCGCCGACTGGTCACACAGGGTGATGACCAGGTCCAGTTCCGGTGCGTCCGGGCGCGAAAACTCGTCCCAGCTTTTGCTGCGCAGGCCGGCGGTGGCGATGCCTGCGCTGCGCAGGGCTTCCAGGGTCAGTGGGTGCGGTTGGCCGTCGGCGGTGGGTTGGCTGCCGGCGGAATAGGCCTGGAAGCGCGCGCTGCCGATGTGGTTCAGGATGGCTTCGGCCATCTGGCTGCGGGCCGCGTTGTGGGCGCACAGGAACAGCACGCGGATCGGGTGGTGGTCGGTCATGTCAGTAGTGTTGTGGAACGATCATCGAGTCTGGCACCGGATGCCGGAGGTAGTCCGGATGGCGCACCCGCGCCGGCAGGATCACTTCGGGGCGCTGGATCTCGTGGTAATTGAAGCGTGACAGCAGGTGGTGGATGCAGTTGAGCCGCGCCTGTTTTTTGTCGTCGGCCGGTACCACCCACCACGGCGCTTCGGCGATGTGGGTGCGTTCCAGCATGGTTTCCTTGGCGCGGGTGTAGTCCTCCCAGCGGCGGCGGCTTTCCAGGTCCATGGGGCTGAGCTTCCACTGCTTGAGCGGGTCGTGGATGCGGCCCAGGAAGCGCAGGTGCTGCTCGTCGTCGGTGATGGAGAACCAGTATTTGATGAGCACGATGCCGGAGCGCACCAGCATGCGCTCGAATTCGGGCACCGAGCGGAAAAACTCTTCGTATTCGTCGTCGGAGCAGAAGCCCATGACTTTTTCCACGCCAGCGCGGTTGTACCAGCTGCGGTCGAACAGCACCAGCTCGCCGGCGGCGGGCAGGTGCGGCACGTAGCGCTGGAAGTACCACTGGGTGCGTTCGCGGTCGTTGGGGGCGGGCAGGGCCACCACGCGGCAGACGCGCGGGTTCAGCCGCTGGGTGATGCGTTTGATGACGCCCCCTTTACCGGCGGCGTCCCGGCCTTCGAACAGGATCACCACCTTTTGTTTGGTGGCGGCCACCCAGTCCTGCAGCTTGACGAGTTCGCCCTGCAACTGGAACAGCTCGCGGAAATAGGCCAGGCGTGCGGCCTTGTCCTGTGGGTTGTGTGGCTGCTCGCCGCGGGCCAGGGCTTGGCTGTGGTCGCGGTCTTCGATTTCCAGCTCCAGCTCTTCGTCGTAGCTGTCGAGCAGGTCGCGTTCGATGCGGCGCAGGAGTTCGTCGTGGGGCAGGGCCATGGTGGGAGAGGGCGGTGTGCGGACAACCCAGCGTAGCCTTCGTTCGTGAATATTTTGTGACAAAACGGTGTCAACCGCCGTGGCCGGTCCCCCTCAGGTGGGGCTTGCCTGGGCTGGATCGCGGCGCAGCAGCGCCTGCCCGGCGCGCAGGCGCTGGCCGCTGGCCAGGCCCGCGGCCAATTGCCAGCCGGGGGGAACGAAAACGATGATGGTCGAGCCGTGTTCGAACCAGCCCATTTCCTGGCCCTTGTGCATGGGGGCATGGCAGGGAATGACGTTGGGGCCGCGGTACTTCAGGTGCAGCAGCACGTCCAGCCAGTACAGCCGGATGCTGGCCACCAGCACCGCGGCCACCGGCACCAGGGTGAGCCGCGTGCCATCAGCGGCCAGGCGGGTTTCGATCACCGCCCGCTCGTTCTTGCAGAACAGCCGTTCCACCCGTTTCAAGGCGATGGGGTTGACGTTCCAGGTGTCGCCGCTGATGTAGGTGACGCGGTCCACCACCAGATCGTGCGGCGCGTGGAAGCGGTGGTACATGTTGGAAGTCAGGCGCAGGGTGACGTACCGGCCGTCGGCGTGCTGGGCGGCGAGTTCGGCCGAGCCCATCAGGTCGGCCAAGGTGTAAGGGAAGCCCTTGGCCTGCCAGACCTGCTGCCCCTGCACCGCGCCGCATTCGCCGACGATGGCGTCGCAAGGGCTGGCCAGCACGTCCGGGTTGGGGTCGTAAGGGCGGGCACCGGGGCGCAAGGCGCGGGTGAAGCAGGCGTGCAGGCTGTCGAACTCCTGCTGGGCGGCTTCGCTCAAATCGAGGTCGGTGAACAGGCTCCAGATGGCGATGGACAGGCGCGTCAGCCAGCGGCTGCGGATGCGGCTGTAGCGCCCCACCAGCCGCGTCAGCGCGTGGCGCGGAATGCGGTTGGTGAGCAGAAAATTCAGGTCTTCCTGCAGCAGCAGGCGGTCGCGCAAGGGGGTGGTGTTCATGGGATTGTCAAACGTTGGGCATACAACTGTCACGACCTCACTTGAAAGCTTGATGACATGCCCGTTGACCTTGCCCTCACCGCCGGCGCCCTGGCCGCCGCCGCGGCCCTGTGGCGCCCTGTGCGCCAGCGCCTGCAACTCTCGCGCGCCAAGCACCGCTCCCTGGCCGGCCATTCGCGCCTGGCCAAGCGGGTGGCGCGCCTGGTGCCCGGCTACGCCTACGACGAAACCACTTTTTTCCGCGTCGATGGTGCGCCAGAGGCCGTGGTCGCACAGCGCCGCGCCGGCTTTGAGCGCCTGGGCCGGGTCCTGCGCGAACGCTCGCCCCACACTTTGGCGCTGACGCAGCAGGCCCGTGCCGGCTTGCCCGACCTGCAGTTCACCCGCCGCTACCGCGTGCCCTTCCAATTCAGCCCGGTGGTGCGGGCCAGCCTGCCCATTGGCGCCTTCTGGGCCGAGGCCGCGGGCGTGCAACTGCGCGACCTGGACGGGCAGTGGCACCACGACCTGGCCGGCTCCTACGGCGTCAACGTGTTCGGAGTGGACTTTTACAAGGCCTGCATGGCCGAAGGGACGCAACTGGGCAGTGCGCTGGGCCCAGTGCTGGGTGGCTACCACCCCTGCGTGGCCGAGGTGGTGCAGCGCCTGCAAGCCATTTCCGGGCTGGAGGCGGTGAGCTTCCACATGTCGGGCACCGAGGCGGTGATGCAGGCCGTGCGCCTGGCGCGTTACCACACCGGCAAACGCCACCTGGTGCGATTCACCGGGGCTTACCACGGCTGGTGGGAGGACGTGCAGCCCGGCCCCGGCAACCCGCTGCCGCCGCGCGAAACCTACACCCTGCAGGACATGGACGAGCGCAGCCTGGACGTGCTGCGCAGCCGCCAAGACATCGCCTGCGTGCTGGTCAACCCCTTGCAGGCGCTGCACCCCAACCGCAACGCCCCGGGCGACTCCACCCTGGTGGACGGCAGCCGCAGCGCCGCTTACGACCGTGCCGCCTACACCGACTGGTTGCGCCGCCTGCAGCGCGTCTGCCAGGAGCGCGGCATCGTGTTCATTCTGGATGAGGTGTTTGTAGGATTCAGGTTGGCGCAGGGCGGTGCCCAGGCCTACTTCGGTGTGCAGGCCGACCTGGTGTGCTACGGCAAAACCCTGGGCGGCGGCCTGCCGGTGGGCGTGGTGTGTGGCCGTGCCGCGCTGATGCAGCGCTACCGCGAAGAACGCCCGGCCGACCTGTGCTTTGCCCGTGGCACTTTCAATGCGCACCCCTACGTCATGGGCGCCATGCTGGCCTTTTTGCGCCGCCTGGAGTCACCCGAAATTCAGGCCATTTACCAGGGGCTGGACGAACGCTGGGTGGCCCATGCCCAGCGTTTCAACCAGGCCTTGCAGGCGGAGCAACTGCCGCTGCGCGTCGATGCCCTGGGCAGCATCTGGACGGTGAGCTACACCCAGCCCTCGCGTTACCACTGGATGCTGCAGTTCTACCTGCGCGAGCAGGGGCTGGCGCTGAGCTGGGTGGGTACGGGCCGTTTCATCTTCAGCCTGAATTACACCGACGCCGACCTGGCCGAAGTCACCCACCGCTTCGTGCAGGCCTGCCAGCGCATGCGCGAGGACGGCTGGTGGTGGGCCGCGCCGGAACTGACGCACCGTGCCATCCGGCGTCAGGTGCTGCGTGAAATGTGGGGGGCCCGCTGGCGCTGACCCGCCCAAAAAAACGCCGGGTCCGTGCGGCCCGGCGTTCAGGAATGGCCCGCGGCGCGGGCCGGGCATCAGCCGGCGCGGTGCCCCGGGTCCAGCAACTGGCCTTGCATCAGGTACCACGGGGCCTTGTGGTAGAGCTTGATGTCGTGGAAGGGATCGGTGACGATCTTGGTGGCCCACACCAGCCCGGTGTGCAGGTTCTGCTGCAGCGCCAGTTGCAGCACGCGGAACGCCAGCCCCCCCACGCCCACGGCGAACCACAGCAGGCCGACGTTGTGGACGAAGCCGCGCCAGTCGCCGTGCGGCTCGAGCAGGCCGAGCAGGTCGGGTTGCCACACCAGCAGCAGCGGCGACAACGCCCAGATGGCCATCAGCACCACCTTGCGGCGCAGGTTGTAGCCCACTTTGATGTCTTCTTTGTATTCGTGCGTGGCCTGGTTGATTTCGTCGTAGCCCTTGGGCTCGAAAAAGAAATGGCCGGCCTGGCGGCTCACCATCGACACGCCCCAGGCCAGCAGCGCGGCCATGGCCGGGTCGCTGAACAGCAGGCCATAGGCCACCACGAAACTCATGGCGCTGAGCAGGTGCAGGCTCTGGTTGATGCGGCTGTGGTGGTAGTAGCGGTGGTCGTCCCAGCGCTGGACGCGCAGGGCTTGCAGAAAATCGTTCACGTGGCGTTCCTCGGGTTGATCAAACGGCGTGCCCGCCGCAGGGCGTTGGGCAGGTCCATGGTGGGCGGGGGCTGTGAAAGCCGCGTGACAGCCCCCTGCTTGTCATGCGGAGGTCTTGCGCCGGATCGGACCGTTTTGTCACATGCTTGTTATCTGTGGGCGGGAGCATGTCGGCATGAACACCGCCGCCGAGCCCCTGGTCATCGAGAATTTCCCGCCCTTGCAGCGTTCGCTGCGCATCGCGGTGGTCACCGAAACCTACCCGCCCGAGGTCAATGGTGTGGCCCTGACGGTGGACCGCCTGGTGCGCGGCCTGCAGGCCCGCAACCACGACCTGCAACTGGTGCGCCCGCGCCAGGCCCGGCTGGAGCGGGCGGGGGCCGAAGAGGGGCTCGAGCAGGTGCTGATGCGGGGGCTGCCCATTCCTCGCTACCCGCACCTGCGCATGGGCATGCCGGCCAAAAAATCTCTGATCGGTCTGTGGACCCTGCGCCGGCCCGACCTGGTGCACGTGGCCACCGAGGGCCCGCTGGGCTGGTCGGCGCTGCAGGCGGCGCGCAAGCTCAAGCTGCCCATCAGCACCGATTTCCGCACCAATTTCCACGCCTACAGCCGCCACTACGGCATGGCCTGGCTGGAAAAGCCCATTGCCGCCTACCTGCGCAAGTTCCACAACCTGGCCCACTGCACCATGGTGCCCACGCCCGGCCTGCAGGCCGAGTTGGGGAGCATGGGTTTTGAACGCCTGCTGGTGGTGGCGCGCGGGGTGGACACCCAGCGCTTCATGCCGGCACGGCGCAACGCCGCCCTGCGTGCCGAATGGGGGGTGGCGCCGGACGATCTGGTGGTGCTGTCGGTCGGGCGGCTGGCGGCCGAGAAAAACCTGCACCTGCTGGCCCAGGCCCACGCCGCCATGCGCGCGGTCAACCCGCGCTGCCGCCTGGTGGTGGTGGGCGACGGGCCCGAGCGCGAAGCTTTCCAGCAAGCCTGCCCCGACGCCATCTTGGCGGGCTCGCGCAGCGGCACCGACCTGGCCGACCACTACGCCAGCGCCGATGTCTTCCTCTTCCCCAGCCTGACCGAAACCTATGGCAACGTCACGCCCGAGGCCATGGCCAGCGGCCTGGCGGTGCTGGCGTTTGACTACGCCGCTGCGGCCGAACTGATCCGCCACGGCCAGAACGGGGTGCTGGCCCCGATGGGCGATGCCGAGGCTTTCGTGCGCCGGGCCGCCGACCTGGCCGGCAACCCGCCCTGGGTGCAGACCCTGCGCGCCGGTGCGCGCGACACCACCCTGGCCCTGGACTGGAGCCAGATCGTCGGCCAGGTGGAGGGCGTCTGGCTGCGCCTGCTGCGCAGCCACGCCGAGGGGGGCAGCGGTGCACGGGCCGGCGCCCTGTGCTGGACCCAGTCCGCGCCCTGAGTCCGTGCCGAGGTCACAGGGGCAGCGTCTGCCCTTGCGTCTGTTGGCCTTCGGCCCGGGCCGTCTGGGCCAGGCGCGCCAGCCCCAGCGCGTTGCGCCGGCCGATGCCGATGTGGGCCACGCCGTGGGCCTGCAACAGGGCCGGGTCGTAGAGGTTGCGCCCGTCCAGCACAATGGCCTCCTGCATGCTGTCGCGCACCTGGGCCCAGTCCGGGTTGTGGAAGCATTTCCACTCGGTCAGCAGCAGCAAGGCGTGGGCGCCGGCCAGGGCCGCGTTCGGGTCATCCACCAGGTGCAGCTGGGGGCCGTTCGCCAGCGCGGGGTCCAGATCGTGGCCGAGCGCTCGCCGCGCCTCGTCCATGGCCACCGGGTCGTGGGCCACGACCTCGGCCCCGCGCCGCAGCAGCTCGGCGATGACGGTGCGGCTGGGCGCTTCGCGCATGTCGTTGGTGTTGGGCTTGAAGGCCAGGCCCCAGATGGCGAAACGCCGCCCGCGCAGGTCCGGGCCAAACAGGGCCAGCAGGTGCTCGACCAGCACCTGCTTCTGCGCCCGGTTGACGCGCTCCACCGATGCCACCACCTGCATCGGCACGCCGTGCGCGGCGGCGGTGTGGATCAGGGCGCGCGTGTCCTTGGGGAAGCAACTGCCGCCGTAGCCGGTGCCGGCGTACAGAAAGCTGTGGCCGATGCGCTGGTCCGCACCGATGCCGCGGCGCACCGCGTCGATGTCGGCGCCCACCCGGTCGGCCAGGTGCGCCATCTCGTTCATGAAAGAGATGCGCGTGGCCAGCATGGCGTTGGCGGCGTATTTGCTCAGTTCGGCGCTGGCCACGTCCATCCACACGGTGCGTTCGTGGTGTCGGTTGAACGGCGCGTACAACTGCGCCATCGTCTGGCGGGCGCGTGCCCCCAGGGGGCCTTCGGGCACGCCCACCACGATCCGGTCGGGCCGCATGAAGTCGTCGATGGCCGCGCCTTCCTTCAGGAACTCGGGGTTGGAGACGACGGCAAACGGCGTCTCCTCCAGTCCGCGCCGCCGCAGCTCCTGCGCGATCGCCGCCTGCACCCGCGCCCCGGTGCCCACCGGCACGGTCGACTTGTTCACCACCACCTGGAAGCCGCGCAGGTTCATGCCCACCTGGCGCGCCACATCGAGCACGTGTTGCAGGTCGGCCGAGCCGTCTTCCTGCGGCGGCGTGCCCACGGCGATGAACACCACCTCGGCCTCGGTCACCGCCTGCGACAGCGCGGTCGTGAAGCGCAGGCGCCCGGCCTGGCCGTTGCGCCGCACCAGCTCGTCCAGCCCGGGTTCGTAAATCGGCACCCCCCCGGCCTGCAACAGGGCCACCCGGCCGTGGTCGCGGTCCACGCCCACCACCCGGTGCCCCAGATCGGCGAGACAGGCCGCCGTCACCAGCCCCACATACCCCGCACCCACCACGGTCACGTTCATCGCCAACTCCTTGTTTCGATGGGGTCATGTTTCGGACTGGCGGTGAAGTGCGCATGACGGTTGGGTGACGAAACCGTGAAAGTCGGGCGGGCAGGGTGGCCGAGTGCCTGTCATCCCGTTTTCATGGAAATGCCATGTTGGCGACACGCAGGCCCTCAAAAATGACTCCAAGCACAAGGAGCAGACGATGAAAGAACCGCCGATCCCCACCCTGGACCTGGCCCCAGTCATGCCGATGGGCGTGTGGTTGCGCCCGCCGGCCCCGGTGTTCACACCGCCCCAGGCGCCGGTCCAGGCGCGGCCCGCGGTGGCGCAGGCGGAGCGCACCGAAGCCCTCGACGTGAGCTGGGCCCGGCACCACGACGAGGTGCGCGAGGCCCAGCGTCTGCGCCACGACGTGTTCGCCGGCGAAATGGGCGCACGCCTGCCCCAGACCGTGCCCGGTCACGACGTTGACCTGTTCGACGACTACTGCGAACACCTGCTGGTGCGCGACGCGGCCACGCGCCAGGTCATCGGCACCTACCGCGTGCTGACCCCGGCCCAGGCCAAGCGCGTCGGCGGTTTTTACAGCGACACCGAATTCGACCTGACCCGCCTGCGCGGCATCCGCGCCCAGATGGTGGAGCTGGGCCGCAGCTGCGTGCACCCCGACCACCGCCACGGCGGCGTCATCCTGGCCCTGTGGGGGGCGCTGGCCGAATTCATGGCGCGCAACCGGCTCGACACCATGATCGGCTGCGCCAGCATCCCCATGCAACACGAAGGACCGCACGGCCTGGTCGGCGGCGGCCATGCCGCCGCCAGCATCTGGCGCCAGGTGCGGGAGCGCCACCTCGCCTCCATCGAGTACCACGTGCGCCCGCGCCTGCCGCTGCCGGTGGACGAACTCGACGGCGGCTTGTCGGTCGAGCCGCCCGCTCTCATCAAAGGCTACCTGCGCCTGGGCGCCAAGGTGCTCGGTGCCCCGGCCTGGGACCCCGACTTCAACGCCGCCGACCTGCCCATGATGATGCGCCTGGCCGACATGCCCGCGCGTTACCGCAAACACTTCCTGGGTGCGTGATGCGCAGTTCCTGGGCACCCGAGGACGCGGGTTTGGGGCCCTTGGCTGCCGCCCTCCAGGCGCAGCCTCCCCAGGCGCCCGACGCGCCAGACGACGACCCCGATGACGACGACGGCCCCGTCGGGCGCCGCCCGCACCTGCGCACGGTCTTCATCTCCGACGTGCACCTGGGCACCCCGGGTTGCCAGGCCAAGGCCTTGTTGTCCTTCCTCAAGGCCCACCCCAGCGATCGGCTCTACCTCATCGGCGACATCATCGACGGCTGGCAGCTGCGCCGGCGCTGGTACTGGCCGCAAAGCCACAACGACGTGGTCCAGAAAATCCTGCGCCGCGCGCGCAAGGGCTGCAAGGTGGTCTTCGTGCCCGGTAACCACGACGAATTTGCACGCCACTTCATCGGACACAAATTCGGCGGAGTGGACGTGGTGGAGGACGCCATCCACACCACCGCCGACGGGCGCCAGCTCTGGGTGGTGCACGGCGACCACTTCGACGGCGTCATCCAGTACGCCAAGTGGTTGGCCTACCTGGGCGACAACCTGTACGAACTGACGCTGCGCCTGAACACCCACCTCAACTCCCTGCGCGCACGCCTGGGATTGCCGTACTGGTCGCTGTCGCAGTACCTCAAGCACCGGGTCAAGAGTGCGCTGAACTACGTGCTCCAGTTCGAAGGTGCGGTGGCCGCCGAGGCGCGCAAGCGCGGCTTGGACGGTGTGATCTGCGGCCACATCCACCGCGCCGAGATGCGCGACATCGGCGGGACCCTGTACTGCAACGACGGCGACTGGGTGGAAAGCCTGACCGCCATCGTCGAGCAGCACGACGGGCGCCTGGAGATCGTGCACTGGCCTGCGGGCCACGCCCAGGCGGGTCCGGTGGCGCAGCCCCGTGCTGCGGCAGTGGCGTGAGCAAGGCGGCGCACAGGCTTCACCAGAATGTCACATATTTGTCATTCGAATGCTCAATAATGGCCGGTTGCAGCGACAACGAAAGTCATTCTTCCCGGCCATGAGTGTGAACAGCGCGCCCAAATCCCCCTTCCTGGACCGAGACCAGAGCATTCTGGCCTTCAACGAGCGGGTGCTCGACTGGGCCCGCCGGCCCGAGGTGCCCCTGCTTGAGCGCCTGCGTTACCTGGCCATCGTCTCGTCCAACCTCGACGAGTTTTTCGAGGTGCGCTTCGCCCCCCACCTGGCGGCCTTCCAGACGAACGAGCAGCGCGGCCCCATCACCGCCCAAACCTTCCGCGAGGTGTCGGAGCAGGTGCAGCAACTGGTGGCCCAGCAGTACGCCATCTACAACGACGACGTGATGCCGGCGCTGGACAAGCGCGGCATCAAGGTGATCGCCCACGGCGAGCGCAACACCCCGCAACGCCGTTGGGTGAAAGACTATTTCCTGCAGGAGGTGCAGCCGCTGCTGCTGCCGATCGGGCTGGACCCGTCGCACCCCTTCCCGCAGGTGGCGAACAAATCGCTCAACTTCATCGTGCGCCTGTCCGGGCGCGACGCCTTCGGCCGCGAGAACGAGATCGCCATCGTCAAGGTGCCGCGTGCCTTGCCGCGTTACGTGCGCATCCCCGGCGCGCGGGGCAGCAAGCAGGCCAATTTCGCCTCCATCTCCAGCATCATCCGCTCGCACCTGAGCGACCTGTTCCCGGGCCGCACCGTCACCGAGTTCTCGCAGTTCCGCGTCACCCGGCATTCCGACCTGGCGGTGGACGAGGAAGAGGTGAAAAACCTGCGCACCGCCCTGCGCCTGGGGTTGCAGCAGCGCCACTACGGCCAGGCCTTGCGGCTGGAGGTTTCGGCGGGCTGCTCCGAATTCCTGTCCGACTTCCTGCTGCAGCAGTTCGCCCTGCCACCCAACTCCCTGTTCCGCGTGCCGGGGCCGGTGAACCTGGTGCGCCTGAACCAGTTGATCGACCTGCTCGACGCACCGAACCTGCGTTTCGACCGCTACCAGCCCGGCTGGCCGGTCCAGCTCACCCCAGGTCAGTCCTTCTTCGAGCGGCTCAAGCAGGGCGATGTGCTGATCCACCAGCCTTACGAGAGTTTCGACGCCGTGCTGGCTTTCCTGCGCGAAGCGGTGGAAGACCCGAACGTGCTGGCCATCAAGCAGACCATCTACCGCACCGGGGCCAAGGGTGAAATGGCCGACCTGCTGCGCGAGGCGGTGCGCCGTGGCAAGGAAGTGACCGCGGTGGTCGAGCTCAAGGCCCGTTTCGACGAAGAGGCCAACATCAACCACGCCGAGCGGCTGGAGTCGGTCGGGGCGCAGGTGGTGTACGGCATCGTCGGCCTCAAGACCCACGCCAAGATGTTGCTGGTCACCCGGCGTGAAGACGGGCAGATCCGCCGCTACGCCCACGTCTCCACCGGCAACTACAACCCGGGCACCGCCAGGCTCTACACCGACCTGAGCTACCTCACCGCCGACGAAGGCCTGACCAGCGACCTGGAGCAGGTCTTCCTGCACCTGGCCAGCCAGAACCGCCTGCCCAAGCTGAACCAGGCCATGATCGCGCCCTTCCACCTGCACAAGGGCATGCTCGACCGCATCGACGCCACGGTGGCCGCCGCCAAGCAGGGCCAGGAGGCGCGCATCATCCTCAAGATGAACTCGCTCACCGACGAGCCTTTGGCCCGGGCCCTGGCGCACGCGTCGCAGCAGGGGGTGCAGATCGACATCATCGTGCGCGGCGCCTGCATTTTGCCGGCGGGCGTGCCGGGCTACACCGACAACGTGCAGGTGCGCTCCGTCATCGGGCGTCTGCTGGAGCACTCGCGCGTGTTCTGCTTCCGCATGGGCACGCACGAGGAGTTGTGGCTGTCCAGCGCCGACTGGATGAACCGCAACATGCTGCGCCGCATCGAGCTGGCCTGGCCGGTGACCGATCCGGCCCTGCGCCACCGCGTCATGGAGGAGTGCATACACCAGTACCTGCAGGACAACCGCGACGCCTGGCTGCTGCAGCCCGACGGCCGTTACGCCAAGGTGGCGGTGTCCGGGGGCAAGGGCAAGCCGGCCCTGCACTCGGCCCAGTCCGCCCTGATGGCCCGCTACGGAGGCAAGGCATGAGCATGGACCTGATCCTCTGGCGCCACGCCGAGGCCGAAGACCTGGAGGAAACCGAAGACGGTGGCGGCGCCGACCTGTCGCGGCGCCTGACCCACAAGGGCGAACGCCAGGCCGCGCGCATGGCCAGCTGGCTCGACCGGCAACTGCCCGACGGCGTGCGCGTCTTCTCCAGCCCGGCGGTGCGCACCGAGCAGACCGTGATCGCTCTGGGTCGCAAGTACCGCCTGCGCGACGAGTTGCGGCCCGACGGCTCGGTGGACGGTCTGTTGAGCGTGGCCCAGTGGCCCGAGGCCCGGCAGGCAGCGCTGATCGTCGGTCACCAGCCGACGCTGGGCCAGACCGTGGCTCACCTGCTGGGCTTGCAGGAGGCCGAATGTTCCATCCGCAAGGGCGCGGTCTGGTGGCTGCGCCAGCGCGAGAAGAACGGGCGCTTGCAGACCGTGGTGCTCACCGTCCAGACGCCGGAATTGCTGTGAAGGTTTGCGCTCGGATGCGCGAGCGCTCCTGGCAACTCAGGGTTTCGCGGTGGGGTCTGGGTTCATCTGATCGAACAGGTCCAGTCCGTCGGCCCCGGGGCCGAATCCTTCGCGCAGCAGCCGCGTTTCCACATTGGCCGTGATCGCCAGCGTGGAGGCCAGGCCCAGTTCGCTCAAGTCTTCGGCAATCAGGTCGCAACGCAGGACCAGCAGCCCGCGCAACTCTTCCCACTCGCGCGACAGGCGCTGCTCGGCGGCTGTCACCCCGCTGGTGCCACGCGGTGTCAGATGCGGGTCCTGGCGTTTCAGTATCCGTTCAAACGCCAGAGGGCTGTCCAGTTGAACACCCAGCAGCAGCGCCAGCCGAGCGATGCGCTGGTTCAACTCTTCCAGCCGCCCCTCGGCCCGGTGCATGGCTTCGCTCAACGCCGGAGAGGGCGCGGGCGGTGGCATGGTTGCGGCTGTCAGCGCAAGTCGACCAGCAGCCGCCAGTTGGATTTCTGCCAGGCCAGCACCTCTTCACCCAGCAACCAGGCCGATTGCGGGTACTGGCGCGACCAGCCCGGCACCGCGGTCAGCTTGAACTGGCGCGATTTGTAGCTCAGGCGCAGCGCGCCGATGTCCGGGTCTTTGCGGGCGTGGCACAGCAACACCGCCAGCCGCAGGCACAGCAGCTGTTTGGCAAACAGTTCGTCGTCCAGCTCGGCCTCCAGCTTGCGCAGCTTGCCACGCTGACCCAGCACCAGCTGGCTCATCCGGTGCAACTCGGGCAGGGCAAAACCGGGCGCATCCACGTGGTCCAGGATGTAGGCGCCGTGGCGATGCGCATCGCTGTGGGAAATGTGGGTGCCGATTTCGTGCAGCCGGGCCGCCCAGTCGAGTTTCTGCGAATAGCGACCGTTGAGTGGGTCCACCGTCGCTACCTGGGCGAACAATTGGGTCGCCACACTCGCCACCCGCTGGCCCTGGGCCTTGTCGGTGGTGAAGCGCTCGCCCAGCCAACGCACGGTGCGTTCGCGCACGTCGGTCTGGTCGTTTTCTCGGTCGATCAGGTCGTACAGGGCACCCTGGCGCAAGGCCCCCTCGGCGCGGTGCACCGTGTCCAGTTCGAACAGCTCGAACAGGGCCAGCAACACGCTGACCCCACCGCCCAGCACCGGGCGGCGGTCCTCCTTCAGGCCGTCCAGGCGCAATTCGTCGACGTGACCGGCGCGCACCATGCGCTCGATCAGCCAGTCCAGGCCCGCGCGCGTGATCACCCCGGCCGGGAAACCGTGGGTCTGCAACACTTCCATCACCGCGCCCACCGTGCCCGAGGAGCCGTAGGCCGTCGTCCATTCGGCGGCGGGGAAGGTGTCCAGCGCTTCGTCCAGCACCGCCTTGGCCGCGATGGTGGCCGTCTGCAACAGGGCCGTGGTGAACTGGCCGTGCGGAAAGTAGCGGCTCGACCAGGCCACGCTGCCCAGCCGGTAGGACTCCATCCGCTGCGGGGTGTAGCCCTGGCCCAGGATCAATTCGGTCGAACGGCCCCCGATGTCGAACACCAGGCGGCGCTCGTCCGATTGCGGCAGCAGGTGCGACACGCCCTGGTAAATCAGGCGTGCCTCCTCGTGGCCCGACACCACGTCGATCCCGAAGCCCAACAAGGCCTGCGCCTTGCGCAGAAAGTCGTCGCGGTTGCGCGCTTCGCGCAAGGTTTGCGTCGCCACCGCCCGCACCTGGGTCTTCTTGAAGCCCTGCAGCCGTTCGCCAAAGCGGGCCAGGCATTCCCAGCCGCGCTCCATGGCCACCAGGCTCAGGTTTTTGTGTTCGTCCAGGCCGCTGCCCTGGCGCACCACTTCCTTCAGGTATTCCACCCGCTCGATATGGCCCGAATCGTAGCGCCCGATTTCGAGGCGAAAGCTGTTGGACCCGAGGTCCACTGCCGCCAGTAAGGTTCCGTTTTGCATGCCGTTCAATCTCTTGAAGGGCGCCCAGCATACCACCGAACACCGTGTAAACCCGAGGTCGTGCCGGGGCGGTGGGTCTGCTGCCGGAGGCCGTGGGCGGCGGGTTCATGTGAATGTGACGAGGCTGTCACAAGCTTGTCACAAAAACTTCCTAAAGTCGCGACATCCCTTCACCAACCCTTGAGGATCTCCATGAAGCGTACCTTTCTGAAAACCATCGCTGCTGCCGCAGTGTCCGCAGCAACCGTCGGTTTCAGTGGTGTGGCCATGGCCGCCGACATCACCGGCGCGGGCGCCACTTTCCCCTTCCCGATCTACGCGAAGTGGGCCGAAGCGTACAAGAAAGAAACCGGCAATGGCCTGAACTACCAGTCCATCGGTTCCTCCGGCGGCATCCGCCAGATCCGCGCCAAGACCGTGGCCTTCGGCGCCTCCGACGCCCCGGTGCCCGGCGCCGACCTGGACAAGGACGGCATGGTCCAGTTCCCCGCCATCATCGGCGGCACCGTGCCGGTCTTCAACGTCGAAGGTTTTGGCAAGGGCGAACTGCGCGTGACCGGCCCGGTGCTGGCCGAGATGTTCATGGGCAAGATCGCCAAGTGGAACGACCCCAAGCTGGCTGCGCTGAACCCGGGCAAAACCCTGCCCGACCAGGCCATCACCATCGTCCACCGCGCCGATGGCTCCGGCACCACCTTCAACTGGACCGACTACCTCAGCTCGGTCAGCAAGGAATGGGCCGACTCCGTGGGCAAGGGCGCTGCCGTCAAGTGGCCGGCCCCGACCTCGGTGGGTGGCAAGGGCAACGAAGGCGTGGCCGCCAACGTCACCCGCGTCAAGGGCTCGCTGGGCTACGTGGAATACGCCTACGCCAAGAAGAACAACATCCCGGTGCTGTCGCTGCAGAACAAGAACGGCAAGTACGTCATGCCCGACGACACCACCTTTGCCGCCGCGGCCGCCAACGCCGACTGGTCCAAGGCCCCGGGCATGGGCATTTCCCTGGTGAGCCAGCCCGGCGATGCCGCTTACCCGGTGGTGACCGCTTCCTTCATCCTGATGTACAAGGAGCCGAGCAACAAGGCCGAAAGCGTTGAAGTGCTGAAGTTCTTCGACTGGGCGTTCAAGAACGGCAAGCAGCTCGCCACCGATTTGGATTATGTGCCGCTGCCCGATAAACTGACTGGCGAAATTCGCAGCAAGGTCTGGTCGCAAATCAACACCAAGTGATGGCTTGAAACCGAACGTCCCGTCGGTGTGAACCGCCCACCGACGGGCGTTCGTGTGCCAAGGGCCCGGTCCTTGTCGGAGTCAGTATGAACCTGGATATCACCATGAGCGCACCGCCCGCGCCGGCGCAGACCGGTAGCCCCCGCATGCTCCAGATCGCCAAACGCCAGCGACTGGAAGACGCCTTGTTCCACCGCGTCACGCAAACCTTTTCGCTGCTGGTGTTGCTGGCCCTGCTGGGCATCATCGTTTCGCTCCTCGTCAACGCCTGGCCCACGTTCCAGAAGTTCGGCCTGCGTTTCGTCTGGTACGTCGAGTGGGACATCATCAACGAAGAATTCGGGGCCGCGATCGCCATCGTCGGCACCCTCATCAGCGCCGGCATCGCCCTGCTGCTCGCCGTGCCGCTGGCCTTTGGAGTCGCGCTGTTCCTGACCGAAACCTGCCCCGCCTGGCTGCGCCGCCCGCTGGGCACGGCGGTGGAATTGCTGGCCGCGGTGCCCTCCATCATCTACGGCATGTTCGGCCTGTTCGTGTTCGCCCCGCTGTTTGCCGACTACATCCAGGTGCCGCTGCAGGACATGCTGGGCGGCATGCCCCTGGTCGGCTGGCTGTTCGGTGGCGCGCCCACGGGCCTGGGCATCCTGGCCGCGGGCATCATCCTGGCCTTCATGGTGCTGCCCTTCATCGCCGCAGTGATGCGTGACGTGTTCGAAATCGTGCCCGCCATCCTGCGCGAATCGGCCTACGGCATTGGGTGCACCACCTGGGAAGTGGTGCGCCGCATCGTGTTGCCTTACACGCAAAAAGGCGTGATCGGCGGCGTGATGCTGGGCCTGGGCCGTGCCTTGGGCGAAACCATGGCCGTGACCTTCGTCATCGGCAACGCCAACCGGCTGCCCGCCTCGCTGTTTTCGCCGGGCACCTCCATCGCCTCCACCCTGGCCAACGAATTCGCCGAAGCGGCGGACTTCCACCTGTCCACCCTGTTCGCGCTCGGCTTCCTGCTGTTCGTCATCACCTTCGTGGTCCTGGCCCTGGCCAAGGTCATGATCCTGCGTGCCGAAAAGGCCAAGGGGCTCTGACATGCAATTCAACGCTTCCCTCTACCGCAAGCGCCGCGCGGCCAACGCCATCGGCCTGACCCTGTCCATGGCCTCCATGGGCCTGGGCCTGGCCGTGCTGCTGTGGATCCTGTATGTGCTGTTCTCCAACGGCATTTCGGCCCTCGACCTCACCCTGTTCACCCAGGACACCCCGGCCCCCGGCACCGAAGGCGGCGGTCTGCGCAACGCCATCGTCGGCAGCCTGATGATGCTGGGCCTGACCGTGCTGGTGTCCACCCCCATCGGCATCCTGGCCGGCGTCTACCTGGCCGAATACGGCGACACCAGCAAGACCGCCGAACTGACCCGCTTCGTCACCGACATCATGCTGTCGGCCCCGTCCATCGTGCTGGGCCTGTTCGTGTACGCCATCGCGGTGGCCACGGTGGGCAACTTCTCGGGCTACGCCGGCAGCCTGGCGCTGTCGCTCATCGCCATTCCGGTGGTGGTGCGCACCACCGAGAACATGCTGCGCCTGGTGCCCGGCAGCCTGCGCGAAGCCGCCTTCGCCCTGGGCGCCCCGCGCTGGAAGGTGGCCACCCTGGTGACGCTGCGCGCCGCCAAGAGCGGGGTGATGACCGGCCTGCTGCTGGCCGTGGCCCGCATTTCCGGCGAAACCGCGCCGCTGCTGTTCACCGCGCTGAACAACCAGTTCTTCAGCACCGACATGGGCAAGCCCATGGCCAACCTGCCCGTGGTGATTTTCCAGTTTGCCATGAGCCCCTACGACAACTGGATCCGGCTGGCCTGGGGCGGTGCGCTGCTCATCACCCTGGCCGTGCTGCTGCTCAACGTACTGGCCCGCGTGGCCTTCCGCGAAAAGGTCCAGCGCTGAACCGCGCCCCCTTGCAACGCCTATAGGAATCCTCGACATGACCGATACCGCCATCGAGACCAAGAACGCGCTGGAAGTGCGCAACCTGAACTTCTATTACGGCAAGTTCCAGGGCTTGAAGAACATCAACATGGACATCGCCGAGAAGAAGGTCACCGCCTTCATCGGCCCGTCGGGTTGCGGCAAGTCCACGCTGCTGCGCACCCTCAACCGCATGTACAGCCTGTACCCCGGCCAGCGCGCCGAGGGTGAAATCAACTTCTACGGCCAGAACATCCTGGACCCCAAGCAGGACCTGAACCTGCTGCGCGCCCGCATCGGCATGGTGTTCCAGAAGCCCACGCCGTTCCCCATGTCCATCTACGACAACATCGCCTTCGGCGTGAAGTTGTACGAAAACCTGAGCAAGAGCGAGATGGAAGACCGGGTGGAATGGGCGCTGACCAAGGCCGCTCTGTGGACCGAGGTGAAGGACAAGCTGCACCAGAGCGGCCTGAGCTTGTCGGGCGGGCAGCAGCAGCGCCTGTGCATCGCGCGCAGCGTGGCGGTCAAGCCCTCCATCCTGCTGCTGGACGAGCCGACCTCGGCCTTGGACCCGATCTCCACCGGCAAGGTCGAGGAGCTGGTGCACGAGCTGAAAAACGACTACACCATCGCCATCGTCACCCACAACATGCAGCAGGCCGCGCGCTGCAGCGATTTCACCGCCTACATGTACCTGGGCGAGCTGATCGAATTCGGTGTCACCGAGCAGATCTTCTTCAAGCCCAAGCGCACCGAAACCGAAGACTACATCACCGGAAGGTTTGGTTGATCATGACGGACAAACACCTCTCCAGCCAGTTCGACGCCGAACTGAGCAACATCTCCACCCGCGTGCTCGAAATGGGCGGTCTGGTCGAGTCGCAGCTGCGCCAGGCCATTTACGCCTTGCACCACCTGAGCGTGGAAACCGCCGATCAGGTGCTGGCCCTGGAGCAGAAGGTCAACCGCCTGGAGGTGGAGATCGACCACGACATCACCTCCACCATGAGCCGGCGCCAGCCGACCGCGCGCGACCTGCGCCTGCTGGTCGGCGTGTCGCGCGTCATCGTCAACCTGGAGCGTGCCGGTGACGAGGCCTCGCGCATCGCCCGCATGACCAAGTCCTTCATCGAAGCCGGTGCCCCGCGCAACCTGCCGGTGATCGACCTGGCCGACGGTGCCCAGCTCGCCGCCGACCTGATGCACAAGACCCTGGACGCCTTCGCACGTCTGGACGCGCAGGCCGCGCTCAGCATCATCGACGAGGACGACCGCATCGACGCCGCCTACGAAGGCTACCTGCGCAAGCTCATCACCTACATGATGGAAGACCCCCGCACCATCTCCACCAGCCTGAACCTGCTGTTCCTGGCCAAGGCGATCGAACGGGTGGGCGACCACGCCAAGAACATCGCCGAGGCCAGCATCTACGTGGCCAAGGGCACCGACGTGCGCCACACCACGGCGGCCCAACGGGAGTCGGCCGTCCAATGAGAAAGCTGCCCCGCGTGCTCGTGGTGGAGGACGAGCCGGCGATCGCCGAGCTGATCGCCGTCAACCTGCGCCACAACGGTTTTGCGCCGACCGTGGTGTTCGACGGTGCCGCCGCCCAGCGCGAGGTGGACGCGGTGCTGCCCGACGTCATCCTGCTGGACTGGATGCTGCCTGGCGAAAGCGGCGTGCAGCTGGCCAAGCGTTGGCGCCAGCACGAACGCATCAAGACCGTGCCCATCATCATGCTGACGGCGCGCACCGAAGAGTCCGACAAGGTCCAGGGCCTGGACGCCGGTGCCGACGACTACGTCACCAAGCCGTTTTCGACGCAGGAGTTGCTGGCGCGCATCCGCGCAGTGCTGCGCCGCCGTGCGCCGGAAATCGTCAATGACACGGTGCAGGTCGGCGAGCTGAGCCTGGATGCGGCCACCTACCGCGTGCTGCACGCCGGGCGCGAGCTCAAGGTCGGTCCGACCGAGTTCAAGCTGCTGCATTACCTGATGAAGCACCCCGAGCGTGTCCACACCCGCGGGGCCTTGCTCGACCGCATCTGGGGCGACCACGTCTTCATCGAAGAACGCACCGTCGATGTGCATGTGAAGCGCCTGCGCGAATCGCTGGGCACCGCGGGCGCTATGATCGAAACCGTGCGTGGTGCGGGTTACCGCCTGACCGCGCAAACCCTCGCCGCCAAACCCAAGACCGACCCGACCCCCGCATGATCCGCCGCCCCCTGGAGTTGTTTGCCTGCAGTTTGACAGGGGGTGTGCTGGCACTGGTCTACGGTGACGCGGCGTGGGAAGGGGTGGCGGGCACCCTGGCCGGTTCGGCCCTGTGGATCACGCTCGACAACGTGCGTGCGGCCCGGGTGCTTAACTGGCTGCGCCATGGCCATGCGGTCAATCCGCCACGGGTGTCCACCGTCTGGGCCGAGGTGGTGGAGCGCAGCCGCAAGGGCTTCAAGGCCCTCAACCGCAAGGCCCGCAAGAGCGAGGCCCGCTTGCAGGAATTCCTCGCTGCCATCCAGGCCTCGCCCAACGGGGTCGTGCTGCTCGACAAAACCTCGGCCATCGAGTGGTGCAACTTCACCTCGGCGCAGCACCTGGGCTTTGACTCCAAGCGCGATGTGCGCCAGCAAATCCGCAACCTGATCCGCGACCCGGCCTTCATCGCCTACCTGAACGCGGGCGACTTCAGCAAACCCGTCGAAATTGACGGACGCGACGCCTATCCGGGCCATCCGCAGCGCATTTCCATCCAGATCCACGTTTATGGCAAAGGCCGGCGCCTGCTGCTCACCCGCGATGTCACCGCCGTGGAACAGGCCGAGGCCATGCGCCGCGATTTTGTGGCCAACGTCTCGCACGAAATCCGCACACCGTTGACCGTCGTCAGCGGTTTCATCGAGACCCTGCAGCACCTCGACGTGTCCGACGAAGAGCGCCGCCGTTACCTGGCCCTCATGGGCCAGCAGGCCCAGCGCATGCAGACCTTGGTGAGCGACCTGCTCACCCTGTCCCGACTGGAGGGCAGCCCCATTCCCGGTTCGTCCGAATGGGTGTCGTCGCAGGACCTGCTCAGTCAGGTGGTGGACGAGGCCCGTGCCCTGTCCGACGTGCTGGCCCAGGGCAGCCACGACCTGGTGGCCGAGCCCAGCCCGCTGTTCCAGATCGCCGGGGCGCGTTCGGAACTGGTCAGCGCCATGTCCAACCTCCTGAGCAACGCGGTGCGCTACACCCCGGCGCACGGGCAGATCCGGGCCGGCTGGGCGCTGCTGGCCGATGGCAGTGTCGAGTTCCACGTCCAGGACACCGGGCCCGGCATCGAGGCCGAGCACCTGCCACGCCTGACCGAGCGCTTCTACCGCGTCGACCGCAGCCGCTCGCGCGAAACCGGTGGCACGGGCCTGGGGCTGGCCATCGTCAAGCACGTGGCCCAGCGCCACGGCGGGCACATGCTGGTTGACAGCGTGGTGGGGCAGGGCTCGCGGTTCCGCATCGTGCTGCCGCCCAGCCGGGTGCTGAGCGACTGAGCGGCTCGCCTCTGTCGCCGCCCTTTCAGGGCCGGCGTTCGAACACCATCAGGTGGGCGCGGTCGCCGCGCAGCCGTGGCAGGCGCGTCATCAGCGACCAGCCCTCCAGTGCCCCGGGCGGCAGGGTGTGGTAGGCGGCCGGGTTCACCACCCAGCGTTGGCAGGCCGGTTGGTCGGTGGCCCGGCGCCAGCGCCGCACCTCCAGTGCACCGTGGTGTTGCAGTCCGCTGATTTGGGCGTGGTTCAAGCCGTACACCAGCACGCAGCTGCCCGGTGGCGTCACCTCGGCGATGCGGCGCGATATCGGGGCCTGCCCCATGCCGAAGTTGAGGAGCGGCAGCCACAGCGTCATCAGCAGCAGCCAGCACAAGGTGCCGCCCGAAGCCGACAGCACCAGGCTTTTCCACAAGGCCGGGCGGTGGCGGCCGATGCGCCAGGCCAGCACGCCCAGCCAGGCCACCGTGGCGAACAAGGCCGGCAGGAACAGGCCCCAGGAGAACACCGGTTCGAACCCCGGCACCAGCTTGCTGACGTTCGCGGCCGGTTTGGCCGGGGTGCCGGTCATCATCGCCACGTACACCGTCCAGACGATCAGCGCCCCGCCGCTGAAGAACAACAGGGCGAACCAATCGATCAGGGCGGTGACGGTGCGCGTCAGGGTGGGCAGGGCCAGCGCCGCCAGGCAGGCGAGGGCGGGCAGGGCTGGGAGCAGGGCGCGGTCCTCGTTCTGGCCGCCCAGCCAGGCGATGCCCGCCAGGCCCGCCAACACCCACCACAGCGGCAGCCACAGGTGGGCGTTGTGCCAACGGCCGCGCCAGCGCCACAGCGTCCAGAGCGCCAGCAGCCCGGCCGGCCAGGTGAACCACACCATCAGGCGGCCGGCGCTGCGCCAGGCAGGGTAGTCCAGCCAGCCCAGCCAGGCCGTGGTGTTCAGGTCCGGGGTCCAGCCCAGGCGCACGGCCGTGGCCGTGGCCAGCAGCGAACCCAGGCCGCTGGCGGCCCAGGACCACAGCCGTGTGCGGTCTTCCGTTTCCAGGGCGCCGCTGCGTGCGGCACCCAGCAAGCCCCCCAGGCCCAGGGTCAGCGCCAGGCCGGGCGCACCGCTGGTGGCCAGGCCGAAGGCGCCCAGCCACCACGCCGCCACGCCCAGCGCCGGGTGCTGTCCGGGTGGGCTCACCAGGCGAGCGGCGGCGTACAGCAGCAGGGCGCTGAAGCACAGTTGGGCGGCGCTCGGCGTGGTTTCGTGCGAGAGCAGGGCCAGGCCCAGGCTGGCCACCAGGGCCAGCAGGGCGGCGTCGGCCATGGCCCGGGCGTAGTCCAGCGGCTGGGCCTCGCCGCCGAAGGCAAAGCTCACCGGTTGTGCGCCCGGCAGCCGGGCCAGGTGGAACATCGCGTACCAGGTGCAGACCAGGGTCAGTCCCAGCATCAGCCCGAAAGGCAGGCGCGCGGCCAGGTCGGCAGGCAGCCAGGGCAGGACCTGGATGAAGCCGGCCCCCAGCCAGTAGGGCAGCCAGCCGGGCAGTTCGGCCGCCTGCCCCAGCACCTGGGGGTGCAGCCAATGCCCCGGCTGGCGGGCCAGGTCCAGCATGGCGCCGAACGAGGCAAGGTCGGCGTGCCGCCAGGGTTGCCGCCCCAGCAGCCCCGGCAGCACATAGGCCAGTCCCAGCAGCAGCAGCACCCAGCGGGGCAGCCGACGGGCGGCCAGTTGGGTGACGATGGCGGGGGTGGTGGACATGTGGGGTGAACTATAGCGGCAACAACAAAAAAGCAGCCTTGCGGCTGCTTTTTCGCGGGGCATCGGCCAATTACTTGGCGGTGCGGGCAAAGCGGTTGCGGAACTTCTCCACGCGGCCGCCCATGTTGTCCACCGACTTTTGGGTGCCGGTGTAGAAGGGGTGCGATTCGCTGGAGGTGTCCAGCTTGAACAGCGGCAGTTCACGGCCGTCGTCCAGCTTGATGGTTTCTTTGGTGTTCGCGCAAGAACGGGTCACGAACTGGAAGCCGTTGGACAGGTCCACGAAGCACACTTCGCGGTAGTTGGGGTGAATGCCTTCTTTCATCGCTGTTTCCTTTTGGGGCTAAGGGTCGTTGGCCCCGGCAACCGCGGCAGCCGCCACCGGCCCATCCGGTGCACTTTCCGCAAAGCCTTGGATTATATGGGTTTTTGGCCCTGGCGATCAACCGCCGCGGCGCATCAGGTCGAAGAACTCGGAGTTGTTCTTGGTCTGCTTCATGCTCTTCAAGACCATTTCCATGGCCTCGATTTCGTCCATGTTGTACATGAACTGGCGCAGGATGCGGGTTTTCTGCAGGATTTCCGGCTGCAGCAGCAGTTCCTCGCGGCGGGTGCCGCTGCGGTTGAGTTGGATGGCCGGGAACACGCGCTTTTCGTACAGGCGGCGGTCCAGGTGCAGTTCGCTGTTGCCGGTGCCCTTGAATTCTTCAAAGATCACCTCGTCCATGCGGCTGCCGGTGTCGATCAGCGCGGTGGCGATGATGGTGAGCGAGCCGCCTTCTTCCACGTTGCGCGCGGCGCCGAAGAAGCGCTTGGGGCGTTGCAACGCGTTGGCGTCCACGCCGCCGGTCAGCACCTTGCCGGAGGAGGGCAGCACGTTGTTGTAGGCGCGTGCCAGGCGGGTGATCGAGTCGAGCAGGATCACCACGTCTTTTTTCAGTTCCACCAGGCGCTTGGCGCGTTCGATCACCATCTCGGCCACGTGCACGTGGCGGGCGGCGGGTTCGTCAAAGGTGGACGCGATCACGTCGCCTTTGACGGTGCGCTGCATCTCGGTCACTTCTTCTGGGCGTTCGTCCACCAGCAGCACCATCATTTCCACCTCGGGGTGGTTGGCCGTGATGGCGTGGGCAATCGACTGCATCATCACCGTCTTGCCGCTCTTGGGCGGGGCCACAATCAGCGCGCGCTGGCCTTTGCCAATGGGCGCAATGATGTCGATCACGCGGCCGGTGATGTTCTCTTCGCCCTTGATGTCGCGTTCCAGCCGCATGTGCTGCTTGGGGAACAGCGGCGTCAGGTTCTCGAACATGATCTTGTGCTTGTTCTGCTCGGGCGGCAGGCCGTTGATCTTGTCGAGCTTGTTCAGAGCAAAGTAACGCTCGCCGTCTTTCGGGATGCGCACTTCGCCTTCGATCATGTCGCCAGTGTGCAGGTTGAAGCGGCGGATCTGGCTGGGCGAGATGTAGATGTCGTCGGTGCTGGCGGTGAAGCTGGTGTCCATCGCCCGCAGGAAACCAAAGCCATCTGGCAGGACTTCGAGCACGCCGTCGGCGTTGACCTGTTCCCCCGCCTTGGCCCGCTTCTTGATGATGGCAAACATCAACTCCTGCTTGCGCATGCGCCCGGTGTTTTCGATTTCCAGGGCTTCGGCTTGCTTGAGCACTTCAGACACGTGCAGTGCCTTGAGTTCGTTCAGGTGCATGGGATCACTCCTGCTAGGAGTCCAGACGGTGTGTGGGGGAAAGGTGCGGATCGCGGCTGCTTTGGCGCGAACGCTGGTGTTCTGTCGGGCCTAAGGGCGGCCCTGCTACTTGCCATTATGACAGGAAAACCGCCCAGGCCTTGCACCCGGGCGGTGGGGTTCGATCAGGCCAGTTGCTGGTCGATGAAGGCGGTCAGCTGGGCTTTGCTCAGGGCGCCCACTTTGGTGGCGGCCAGTTCACCGTTCTTGAACAACATCAGCGTGGGGATGCCGCGGATGCCGTACTGCGCCGGCACGTTGCGGTTTTCGTCCACGTTCATCTTGGCGACCTGCAGTTTGCCGTTGTAGCTGGTGGCCACTTCGTCCAGGATCGGGGCGATCATGCGGCAGGGGCCACACCATTCGGCCCAGAAGTCGACCAACACCGGCGCAGCGGCTTTCACCACATCGGTTTCAAAGGTTGCGTCGGTCACGTGTTTGATCAGCTCGTTGGCCATGAATGCGCCTCAAATCTTGTCGCTTCAGATGGAAATAAGGTGACGAGCCTTGATCCCGGCACTGGATTCACAGTTAGGGCTGCTTGGTTCCCCACCTGACCCGGTTGGCCGCTTCACCATGCGGGAAGGCCCGTCACGTTCGATTGTATGCGACAGATAGAATCCCCGCATGTCCTACGTCGTCCTGGCCCGCAAATACCGCCCCAAGAACTTCGCTGAGATGGTGGGGCAGGAGCACGTGGTCCAGGCCCTGGGCAATGCCCTGACCACGCAGCGCCTGCACCACGCCTACCTGTTCACCGGCACGCGCGGGGTGGGCAAGACCACGGTGTCGCGCATCCTGGCCAAGTCGCTCAACTGCACCGGGTCGGACGGGCAGGGCGGCATCACCGCCACGCCGTGCGGCGTCTGCGACGCCTGCCGCGACATCGACAGCGGCCGTTTCGTCGATTACACCGAGCTCGACGCTGCTTCCAACCGCGGGGTGGACGAGGTGCAAAGCCTGCTGGAGCAGGCCGTCTACAAACCGGTGCAGGGGCGCTTCAAGGTCTTCATGATCGACGAGGTACACATGCTCACCAACACCGCCTTCAATGCCATGTTGAAGACGTTGGAGGAGCCGCCCGAGTACCTCAAGTTCGTGCTGGCCACGACCGATCCGCAGAAAGTGCCGGTCACGGTGCTGAGCCGCTGCCTGCAGTTCAACCTGCGCCCGATGGCGCCCGACACGGTGCAGGAGCACCTGGGCCGTGTGCTGGCCGCCGAACAAGTGCCGGCCGAGGCCGCGGCTTTGCGCCTGCTGGCCCGTTCGGCGCGCGGCTCCATGCGCGACGCCCTGAGCCTGACCGACCAGGCCATTGCCTTCGGCGGCGGCCAGTTGCAGGAGGCCGCAGTGCGCCAGATGCTGGGGGCGGTGGACCGCAGCCACGTCTGGACCCTGTTGGAGGCCCTGGCCGCGGGCGACGGTGCCGCGGTGGTGCACACCGTCGACACCCTGCGCATCCACGGTTTTGGCGCGGCTTCCACGCTGGAAGACATGGTGGGCGTGCTGCAGCGCATGGCCGTGGCGCAGATGGTGCCGGCCACCGCCGCCAGCGACGACCCGGACGAGGTGCGTGTGCAGCAGCTGGCCGCGACCCTGCCAGCCGACGACACCCAATTGCTCTACAGCCTGTGCCTGCACGGCCGGGGCGAGTTGGGGCTGGCACCCGACGAATACGCGGCCCTGACCATGGTGCTGTTGCGCTTGCTGGCGTTTCGGCCCGCGGCGGAAAAAAAAACTCTGAAATCCGCGGCTCTGGCCCCGCGTGAGGCCGCCGCCGCGGTGACACTGCCGACCGCACCCGCACCCGCACCCG
>NZ_NWMV01000065.1 GCF_002837145.1 Macromonas nakdongensis | reverse complement strand
ATTTGGGTGGCCATCAGGGAGCTCGCCAAGGCAGCTGAAAAGGATGCCACGTGACTCAGTCCGGCTGAGGCGCAGACGTGGCGCCGACAGTTTCAGCAAGATACCGTAGATTTCGCGAGCCGGGCCCTTCGTGGGTTCAATGCGAGTGCCGCGCGTCAATATCTGCCGATATACCTTGGCCAACAGGTCGTCCAGGGAATCAGCGCGAACGTACACGATGGAGGAACGCCCTAGGCGAAGAGGGCTAGCTGCGCGTCGCCGCTCGAAGTAGCGACGACTGGCTCTGGTACGAGTACTTGCCTTGCAATGCGCACGACGTCCCGAGGACCTACGGGACAAGCGCCGCAGCAAAGGGCGTTTAGCCGCTGGGCAGCAGTGATGTCGTAGTGGGGATGGCGTGCCCCACGATGGAAGGCGCGGGCAGGTATCCCGACGCAAGCGGCGAAAGCATGAAGCTCATCAAGGCTGTCTGCGGTGAGATGGAACCAGCCACGACCGTACTTCGACACATTGGCATTGTCTACGTAAACCAATTTACCCCCCTTTTTGAAAGAATGTAACATGGCTAAAAGGCGGGTGGATCAAAGTTAGCACCTAGTAGCCACTTTGTGTGGCGTTGACCCGCGCCAAGCGGACGGTGCGTTTGATCACCTTGACCAAACGCGAGTCAGTCTTTGTGACCGAGCTGGTCAAGGACCATGGGTTGAGCATCCAGAACCTGGACGGCGAAGACCGGGAGGAAGAGCTGTGTCCGGAATGCGGTCAGGGCTTCCTGACCATCCGCAAGGGCAAGTACGGACTGTTCCATGGATGCACTGGGTTTCCACGGTGCAAGTTCACGAAGAAGATTTCCAACACCAACACGGATCAGAAGGTATTCAGCACAGCGCCCCGATCCCAACCAATGCGCAGATGAACATGACGACCTCTCAAGCCGAACAGACTTTTGCCGAGGCCATCAAGGACGCGGAGAACTTGTTGGCACACTTCAAAACCCTGAACACGTTGCCGCCACCGCCGGAGACGGAGGTGCTCAAGCGGGCGGGGCTGGTGATGGCCATGACCGCATGGGAGACGTACGTCGAGGATCGAGTTCAAGAGGCCGCGTTACATCGTTTGAGTGGGCTGACCGACACGAGTCTGGGTAGCTTCGTCAAGTCAAGGCTGGAAGAGGAGATCAAACGGCTGCACAACCCTACGGCAGAGAAGACGCTACAGCTGTTTCAGGATTACGCAGGTGTGGATCTCTTGCCTCATTGGAAGTGGAACCACGTCGATGCCCCAACGGCCAAGCAAAAACTCAACGGCTACCTCAATCTGCGCGGTGACGTGGTTCACCGTTCGCGTGTAAGTGTCAAAGGGCCCCCGCAGCCTCACCCCGTGACGAAGGAGGATTTGCAGAAGGCGATCAATTTTCTGAAAGAGCTTGTGAGGGCAACGGAGAAGGCGTTTGGATGAGCGGATTAGGCTGGATCCGGTCATTCCTTCATGACGTATCAATGTTCGAAGAGGCCGCAAGCAGTCATTTGACAAAGAAGCCCTCAAGCGACAGTTGGTCGGTTTGTCCGGAGAATGAGCCGACCAAGCACCGAAATGGTCAGCGTGGCTGGAACGCAATGATCCCCATACCCAACAAGGCCACTGCCGCACCGGTTGCATCCCAGGCAGAAGGTCGGACTCCATCCACCGCCCACAGCCACGCGATGGCTGCACCGATATAAACCCCGCCATAGGCTGCGTACACACGCCCTGAGGCCGCATCATGCAAAGTCAACAGCCAAGCGAACAGTGCGAGACTGGCCGCGGCCGGCAGCAGTAACCACGCTGAGCCTCCTTGGCGAAGCCACAGCCAGGGCAGATAGCAGCCAACGATCTCGGTCAAGGCGGTGGCGACGTACAGCAAAAAGGTCTTCATGGTGGGTCAGTGCGAAAGATGTGCATGGCAAGCGCACGCTTCGCCATGCGCGGCGGCCACCAGTTCCTTGAGGATGCCGCAGTCAGTTCCTTCGTCGTCACAACGGCCACAACTGGCCTGTAGCAACAGCAGCTGCTTCTCCAGTGCGCGCATGCTCTTGAGCCGCGCCCGCACCTTGTCGATCTGCTCCTGAACCAGCCTGTCCACGTCCGGGTGTGGCTCGCCCGGTGCGTCCAGCGCGCCCAGCAGCCGGCGGATATCGGCAAGCGGCATTTCCAGCGCGCGGCAGTGGCGGATGAAGGCCAGACGTTCCAGATGGGTGCTCGCGTAGTCGCGGTAGCCGTTGTCCTGCCGGGCCGGCTCCGGCAGGAGGCCTTGTTTTTCGTAGTAGCGAATGTTTTCCACGTCCACTCCAGTGGCCTCGGCCAGTTCCTTGATGCGCATGGGGTTTCTCCGGTCGGTTGGACGGAAGGCTTGACTCTGGAGTCGCTCCAGGGTTTCCAATACCGGCATTCTGAAGGAGTTTCCATGTCGGCCCACTGCTGTGAACACGAATGCCCCGCCCCCGGACAGATCACCAACCTGCCACGCTACCGACGCGTGCTGTGGATCGCGCTGATCGTCAATGCCGCCATGTTTTTGGTCGAACTGGCTGCGGGCTTCTCATCCGGTTCTCTGTCCCTTCTGGCCGATGCCATCGACTTCGCCGGTGACGCGCTGAACTACGGTGTGTCGCTGGCTGTGCTGGCGTCTGCGCTGGCCTGGCGCGCTCGGGCGGCCATGCTCAAAGCGTTCAGCATGATGGGGTTTGGTCTGTATGTGCTGGGCAGCGCCGTCTGGGCGGTCTGGAACGGCCGGGTACCCGATGCGCCGACCATGGGTGTGGTGGCATTGCTGGCGCTGCTGGCCAACGTGTCGGTGGCCTGGCTGCTGTATGCGTTTCGCGAAGGCGACGCCAACATGCGCAGCGTCTGGCTGTGCTCCCGCAACGATGCCATTGGCAACGTGGCGGTGTTCCTGGCAGCCCTGGGGGTTTTTGGTACCGGGACCGCCTGGCCAGATCTGCTCGTGGCGGCGCTGATGGCGGGGCTGGCCTTGCACGGTGGCTGGCAGGTGTTGCGTCAGGCCAGGGGAGAACTTGGAACCACTGATGCCAGTGACCACGGGCATGACCACCATGGCCACGCCCATTGAGCCCATTGAGCCCGTGGAGACGGTGGTGTTCGACGCGCACACCTTCGAGCGGCTGTCGCAGGCTTACCAGCGCCTCGGCCATCACGATGTTGCGCAGGCTTGGCACCTGCTCGAAGCCATGCACGTTCTGGGGCAGACGCGCTTGCTCCCGCATGCACGCTCTCACTGTTTCATGCTTGGGCTCGCCTGGCGGACGCGCGACCTTTCCGAGCTGGGCGGGCAATTCCTGAGGCTGCTCCTGGTGCCTCTTGGACATCTTCTCGGCCGTCTCCCGCTGGGCAACACCGGTCGCGCAAACATCAGTGCGTTCCAGCCCATGACGGTGACCCCGAAACTGTGGGCCACCATTCGCCAGTTCCAGTCCTCAGCTGACAGTTGAACATCCTGAGGCAAATCAGGGCAACGCATCCCGCCCAGCGCCAGCGCCGTAAAATCCCACTGTCATGCGCGTCGTTCTGCTCACCCTCTTGATGCTGTTCTGCCTGCCCCTGCAGTGGGCGGGAGCGGCCGAGCGCGAGCCTTGTGCGCATGAGCCCTGTGCTTCCGCACATGCCACTCTGACAGTCGCGCCGGCTCTGGCCAACACCGACAACCATGTCGGTGAATCCCACGCACAGCACTCCCACTGTGGAAGCTGTCACTCCGGCGCTCTGGCCCTGTCGGCGTGCGCGCTCTTTGTCCCGAGCGACGAAGCCAGCCGCCTGCACATGGTGGCCAGCCTCTGGACCGAAGTCCTCCTCATTGAGCGGCCCGAACGGCCGCAGTGGCCCACCCTGGCCTGACCAGGGTTCGGCTTTTTTGACGGCGCCCAGCGCCGCACCGCTCCGATCCCTGTGAAGCGAGTCAGCCATCGTGGCTGGTGATGTCCGTTCTTTCAGGGTTCTTTTTCATGTCTGCATTTCCCTGGCGGGGCCGTCCCCGCCTGGCTTGGCTTTTGGCCGTGGCCTTTCTTCTGGCGCTGGACCAGTTGAGCAAAGCCTGGTTTGCCAGCTCCATCGCGCTGGGCACGGCCGTCGAGGTCACGACCTGGTTCAACCTGGTTCATGTGCTCAATACTGGTGCCGCGTTTTCGCTGCTGGCCGATGCGGGCGGCTGGCAGCGGGTGTTCTTCATCGCTATCGGTTTCATGGTGGTGGTGCCCATTACCTTTGTCTGCCTCGCGCGCCAGGTGGAACCGCTGGAACGGACCGCGGGAGCATTGCTGGTGGCTGGCGGCAGCGGCAACCTGATCGACCGCATCGCCAGCGGCGCGGTCACCGACTTCCTCGACATCCACTGGCGTGGGCTGCATTGGCCGGCCTTCAACCTGGCCGATGTGTTCATCGTGCTGGCAGCGGGCGCCTGGATTCTGATGTCCTTTCGGCCGTCAGTCGCCTCCTCGGAGCGTCCATCATGACCCGGCCCTGGACCCTGTTGCTGCTGGCCTGGCTGGTGGCAATCACCGCCACCCTGGGCGCGCTGTTTATCGGTGAAGTCATGGGCATGACGCCGTGCGTGCTGTGCTGGTACCAGCGCATCTTCATGTTCCCCATCGCCATCATCCTGGGGATCGCCTGCTTCACCGATGACCGCCGCGGCGCCATCTATGCCCTGGCCCTGGCCCTGGGCGGTCTGGCCATGGCTGGCTACCACACCTTGCTGGTCGCGGGCCTGATCCCCAAAGCCTGGGTGCCTTGCAGCGCCGGGGTGTCTTGCGCGGACCAGAAGCTCGAAATCCTCAATGGCGTCCAGATTCCCTGGCTGTCACTGGCCGCGTTCATGGCGCTGGTCATCCTTCTCGTCGTCTACCTCAGAAAGTCCTCACGATGAATTCCAAAAAAATCACCGTCGCCGCCTTGGTCGCCATCGTCCTGGTGTTCTTCTTCCTGGGCATGAATGCCTACCAGAAGCGGGTCCAGAACTCGCAGGCAGAGAAGGTCAACCAGGTCGTTAAGGAATCCACCGCTCAGCCGGCCAACCCGTCGGGTAGCCCGGCAGACAACCGGCTGGTCCGCTTCCATTCGCCGGTCTTCGGGCCGCGCAACGCGCCGGTCACCATCGTCGAGTTCTTTGACCCGGCGTGCGAGACCTGCCGCGCGTTCTACCCCATCGTCAAAGACATCCTCAAGCAATACCCGAACGATGTGCGCCTGGTGATTCGCTACGCCCCCTTCCATGCCGGTTCTGATCAGGTGGTCAAGTTGCTGGAAGCCGCCAAACTGCAAGACAAGTACCTGCCCGTGCTGGAGATGGTGCTGGCCGCCCAGCCGCAGTGGGCCGACCATGGCAAGCCCAACCTCGATCTCGCATACCGCGCTGCACAAGAAGCGGGTCTGGACATAGCCAAGGCACAGGCCGACGCACAGACACCAGCCATCGACGCGGTTCTGAAGCAGGACATCGAGGACCTGACCGCCCTGGAAGTGACCAAGACCCCCACCTTCTTCGTCAATGGCCGTGGTCTGCCGTCTTTTGGCGATCAGCAGTTGATGGCGCTCGTGGCCGAAGAAGTGGCCAAAGCCAGGAAGTGACATGAGCCAGCGTTTTCCACCCATTTCAAACGATTCGTCTGTCGACCGTCGGCGATTTGTTCAGACGTCGTTCGCTTGCTTGGCAGGTATCCCTGCGTTGATGGCCTGTTCACAAGAAGCGCCCAAGTTCAAGAGCACCGATGTGACCGGCGCCTCCTTTGCCCAGGATCTCCGGCTGAAGGATCACAACGGCAACCTGAGGAAGATGAAGGACTTCAAGGGCAAGATCGCGGTCGTTTTCTTCGGCTTCACGCAGTGCCCGGACGTCTGCCCCACCTCGATGACCACCATGGCAGAGGTCAAGCGTTTGCTGGGTGCCCAGGGTGATCGACTGCAGGTGCTCTTCGTCACGGTGGACCCCGAGCGGGACACGCAGGCGCTGCTGAAGGAATACATGGCGAACTTCGACCCGAGCTTCATCGCGCTGCGGCCCGAGCCCGACGAACTCAAAGACGTCGCCACTGGCTTCAAGATATATTACAAGAAGGTCCCGGGTTCGACCCCGACCTCCTACACCATGGACCACTCGGCAGGGAAGTACATCTTCGACACCGAAGCCCGGGTCCGCCTGTTTTCCGCCTACGGAACCGATGCCGCCACGATCGCGTCGGACATCCAGATCCTTTTGTCCGCGGCCTGAGGCACCTCGACCCCCTTGGCGAAACCATTCCTGTCTTGTCATGAAGCCCGCCCACCTGCGCAATCTAGCGCGACGAGATGACCTTCACACTCACGCCGGGCCAAAGGCACCGAGATCAAGCTCAAGATGAAGGAGGGCGAGAAGGCCCTGTTCTCCTGGAGCGTGCAGGGCGATGCGGTCAACTACGACACCCATGGTGACGCGCAGGGGCGCTCCATCAGCTACGAGAAGGGCCGTGACGTTCCTTCGGATGAGGGTGAGTTGGTCGCGGCCTTCACAGGCAATCACGGTTGGTTCTGGCGCAACCGCGGCGAGGCCGATGTCACCGTGATGCTGAAGACCGGCGGGGAATACAGCGACATCCAGCGGATGAAATGAGCGACTGGCGAGTTCCAGCGGACTGATCTCGCAATTGCAGCATCAGCCACGCTGCTCTCGCTGTGTAGCCCATCGTACAAGGGTCCGTATTCGTAAAGAAAGGGGACTCTTTCTCCATGGAAGGGATGGCAGCTTTCGCTGCAAACCGGATTCGCCGAACATTGTTGGTGGGAGTGTTCCGCTTAGCGAATGAGTGTTAAGTGGGGTCACGCAACTCCATACTTTGTTGCGCAGTATCTATAGCGATATCTTGGAGGTGTGCCTAGTAGTAGAGCAACATTCTTCGCACCGGAGTGCAGTTCCTACATTGGTTCCTACATTGAGGATTCTAGGCTGCACAAAGAAAAACGACTTACAGCCTTGTGAGCTGTAAGTCGTTGATTTTTATGGTCGGCGTGGCGGGATTCGAACTCGCGACCCCTTGCACCCCATGCAAGTGCGCTACCAGGCTGCGCTACACGCCGAAGCCTTAGATTGTAACCGGTTTTTCCCTCAAATCGGATCCGTCAGCAGTTTTTGCAGTGCCAGCAGCTCGTGGCGCACCGCGGTCCAATCCAGGGTGCCGCCTGCCGTGACCGGCTCGGCCGTGGGCATGGTCGCGGCTTCTGCTGCCGCGGGGGTGGTTCGGCGTTGTTCGCGTTCCTGTTGGGCCAGTTCCTGCAGGCGGTTGCGTGCGCCGTGGATGGTGAAGCCCTGGTCGTAGAGCAGCTCGCGGATGCGGCGGATCATCAGCACCTCGTGGTGCTGGTAGTAGCGCCGGTTGCCGCGGCGCTTCA
Organism: Macromonas nakdongensis; assembly: GCF_002837145.1. Classification (GTDB taxonomy): domain Bacteria; phylum Pseudomonadota; class Gammaproteobacteria; order Burkholderiales; family Burkholderiaceae_C; genus Macromonas_B; species Macromonas_B nakdongensis. The sequence continues at coordinate 9,093 of NZ_NWMV01000065.1, read as the reverse complement.
TCGGCCGCAGCTGCGTGAATTCCTGCTCCCAGTAGCGCAGCACGTGGGGTTTGACACCACACAATTCGCCCACCTCACCGATGGTGAAATATCGCTTGGCGGGGATGGGTGGCAGAAGGTCTTCCATGGAATCAAGGCGCTGCGGGGTAAACCTTGGAATCTACTCCAAGTTCTGGCGATTGCCAAACCGCATGGTGGATTTGTGTGAGCGTCAGGCCGCGCGGATCAGTTGTTCCAGCTTGACCGCGTCCACGCAGAAGGCGCGTATGCCTTCGGCCAGTTTTTCGGTGGCCATGGCGTCTTCGTTCAGCGCGTAGCGGAAGCTGGCTTCGGTGTGCTGCACCGCGGGCAGGTCCAGGGCCTGGGCGGCCTGTGGGTCGAGTGCTCGGGTCAGGGGCGACTCGCTGGCGGCCAGTTGGGCCAGCAATTCGGGGCTGATGGTGAGCAGGTCGCAGCCGGCCAGCGCCACGATCTGGCCGATGTTGCGGAAGCTCGCGCCCATGACCTCGGTGGCGATGCCGAAGCGCTTGTAGTGCTCGTAGATCTGGCGCACCGAGCGCACGCCGGGGTCGTTGGCACCGGCCATGGCGGCTTCGTCCCACTGGGCGCCGGCCTGTTTTTTGTACCAGTCGTAAATGCGGCCAACAAACGGCGAAATCAGCCGCACGCCGGCCTGGCCGCAGGCCACGGCCTGGCAGAAGGCGAACAGCAGGGTGAGGTTGGTGCGGATGCCCGCCTGTTCCAACTGCTGTGCGGCCTGGATGCCTTCCCAGGTGGCGGCGATCTTGATCAGCACCCGTTCGGTGGGCACGCCTTCGGCGCGGTACAGGGACATGAGGCGCTGGGCCCGGGCCACGGTGGCCGCGGTGTCGAAGCTCAGGCGGGCATCGACTTCGGTGGACACGCGCCCCGGCACCACAGACAAAATTTCCAGCCCGAAGCGCACCAGCAGCCGGTCCACCTGCTCGTCCATCGCGGCCTGGCCGTGGCGGGCCACGGTGTCGCGCAGCAGCGGGGCGTACTCGGGCTTTTGCACCGACTTGAGGATGAGCGAGGGGTTGGTGGTGGCGTCGCGCGGCTGGAATTGCGCGAGTTGCAGGAAGTCGCCGGTGTCGGCGACCACGGTGGTGTGTTGCTTGAGCGCGTCGAGCTGGTTCATGGTGGGGCTGGGGTCAATTCAGGGGCACGTGGATGCGGCGGATCACGTCGGCGGTGGCGGGGCGCACGCCACGCCACCAGGCAAAGGCTTCGGCGGCCTGTTCCACCAGCATGCCCACGCCGTCGGCCAGGTGGCGCACGCCGGCCGCCTGGGCGTCTTGCAGGAAGGGGGTCAGGCCTTTGCCGTAGACCATGTCGTAGGCCAGGCCGTCGGCCTGCCACGCGCTGGCGGGCACCGGCGGGCGCTCCTGGCCCAGGCTGGCCGAGGTGGCGTTGATGACCACGTCAAAGGCGGCATTGCCCAGGTCGCCGTAACCGCCACCGGCCAGCACCGCGGCCGAGGCGCCGCGGCCGACGAACTCCTGCACCAGGGCCTGTGCTTTGCCCACGGTGCGGTTGGCCACGAACAACAGCGCCGGGGCCTGTTCCAGCAGGGGCAGCAGGGCGCCACGGGTGGCGCCTCCGGCGCCCAGCAGCAGCACGCGCCGGCCGCGCACCGCCTGGGCCAGGTTGTGCACGATGTCGCGCACCAGCCCCACGCCGTCGAAGTTCTCGGCCAGGCAGCGGCTGCCGTCGAACTTCAGGGCGTTGGCGGCCCCGGCCGCGCGGGCGCTGTCGGCCAGGTCGGTGGCGTAGGCGCAGGCGTCCAGCTTGAACGGCACCGTCACGTTCACGCCCCGGCCGCCGTCGGCGCGGAAGCGGTCCACGGTCGCGGCAAAACCGTCCAGCGGCGCTTCGATGGCGGTGTAGGTCAGCGCCTGGCCGGTGGCTTGGGCGAAGGCGCTGTGGATGAGGGGCGATTTGCTGTGGCCAATCGGGTGGCCTATGACGGCGTAACGGTCCATGGGTGCTGCACTGAAAATCGGGGGCCGTGATCGGCTGGGGCCCATTGTCGCCGATGGCGAAGGTGCAAATTTTTTGAACGTGGCCGTCATGGAAGATGGCCCGTCTGCGCAGCCCGCAGAACTACCATGCAGAGCTGCTGTCAATGTCATCGAAGGACCGTTCCATGTCTGCCCAACCCGTTCTGTTTGTGTCCCACGGTTCGCCCATGCTGGCGCTGGTCCCGGGCGAGGCCGGGCCCGCCCTGACCGCCTTGGGCGCCACGCTGGATGCGGCCACCTTGCGGGCCGTGGTGGTGATGTCGCCGCACTGGATGGCGCCCGGCGCCCGGGTGATGACGAATCCGCAGCCCGCCACCTGGCACGATTTCGGCGGGTTTCCCGAGCCTTTGTACCGACTGCAGTACCCGGCCCCGGGCGCGCCCGAAGTGGCCCAGGCGGTGCTGGACCGTTGGTCGGCGGCGGGCGTGTCGGTGCAGGCGGACGCCGAGCGCCCCTTCGACCACGGTGCCTGGATGCCTTTGCGCTTTCTGCTGCCGCAGGCCCAGGTGCCGGTGGTGCAGGTGGCGCTGCCGGCGCGTGCCAGTCCGCAGGCCTTGTACGGCCTGGGCGCGGCCCTGGCCGACCTGCGCGAGCAGGGGGTGTTGCTGGTCGGGTCGGGCAGCATGACCCACAACCTGCACGAACTCTTCGGCGGCGATCGGCCCGAGATGGAGGCACCCACGGCCCCTTATGCACACGACTTTGCCCGCTGGGTCGAGTCGGCCCTGCAGGCCCAGGACATGGAGGCCTTGTTCGACTACCGCCGCCAAGCCCCGGCCGCGGTCCGTTCACACCCGACCGACGAGCATTTCCTGCCCTTGTTTTTCGCCCTGGGGGCGGCTGGCTGGGGGTACCCAGGGGGGGCGCAGCCCGACTACTTCACCCGCGAGGTCCAGTACGGCCACCTGGCCATGGACAGCTTCGCCCTGCATTGAGCACGCGGCCTTTACGACACCCACTTGGTGTCGTCGTTGGCGTTGAGGTCGGGCGTGGCGTCTTCGAGCATGCGCTCGCGCAGGGCCAGGATGTCCATGAGCACATCGAAGGGGAAGCCGTGCCGGCCGCCCCGGTGGTCGTGCGTGAGTTCGTCGAAGTAGTGGCGCAAACCGGACTCGTCGTCTTTCAGGGCGACGATCTGGTTGGCGATGCGGGGGAACTGGCCCGTCAGGGCCTGTGGGTAGGGCAACCCCGAGAGGGCGCGCAGGTGCTCTTCTGCGGCTTGCGACAACGGCGTGTTCGCTTCGTCCATGTCGTCTCCTTGCAGCGGCCTTGTGCGACCGCATCCAGAGGCAGTGTAGGACTTTGGCGCCGCCGTCACAAGGGCCGGCACAAGGGCGGCGGCGCCCAGGGCGCTCAGGCGCAGTCGCCCACCGGCACGCAGCTGCAGAACAGGTTGCGGTCGCCGTAGACGTTGTCCACCCGGCCCACCGACGGCCAGTACTTCACGGCCTGGCCGGTCTTCAGCATGGCACCCACCTCGCGCGGGTAGGCGTGGGCCCACTCGCCCTGCAGCAGGCTGTTGGCCGTGTGCGGGGCATTTTTCAGCGGGTTGTCGTCCTTGGGCCAGACACCGGCTTCCACCTGGCGCACCTCGTCGCGGATGGCAATCATGGCGTCGATGAAACGGTCCAGTTCTTCGCGGGTTTCGCTTTCGGTGGGTTCCACCATCAGGGTGTTGGCGACGGGGAAGCTCAGCGTCGGGGCGTGGAAGCCGTAGTCCATCAGGCGCTTGGCCACGTCTTCGGCCATGACGCCACTGGTTTCCTTCAGGCCACGCAGGTCCAGGATGCACTCGTGCGCCACGTGGCCGTTGGCGCTGGCGTACAGGGTGGGGTAGTGGTCGGCCAGGCGCTTGCTGATGTAGTTGGCGCTGAGGATGGCGGTTTCGGTGGCCTGCTGCAGACCGGCCGCGCCCATCATGCGGATGTACATCCAGCTGATGGGCAGCACGGCGGCGTTGCCCAGCGGCGCGGCCGAGACGGCGCCCACGGCTGGGGTGGCGCTGGAGACGGTGTCGTTGACCGGACCCACGTAGGCGCCCTGGGTGCTGGCCGTGGCGTGGCCGGGCAGGTAGGGGGCCAGGTCGGCCACCACGCACACCGGGCCGACGCCGGGGCCGCCACCACCGTGCGGGATGCAGAAGGTCTTGTGCAGGTTCAGGTGGCTCACGTCGCCGCCGAATTCGCCCGGCGCGGCCACGCCGACCAGGGCGTTCATGTTGGCGCCGTCCACGTAGACGCGGCCGCCGTGGCGGTGCACCAGCTCGCACAGGGCCTTCACCTCGGTTTCGAACACGCCGTGGGTGCTGGGGTAGGTGATCATCACCGCGGCCAGGTTCGCGCTGTGTTTTTCGCAGGCGGCGCGCAGGTCGTCCAAGTCCACGTTGCCTTGCTCGTCGCACTTGGTGACGACCACCTCCATGCCGGCCATTTGGGCGCTGGCGGGGTTGGTGCCGTGGGCGCTGGACGGGATCAGGCAGATGTTGCGGTGGCCCTCGCCACGCGCGGCGTGGTAGCCCCGGATGGCCAGCAGGCCGGCGTATTCACCCTGCGAGCCGGCGTTGGGCTGCAGGCTGATGGCGGCGTAGCCGGTGGCTTGGCACAGCCAGGCGCGCAGCTGTTCGTCCAGCAGGCGGTAGCCTTCCAACTGGTCGGCCGGGGCGTAGGGGTGTAGGTGGGCGAATTCCGGCCAGGTGATGGGGATCATCTCGCTGGTGGCGTTGAGCTTCATGGTGCAGCTGCCCAGCGGGATCATGCTGCGGTCCAGCGCCAGGTCCTTGTCGGACAGGGCGCGGATGTAGCGCAGCATGCCGGTTTCGGAGTGGTGGCTGTTGAACACCGGGTGCGTCAGGTAGGTGCTGGTGCGGCGCAGTTCGGACGGGATCAGCGCGGCCACGCCGCCTTCGAAAGTGGCCACCTGCGGCAGGGCCTGGCCCGGCTGGGCGAACAGCGACCACAGCAGGGCGAGGTCGTCGCGGGTGGTGGTTTCGTCCAGCGACAGGGCCACGCAGTGGGCGCGCGCGCCGGACAGCGGGCGCAGGTTGACGCCGTTGGCCGCGGCGTGCTGCACCAGGGCGTGGGCCGCGCCGGCGCTGGCGGTGGCCACGGTCAGGGTGTCGAAAGCGGTGTGGTGCACCACCTGCACGCCCAGGGTTTGCAGGCCTTGCGCCAGGATGGCGGTGTAGGTGGCCACGCGTTCGGCGATGCGCTTCAGGCCTTGCGGGCCGTGGTACACGGCGTACATGCTGGCGATGACCGCCGGCAGCACCTGTGCGGTGCAGATGTTGGAGGTGGCTTTTTCGCGGCGGATGTGCTGCTCGCGGGTTTGCAGTGCCAGGCGGTAGGCCGGGTGGCCGTGCACGTCCACGCTCACGCCCACCAAGCGGCCGGGCAGCGAACGCTTGAACGCGTCGCGGCAGGCCATGTAGGCGGCGTGCGGGCCACCGGCACCCATGGGCATGCCGAAGCGCTGGCTGGCGCCCACCACGATGTCGGCGCCCATTTCGCCGGGGGATTTCAGCAGCGTCAGCGCCAGCAGGTCGGCCGCCAGGATCAAGGCGGCGCCGCGGTCGTGCAGGGTGGCGGCGGAGGCGCTCCAGTCGCACAGCCAGCCGGTGCTGCCGGGGTACTGGTTGATGGCGGCGAAGCAGTCGTCATGGCGAATAGCCGCGTTCCACTCGGCTTCCGAGGCCACCACCTGCACCGCCAGGCCCAGCGGCAGGGCGCGGGTGCGGATCACCTCCACCGTTTGCGGGTGGCAGTCGGCACTGACCACGAAGGTGTGGCCCTTGGCCTTGACCGAGCGCTTGGCCAGGGTCATGGCCTCGGCGGCGGCGGTGGCCTCGTCCAGCATGGAGGCGTTGGCGATGTCCATGCCGGTCAGGTCGGCGACCATGGTCTGGAAGTTGACCAGGGCTTCCATGCGACCCTGCGAAATTTCGGCCTGGTAGGGCGTGTAGGCGGTGTACCAGGCGGGGTTTTCCAGGATGTTGCGCAGGATCACACCCGGGGTATGGGTGTTGTAATACCCCTGCCCGATGAAGCTTTTGAAGACCTTGTTCTTGCCCGCGATGGCCTTGAGTTCGGCCAGTGCCTCGGCCTCGGTGACGGCGGGTGGCAGGGCCATGCCAGCGCCGCGGGCGATGCTGCGCGGCACGATGCCGTCGATCAGGGCGCGGCGCGAGGCCTCGCCGATGACGGACAGCATGTGGGCTTCGTCTTCGGCGCCGATGCCGATGTGGCGGGCGATGAATTCGCTGGCGTTTTCAAGTTCGGCCAGGGGGCGGGGGGTGGACGACAACATGGCGGGTTGCTCCGGGCAAGATCAAGGAAAGACACCGCCCGAGGGCGGTGCCGAAAAGGGACGCGGGGATTTACTGGGTCAAGGCGCCGTAGGCGGTTTCGTCCAGCAGGCCGTCGAGTTCGGCGGCGTTGCTGAGCTTGACTTTGAAGAACCAACCGGCGCCCAGCGGGTCGCTGTTGGCCAGCGAGGGGTCGTCGCGCAGGGCCTCGTTGACTGCGGTGATTTCACCGGTCACGGGCATGTACACATCGGCCGCGGCCTTGACCGACTCGACCACGCCGGCCACGTCCTTGGCGGCGAAGGTGGCGCCCACCTCGGGCAGCTCCACGAACACCACGTCGCCCAGCGCGTCCTGCGCGTGGTGGGTGATGCCGACGGTGGCGATGTCGCCTTCCACGTTCAGCCATTCGTGGTCGGGGGTGTATTTCAGGCTCATGTGCAGCTCCAGATGTCAAAAAAGTGGGGTGGGTGCGCGGCGGCAGCGCCGGGCGCACCGGGGCAAGAAACCGTCAACCGCGGTGGTAGCGGTTGGGCACGAAGGGCAGGGCGACCACTTCCATCGGCACCGCCTTGCCACGGACCAGCGCCTGCACCTGGGTGCCGAGCGCAGCATAACCGGATTCGACGTAGCCCAGCGCGATCGGCTGGTTGATGGTGGGACCGAGCAGGCCGCTGGTGACTTCGCCGATGCGCTGGCCGTCGGTGTTTTGCAGCTCGACGTGCTCGCGCACCGGGATGCGGTCTTTGGCCAGCAGGCCCACGCGCAGGCGGGTGGCGGGCTGGCTGCCGTCCAGCTGGGCCAGCACCCGGTCGGCACCAGGAAAGCCGCCGGCGCGGGCGCCACCGCTGCGGCGGACCTTCTGCATGGCCCAGTTCAGGCCGGCTTCCACCGGGGTGGTGCCGGTGTCGATGTCGTTGCCGTACAGGCACAGGCCGGCTTCCAGGCGCAGCGAGTTGCGCGCGCCCAGGCCGATGGGCTGAACCTCGGGCTGGGCCAGCAGGGCGCGGGCCAGGGCCTCGGCCTGGTCGTTGTGGACGGAAATCTCGAAGCCGTCCTCGCCGGTGTAGCCGCTGCGGGTGATGTAAAGCTCAGCCTCGTTCCAGGTGTAGGCGCCACCGGTCATGAACACCAGTTGCTCCACGCCCGGCACCAGGCGCTGCAGCGCGGCCACCGCCTGCGGACCTTGCAAGGCCAGCAGCGCGCGCTCGGGCATGGGGACGACCTGGCAACGCTGGCCGATCCGGGCCTGGATGTGGGCGATGTCACTGGCCTTGCAGGCGCCGTTGACGATCACGAAAATGTCGCTGCCCCGGTTGACGAACATCAGGTCGTCGATGATGGTGCCTGCGTCGGTCAGCAGCAGGCCGTAGCGTTGCTTGTTCAAACCCAGACCGATCACGTCCACCGGCATCAGGGTTTCAAACGCGGCGGCGGCGTCGGCCCCCACCAGACGCAACTGGCCCATGTGCGACACGTCGAACAGGCCGGCGGCGTTGCGGGTGTGGGCGTGTTCGGCCATCAGGCCGGCGGGGTATTGCACCGGCATGGAGTAGCCAGCAAAGGGCACCATGCGGGCACCCAGTTCCAGGTGCAGGGCGTTGAGGGGCGTGGTCAGCAGGGCAGCGGTGTCGGACATGGCGTGGGGGCAGTGGGGTGCGCAAACACATGCTCCAGCCACCGTGGCCGGTGTGGCATGTGCACTGCCCGCCTGTCCGCTTTACCTGAGAGATTCACACTGGCGATGCAGCGCTTGCTCCTTCGGTGGCCCGACTCGGGGCCGGGCTCTCTCCAGGGGGTGACGATGAGCGTCCCCAGGGAGCGCTCGACGCTTGCCAGTCCTTTTGCCTGAGCGTTCAGGGCCGGTGGGCATCGCCCTTCGACCTCCTGCGCCTTCGGCGGCCCCTCGGGGGAGCTCTCTCCTGACAGGGGCAGATTGTAGCCCGTCGGCGCGCCATGGACGCATGGGCCCGGTGCGGCGGCGGACAGCGGTGGGGGCGTCGCGTATCATTTTCGCCATCGCTGCCGCCCTCGCGGCAGACAGGAAAGACCCCGCCATGAGGCACCCGCAGGGCCCTTCGGCCGTGGAACTGAAGTCGCAAGCCGCCCATTGGCTGGCCACGCCCTCGGCGCTGGACAGCCTGGGGCTGGACGATGCCATGACCGTGGTCGACTACATGCGGCCGCAGGCCCTGGCGGCGGGCGACGTGCTGGTGGCCGAAGGTGAGGCCGATGCGTTGGACCGGATGTGGCTGGTGCTGGAGGGCGAGCTGTCGGTGGAAAGCCCCGCCCTGCAGACCGGCGAGGCCGAGTTGGTGGTGCGCGTCATGGGGCCGGGCAGCTTGATCGGCGAACTCAGCCTGCTCGACGGCGGCCCGCGTTCGGCCAGTTGCGTCGCCACCACCGACCTGCTGGTGGCGACCCTGGACCGCGAAGATTTTTTGCGCCTGCTGGCCGAACACCCGGCGGTGGGTGCACGTTTGCTGCTGGCCATGGCCAAACGCATGGCCGGGCACGTGCGCGACCTCACGCGCAAACTGCAGCTGTTCGCGCAAATGAACCGGACCCTGAGCGAAGCCCTGGACGCCCCGGTCGATCCGACGCCGGTGGTGGACTGGCCCGCCATCGACGGGCCGGACGCCGATTGACGCGCGGCCTCACATCCCCGCGTAATTGGGCCCGCCACCGCCCTCGGGCGTGACCCAGACGATGTTCTGCGTCGGGTCCTTGATGTCGCAGGTCTTGCAGTGC
>NZ_NWMV01000064.1 GCF_002837145.1 Macromonas nakdongensis | reverse complement strand
GGTTTAGGTAACGGGCGGCTTGTTGCCGGTGGCCGTGGTGGACGGCCCGGGGGGCGTGGCCGACTTGCCGCCCCGTTGCGTGCCCGTGTGGCCCGGCGGCGCTTTGGCCGCGCCGGTGCCCTGGGGGCAGATCGGTGCGCCCGCGGGCCGGGCCGCGGCCGAGGCCATCGAGCGCGGTGCCCGGGCCGCCTTGCAGGGGCGGGTGTCGGGCTTGGTGACGGCGCCGGTGCACAAGGAGGCGCTGGCCGCGGCCGGTGTCGAGCACCCCGGCCACACCGAATACCTCCAGGCGCTGGCCGCTGCGCACCTGGGACTGTCGGTGGCGCAGCTGCCGGTGCGCATGATGCTGTCGAACGACGAGTTGCGCACGGTGCTGGTCAGCATCCACGTGTCGCTGCGCGAGGCGATCGAGCGTGTCACCCTGGACAACGTCGGGCAGACCCTGCGCATCACCCATGCCCATTTCACCCGGCTGGAGCCGGGACGGCGTTGCCGCATCGCGGTCGCGGGGCTGAACCCGCACGCGGGCGAGGGTGGGCTGTTCGGCCGCGAAGAGATCGAGGTGATCGCGCCGGCCGTGGCCCGGGCCCAGGCCGAAGGCCTGGACGTGCACGGCCCCTACGCGCCCGACACGGTGTTCATGCGCGCCCGCGAAGGGGCTTTCGATGTGGTCATCGCCATGTACCACGACCAGGGCCTGATTCCGGTGAAGTACCTGGGCCTGGCGCACGGCGTCAACACCACCCTGGGCCTGCCATTTGTGCGCACCAGCCCCGACCACGGCACCGCCTTCGATCTGGCCGGGACCGGCCGCGCCGATCCGAGCAGTTTGCTGTCGGCCATCCTGGCCGCGCGCGGCGGTGCCGACTGGGCAGGCGCGGACGCGGCCCCGTAAGATTGGGTTGTCACGATCAATTACAATGGGCTGTTGACCCGAGTGCCGTTGCGCGCTCGACACGGTCCCGCCAGTGTGTAGTCCAGTCTCAGAAAGATCCCCATGAGCGAAGCAACCGTAGACAACGGCCGCCGAACCTGGCTCATCACCTCCGCTGCCATGGGTGGCGTGGGTGCAGCCGCCGTCGCCGTCCCCTTTGTCAGTTCTTTCTCGCCGTCCGAGCGCGCCAAGGCCGCCGGTGCCGCGGTCGAGTTTGACGTGTCCAAACTGCAGCCCGGCGAAAAGGCCGTGGTCGAGTGGCGCGGCAAGCCGGTGTGGGTCATGCGCCGCACCCCCGAGCAACTGGCCGCGCTGGAGAAAGTGGACGGCCAATTGGCCGACCCGACCTCCGACCGCAAGGCCTACCCCACCCCCGAATACGCCAAGAACCGCCACCGCTCCATCAAGCCGGAGTACTTGGTGGCCGTGGGCATCTGCACCCACCTGGGCTGCTCGCCCGGCGACAAGTTCGCCGCGGGTCCGCAGCCCTCGCTGCCGGACGACTGGCAGGGCGGCTTCCTGTGCGCCTGCCACGGCTCCACCTTCGATCTGGCCGGTCGCGTGTTCAAGAACAAGCCCGCGCCCGACAACCTTGAGATCCCGCCGCACTACTACCTGTCTGACACGGTGTTGCTGATCGGCGAAGAGCCCAAGGCCTGAACAGCGTAACGAGGACCATCATGGCTGAATTCAAGGAAGTCTCTCCTGACGCGTCTGCGGGCGCCAAGTTGACCAACTGGTTCGAAAACCGGTTCCCCACGGCATTCGACGCCTACCGCGTCCACATGTCCGAGTACTACGCACCGAAGAACTTCAACTTCTGGTACATCTTTGGCTCGCTGGCGCTGCTGGTGCTGGTGATCCAGATCGTGACCGGCATTTTTCTGGTCATGCACTACAAGCCGGACGCCTCGGTCAACGCCGCCGGCGTGCCCGTGGCCTTCGCCTCGGTCGAGTACATCATGCGCGACGTGCCCTGGGGTTGGCTGGTCCGCTACCTGCACTCCACCGGGGCCTCCGCCTTCTTCGTGGTGGTGTACCTGCACATGTACCGTGGCCTGATCTACGGTTCCTACCGCAAGCCGCGCGAGCTGGTGTGGGTGTTCGGCTGCGCCATCTTCCTGGTGCTGATGGCCGAAGCCTTCATGGGCTACCTGCTGCCCTGGGGTCAGATGTCCTACTGGGGCGCCCAGGTGATCGTGAACCTGTTCTCCGCCATCCCCTTCATCGGTCCGGACCTGGCCCTGCTGATCCGCGGTGACTTTGTGGTCGGCGACGCCACCCTGAACCGCTTCTTCAGCTTCCACGTGATTGCCGTGCCCCTGGTCCTGCTGGGTCTGGTCGTGGCCCACCTGCTGGCCCTGCACGACGTGGGTTCCAACAACCCCGACGGCGTCGAGATCAAGGCCGGTCCCAAGGGCAACCGCTGGTCGGCCACCGCCCCGGCCGATGGTGTGCCTTTCCACCCCTACTACACCGTGCACGACGTGTTCGGCGTGACGGTGTTCCTGTTCGTCTTCTCGGCCATCGTGTTCTTCGCGCCCGAGTTCGGCGGCTACTTCCTGGAGTTCAACAACTTCATCCCGGCCGATCCGCTGGTGACGCCGCTGCACATCGCGCCGGTGTGGTACTTCACCCCGTTCTACTCCATGCTGCGCGCCATCACCGCCGAGATGATGTACGTGCTGGTGGCCTGCGTGGTGCTGGGGGCCGTCCTGGGCGTGACCAAGGCCAAGCTGGCCGCCGCCTTCAAGGGGGCCATCGTGGTCGGTGCCGTGGTCGTGGCCGCGCTGATGCTGTCCATCGACGCCAAGTTCTGGGGCGTGGTCGCCATGGGCGGTGCCGTCGTCATCCTGTTCTTCCTGCCCTGGCTGGACAACTCGGCCGTCAAGTCGATCCGCTACCGCCCGAGTTGGCAGCTCTATCTGTACGCCATCTTCGTGATCAACTTCCTGATCCTGGGCTACCTGGGTGTGCTGCCGCCGTCCCCCATCGGTGAGCGCGTTTCCCAAGTGGGCACGCTGTTCTACTTCGGTTTCTTCCTGCTGATGCCGTGGTGGAGCCGCATCGGTGAAAGCAAGCCGGTGCCGAGCCGCGTGACTTTCGCCCCCCACTGAGCCCAACGCCCACAGGAGTAACAGATGAAAAAATGGATTGCTGCTTGCCTGGTGGCCCTGGGCTTGGCAACGAACGCGGTGGCCGCCGGTGGCGGCTTCCCGATGGAAAAGGCCCCGAACCTGACGAACGACCTGGCCGCGCTGCAAAACGGCGCCAAGATCTTCGTCAACCACTGCCTGAGCTGTCACTCGGCTTCCTTCGTGCGCTACAACCGCATGACCGAGCTGGGTCTGACCGAAAAGCAGATCAAGGAAAACCTGATGTTCACCACCGACAAGGTGGGTGACCTGATGATGGCCTCGATCAACCCGCAGCAGGCCAAGCAGTGGTTCGGCGCCAACCCGCCCGACCTGACCCTGGTGGCCCGTTCGCGCGCCAGCGGCAGCTACAGCGGTGCCGACTACCTCTACACCCTGCTGCGCAGCTACTACCGCGACGAGACCAAGCCGACCGGCTGGAACAACCTGGCCTTCCCCAACATCGGCATGCCGCACCCCCTGTGGGAACTGCAGGGCGAGCGCAAGCCGGTGATGGCGACCGTGGACAGCCACGGCCACGAAGTCCACGTGCTGAGCGGCTGGGAACAGACCAAGGCCGGCAAGCTGAGCCAGGCCGAATACGACCGCAACGTCGCCGAACTGGTCGCTTTCATGCAGTGGATGGCCGAACCGGCCCACAACGACCGCGTCCGTCTGGGCGTGTGGGTGTTGATCTTCCTGGGGACGTTCATTCTCGTCGCCTGGCGCCTGAACGCGGCTTTCTGGAAAGACATCAAGTAAACCCGGACTGGCCCCCCGGGGCCGTCCCTGCACAGTGGATTTGCCGGCTGTCCCCGGCAACCCACTGTTTTTTGTTTTGAGACTGGAGGATCGAATCCCATGATGGTTCTGTACTCGGGCACCACCTGCCCCTACTCGCACCGCTGCCGCTTCGTCTTGTTCGAAAAGGGCATGGACTTCGAGATCCGCGACGTGGACCTCTACAACAAGCCCGAGGACATCGCGGTGATGAACCCCTACGGCCAGGTGCCCATCCTGGTCGAGCGCGACCTGATCCTGTACGAGTCCAACATCATCAACGAGTACATCGACGAGCGCTTTCCGCACCCGCAGCTGATGCCCGGTGACCCGGTGGACCGCGCCCGCGTGCGCCTGTTCCTGCTGAACTTCGAGAAGGAGCTGTTCACCCACGTGTCGGTGCTGGAGCAGCGCAACGCCAAGGGCAACGAGAAAGCCGTGGAAAAGGCCAAGAGCCACATCCGCGACCGCCTGACCCAGCTGGCGCCGGTGTTCCTGAAGAACAAGTACATGCTGGGCGACAACTTCTCGATGCTCGACGTCGCGATTGCACCGCTGCTGTGGCGCCTGGACCACTATGGCATCGAGCTGAGCAAGAACGCCGCACCGCTGCTGAAGTACGCCGAGCGCATCTTCTCGCGTCCGGCCTACATCGAGGCGCTGACGCCGTCCGAAAAGGTGATGCGCAAGTAAGCGCCCAGGCCCGCCATGGACCGCGACGACATCCCCTCGACCCGCCCCTACCTGATCCGTGCCCTGCACGAGTGGTGTTCCGACAACGGCTACACGCCCTACCTGGCCGTGGCCGTGGACGCCTCGGTGCAGGTGCCGCGCGAGTTCGTCAAGGACAACGAGATCGTGCTCAACACCAGCCTGGAGGCCACCAGCCACCTGCAGCTGGGCAACGAGTTCGTCGAGTTCAAGGCCCGTTTTGGCGGCGTGGCGCGCGAAGTGGTGGTGCCGGTGGACCACGTGGTGGCCATTTACGCCCGCGAAAACGGGCAGGGCATGGCCTTCCCGCCGCCCAAGCCGGTGAGCGAGGCCGAGGCGGCCGGTGCGGGCGCGCAGCGCCTGCGGGCTGTGCCTGCGCCGCAGACCGCTGAGGCGCAGGCCGAAGCGCCGCCTGTCGACGACCACGAGCCGACGCCGCCCACGGCGCCGGGCCGGCCCGCCCTGAAGCGGGTGAAGTAGAATCCGCAGCGCGCCGCCTTAGCTCAGTTGGTAGAGCACCCGCCTTGTAAGCGGTAGGTCGTCAGTTCGAATCCGACAGGCGGCACCACTCGATGCGAAAGCCACCCCACTTCAGCGTGCGGTGGCTTTTTTCTTGGAGGTCTGACGCCGATGAAATCCCGCTCCCGTTGGCACGCCGCGCCTGCCTTGCTCGAGGTGCGGGTGGCGCAGATCGAGCAGCTGTTCAACTCCATCGACCCGTCGCCCTTCGTGGCACGCGACCTGGACCAGGCAGCCGAGGACTACATCATCGAAGCGGCCAAGGAGCAGCCGCGCGATGCCGCCCTGGCCTTGCACGTGCACCTGGACCAGTGGCCCGCTGACCGCGAGGCGCTGGCGCAGGTGGGGCAGGCGATCCAGGCCCATTTCGCGGCCCGTGCCACCACCACCCGGCGGCGCCTGAGCGAGTTGTTTCAGCGCGGGCGCGTCAGCTTGCTGATCGGGCTGGTGTTTTTGTCCCTGTCTATCGCCGCGGGTGAGTTCAGCAAGAGTTGGATGTCGCCCGGCGGCCTGAGCAGCATCGTGCGCGAAAGCCTGCTCATCGGCGGTTGGGTGGCCATGTGGCGGCCCATGGAGATTTTTCTGTACGACTGGTGGCCGATGGCGCGCCACATCCGCCTGCTGGACCGCTTGGCGGCCATGGGCGTTCGGGTGGCGGGGCCGCGGGTGCCGCACGCACCCGGGTCGCTCAGCGCAAGCGCACCTTGATGCGCAGCCGGGGCACGCCGAGGTCGGCCTGGCGCAGCGCGGCCATCAAGGCCGGGGTGAGTTGCTTGAGCTTGGTGCCGACGGCCGGGTTGCCGACCAGCAGGCACCAACCCTCCTCGTCCAATGGGCCGGCCTGCACTTGGGCCCGCAGACCGGCGGGCAGCAGGGGGGTGATGGTGCGCATCATCTGCTGCGAGCGGCGCACGCGTTCGGTCACCTGGGCCAGGATGGGTGAGGCGGTGACCGCTTGCTGCAGGCTGAACATGCTTGAATTATCGGCGCATGCCGCCACCTGTGCAGATGGGCCGCCCCGGGGTGGCCTGTGCGCGCCCCGCTAAAATGGCCGATTACGGCGACAGCGCCGCAGACGGCTGGGCGGATTCCCAGCAAGTTCAGAAAGCTTCCCACGGCCATGGCGCGCCGAACGCGCGCGGTGGCGATGTTCGTATGGCCATCCAATTCCTGACCAAAATTTTCGGCAGTCGCAACGACCGCCTGCTCAAGACCTACCGCAAGACGGTGGCCCGCATCAACGGTCTGGAGGCCCAGTTCGCCCAGCTGTCGGACGAACAGCTGCAAGGCAAGACCGCCGAATTCAAGCAGCGCCTGGCCAACGGGGACACGCTGGACGCGCTGCTGCCCGAGGCCTTTGCCACGGTGCGCGAGGCGTCCAAGCGCGTGATGAAGATGCGCCACTTCGACGTGCAGCTGATCGGCGGCATTGCGCTGCACAGCGGCAAGGTGGCCGAGATGCGCACCGGCGAGGGCAAGACCCTGACCGCCACGCTGCCGGTGTACCTGAATGCGCTGGCCGGCCAGGGCGTGCACGTGGTCACGGTGAACGACTACCTCGCCAGCCGCGACGCGCAGTGGATGGCCAAGCTCTACAACTGGCTGGGCCTGAGCGTGGGCATCAACCTGCCGCAGATGGCGCGCGAGGACAAGCAGGCCGCCTACGCCGCCGACATCACCTACGGCACCAACAACGAATACGGCTTCGACTACCTGCGCGACAACATGGTCTACGAGGCGGCCGACCGCGTCCAGCGTGGCCTGCACTACGCCATCGTGGACGAGGTGGACTCCATCCTGATCGACGAGGCGCGCACGCCGCTGATCATCAGCGGTCAGGCCGAAGACCACACCGCGATGTACCTGGCCATCAACCGCCTGGTGCCGAACCTGGTGCGCCAGGAAGGCGAGGAAGACCCGCGCACTGGCGAGGGTGTGACCCGGCCCGGCGACTTCACCCTGGACGAAAAGGCCCACCAGATCCACCTGACCGAACAGGGCCACGAGCGCGCCGAGGCCCTGATGGGCCAGGCCGGTCTGCTGGCCGAGGGCGCGTCGCTGTACGACCCGTCCAACATCGTGCTGATGCACCAGCTGGTGACCGCGCTCAAGGCCCAGCACCTGTACCACCGCGACCAGCACTACGTGGTGCAGAACGGCGAGATCGTCATCGTGGACGAATTCACCGGCCGCCTGATGGCCGGGCGCCGCTGGAGCGACGGCCTGCACCAAGCGGTGGAGGCCAAGGAGGGCGTGGCCATCCAGCCGGAAAACCAGACGCTGGCGTCCATCACCTTCCAGAACTATTTCCGCTTGTACACCAAGCTGTCGGGCATGACCGGAACGGCCGACACCGAGGCCTACGAGTTCCAGGAAATCTACGGCCTGGAGACGGTGGTGATCCCGCCGAACCGCCCGAGCCAGCGCAAGGACGAGCTGGACCGCGTGTACAAGACCACGCCGGAGAAGTACAAGGCGGCGATCGAGGACATCCGCGCCTCGCACGAGCGCGGCCAGCCGGTGCTGGTGGGCACCTCGTCGATCGAGAATTCCGAAATCATCGCCGAGCTGCTGACGCGCGAGCGCCTGCCGCACGAGGTGCTCAACGCCAAGCAGCACGCGCGCGAGGCCGACATCATCCTGCAGGCCGGGCGTCCGGGGGCGATCACCATCGCCACCAACATGGCCGGCCGCGGCACCGACATCGTGCTGGGCGGCAACCTGGAGAAGATGGTGGCCGCGATCGAGGCCAACGAGGCCCTGGACGAAGCCGCCAAGGCGCAGCAGGTGCAGGCCGTGCGCGCCCAGTGGCAGCTGGACCACGAGAAGGTCAAGGCCCTGGGGGGCTTGCGCATCATCGCCACCGAGCGCCACGAGAGCCGCCGCATCGACAACCAGCTGCGTGGCCGCGCCGGGCGCCAGGGCGACCCGGGTTCCAGCCGCTTCTACCTGAGCCTGGACGACCAGCTCATGCGCATTTTCGCGGGCGACCGGGTGCGCGCCATCATGGACCGCCTGAAGATGCCCGAGGGCGAAGCGATCGAGGCCGGCATCGTCACCCGCAGCATCGAGAGCGCGCAGCGCAAGGTGGAGGCGCGCAACTTCGACATCCGCAAGCAGCTGCTGGAATACGACGACGTGTCCAACGACCAGCGCAAGGTGATTTACCAGCAGCGCAACGACATCATCGACGCGCAGGACCTGGGGGCCCAGATCGCCGCCTTGCGCGAAGGCAGCGTGACCGACCTGGTGCGCCAGCACGTGCCGGCCGACAGCGTGGAAGAGCAGTGGGACCTGGCCGGCCTGGAGCAGGCCCTGGCCGAGACCCATGGCCTGTCGCTGTCTCTGCGCCAGGCGGTGGAGGGCTCGAACGAGGTCACCGACGAAGACATTCTGGAGAAAGTGTTGGCCGCGGCCCACGCCGCCTACGACGAGAAGGTGGCGCTGGTGGGCCGCGAGCACTTCACCAGCTTCGAGCGGGTGGTGCTGCTGCAGAACATCGACAGCCATTGGCGCGACCACCTGAGCGCGCTGGACTACCTGCGCCAGGGCATCCACCTGCGTGGTTACGCGCAGAAGCAGCCCAAGCAGGAGTACAAGCGCGAGGCCTTCCAGCTCTTCGCCCAGTTGCTGGACATGGTGCGCAACGAGGTGACGCGCATCCTGATGAACGTGAAGGTGCAGTCGCCCGAGCAGGTGAGCAGCGCGGCCGAGCAACTGGAGGCCGAGGCCGAACACCTGAGCCACGTGACCTACACCGCGCCGAACGAAAGCGGCGAAGCCGAAACCACCGCCGACACCGGGTTGCTGGGCGCGTCTGCGCCGGCCGAGGTGCCGCGCGTGGGCCGCAACGACCCCTGCCCCTGTGGCAGTGGCAAAAAATACAAGCAGTGTCACGGCAAACTCTCGTGAGCCGGTGACACTGTCCTTCCCTGTTTCTGAATTTTCGACCGGAGTCTGAGATGGCCGTGAACTGGACCGCCCCCGCCGCGGAAAGCTTGTTGCCCGTGCCGGGCGTGCGCATCGGCGTGACCGAAGCCGGCGTGCGCAAGGCCAAGCGCAAAGACCTCACCGTCTTCCTGCTGGACGAGGGCACGGCCGTGGGCGGTGTGTTCACCCAGAACCGCTACTGCGCCGCGCCGGTGCAGGTGTGTCGCGAACACCTGGCCGCCGACCAGGGCATCCGCGCCCTGGTCGTCAACACCGGCAACGCCAACGCCGGCACCGGCGAGCCCGGTCTGGTCAACGCGCGCGCCACCTGCATCGCGCTGGCCAAGGAACTCAGCCTGTCGCCGCAGCAGATCCTGCCCTTTTCCACCGGCGTGATCATGGAGCCACTGCCGGTGGAGCGCATCGTCGCGGGCCTGCCCGCGGCCCTGGCCGACGCCCAGCCGGCGCACTGGCTGAAGGCAGCCGAAGGCATCATGACCACCGACACCGTGGCCAAGGCCGCCAGCCGCCAGCTGCAGATCGGCGGGCAGACGGTGACGGTCACCGGCATCGCCAAGGGCGCGGGCATGATCCGCCCGAACATGGCGACCATGCTGGGCTTTGTCGCCACCGACGCCGTGATCGCCCCGGGCCTGCTGTCCGGGCTGGCGCGGCAGCTGGCCGACGTGTCCTTCAACCGCGTCACGGTGGACGGCGACACCTCCACTAACGACTCCTTCGTGGTGCTGGCGACGCAACGGGCCGGTCACGCCGAAATCACCGACCTGGCGAGCGCCGAGGGCCGGGCCCTGCAGGCCGCCATGGCCGAGGTGGCCCAGACCCTGGCCCACGCCATCGTGCGCGACGGCGAGGGTGCGACCAAGTTCATCGCCGTGCGCGTGGAAGGGGGCCGTACCACCGAGGAATGCCTGAAGGTGGCCTACGCCATCGCCCATTCGCCGCTGGTGAAAACCGCCTTCTTCGCCAGCGACCCGAACCTGGGCCGCATCCTGGCGGCGGTGGGCTACGCCGGCATTGCCGACCTTGACCAGGGCCTGATCGAACTGCACCTGGACGACGTGCACGTGGTGACACAGGGCGGGCGCCACCCCGCCTACCGCGAGGAAGACGGGGCCCGCGTGATGGCGCAGAGCGAGATCACCATCCGCGTCGGCCTGGGCCGCGGCAACGTGGCCGACACCGTGTGGACCTGCGACTTCAGCCACGACTACGTCACCATCAACGCCGACTACCGCAGCTGAACCATGAACGAAGCCTTTGAACGCCTGCTGCTGCGGGCCGAGGCGCTGCTGCAACGCATCGAATCGGTGCTGCCGCAGCCGCTGGGGGCACCGGATTGGTCCGCTTCGGTGGCCTTCCGCTACCGCAAGCGCGGCGGCCACGGCCTGCTGGAGCCGGTGCGCCACGTCGCCGCCATCGCCCTGGCCGACCTGCAGGAAATCGACGGCCAGAAAGACAAGATCCAGCGCAACACCGAGCACTTCGTGCAGGGCCGGCCGGCCAACAACGTGCTGCTGACCGGCGCGCGCGGCACCGGCAAAAGCTCGCTCATCAAGGCCTGCCTGAACGCCTACGCGGCCCAGGGCCTGCGCCTGATTGAGGTGGACAAGGCCGACCTGATCGACTTGCCCGACATCGTCGAGGTGGTGGCCGACCGGCCCGAGAAATTCATCGTCTTCTGCGACGACCTGAGCTTCGAGGACGGCGAGGCCGGTTACAAGGCGCTCAAATCGATTCTGGACGGCTCGGTGGCCGCGGCCACGCCCAACGTGCTGATCTACGCGACCAGCAACCGGCGCCACCTGCTGCCCGAGTACATGAAGGAGAACCTCTCCTACACCCACACCGCCGACGGCGAGGTCCACCCCGGCGAGGCGGTGGAGGAGAAGATTTCGCTCTCCGAACGCTTTGGCCTGTGGGTGAGCTTCTACCCCTTCAGCCAGGACGAGTACCTGGCGGTGGTGAACCAGTGGCTGGATCACCACGGCGTGCCCGAGGCCGAGCGCGAGGCGGCCCGCCCGCTGGCGCTGGTGTGGGCCTTGGAGCGCGGCTCGCGCAGCGGCCGCGTGGCCTACCAGTTTGCGCGCGACTACGCGGGC
>NZ_NWMV01000063.1 GCF_002837145.1 Macromonas nakdongensis | reverse complement strand
CGCAGGGTGGCCAGCTCCTGCCGCCACGCCTGCACCAGCCCATCCAGCCGTTCGCCGTGCTGGCGCAGGCCGGTGGCCTCGACCTCGGTGCGGGCCTGCACCAGGGCGTCGGAACGGGCCAGCCACTCGGCTTGGGCGCGGGCCAGGTCTTCGACCTGCCGATCCGCCCGGGTGGCCAGATCGGCCTGGAGCCGGGCCGCCTGGTCCTGCACCGCCTGCAGCAGGGCCTCGGCGCGTCGGTCCAGGCCGTGCTGCGTCTCGGCCCAGCCTGCGGTCCAGCCCTGGAGCAGGCGGGCACCACTGTCGGCCTGCTGTTGCGCGGCCAGGGCCCAATCGCGGACGGCCACGTCGGCGGTGGCCTGGAAGCGCTCGGCCCAGGCCTGCAGTTGCCCCTGGGTGAGCGCCACCTGGCGCTCGTGCTGGCGGGCCGATTCGGCCACCAGTTCGGTCATGGCGGCGTCCACCACCGGCCGCAGGCTCTGGCCTGCGGCCTCGGCCGCGGACACCAGGCTGCCTTGTAAGGCCTGGCCGACGTCGCGCGCCAAGGCGGCGTAGTGGCCCCCCAGTTCGTGCTGGAAGGCCTGCTGCTGCGCCAGCAAACGGTCTTGCCACTGCTGGCCGCGCTGCTCCAGACCGTCGGCCAGGGTCTGCAGGCGCGCCAGCAGCTCCGGCCAGGCCTCGGCCTGGGCCTGCAGGGCCTGGTGGGTGGTCTGGCGTTGGTGCAGCGCCGAAAACGGCCGCAAAGCGGTGGCCACCGCCATGTCCAGACGGCGGGCCACCTCGGCCCGTTCGCGCCGGCACCAGGCCACCAGCAGACCCAGCATGGCCGACGCCGCCACCCCCGCCACCGAGGTGCCGAAGGACAGGCCAAGCCCTTTGATCGGGGCGGACAAGGCGCTGCGGATGGCCAGCAAATCGGCCGAGCCCTCGAGTGCCAGCACCGCGCCCTGGAAGGTGACGACCATGCCCAGGAAGGTGCCGAGCATGCCCAGCATCACCAGCAAGCCCACCAGGTAAGGCGCCAGCGCCGGGCCGGGCAAGGCCACCCGCTCGCCTTCGATGCGCAGGCGCACCGCGGCGCGCAGGGGCAGCGGGACCCGCGCCAGCCAGTCGTCGAGCAGGGGTGGCGGGGATGCGGCGGCCTCCAGGGCCGCGTCCAGAACGGCGGTCTGGGCGCGGTAGCGCCACAGTTCCCAGCCGCCCAGCAGGTAGACCCCGGCGATCAGGCCGGTCATCCCCAGCGCCAGCGCGTTCACGCCGACAAAACCCCATGCCACCCAAACCACCACCGCCAGGCCGGCGGCGAAGCTGCCGGCCAGCACCGTCCGGTTCATTGCCTTGTTTCGATCTCGTTGCGCCATGCGTCCATCAATCCCTGCACCGGTTCCCACCGGGCGTCCAGTTCGGCCAGCAATGCGGCCGTCCAATCTGCTTCGAAATGGGCCAGCCAGGCCCGGGGGGTGTCGGCCCCGCCGCCAGGCGGTCCCGCGTCGCGCCAGTGGCGAAAGCGCTGCTCCAGACACTGTGGCACCAGGCCCCAGAGTTTGTTGGCCCGGGCCGCGGTCATGGGTTCGAGCACCGCGTCCAGCGTGGCCAGGGGGCGCCAGGCCGCCTCCCGTGCCAGAGCCTGCCGGAGCTGGGCGCGCACGGTGGCGATGCCCGCGTCCAGCTCGCGTTGCCAGTCCAGGTAGGCCAGGCGGTAAGGGGCGAAGCCGGGGGCATCGGCCTCGTGCCGGGGCACCGGGTCGTCGCCCTCGGACTCGAAACGCCCGGCCACCGCGATGCGCTGGCGCCAGCCGACCCAGGCCTGCTGGGCCACCGCACAGGCCGCCGCCAGCCGTTGTGTTTCCAGAGCCGGCCCAGGCGCGCCCAGGCGCGGCCGCAGGGAAGGCTGCAGCGCCCGCAGGCGCATCGCGTCGGTCGGCCCCAGCCACAGGCTCAGGCGCTCGGCAAAGTCCTGGCGCACCGGGGGCGATTCTGACACGCCCCAGCCGCTCAACAGGCGCACCAGGCCGCTGCCCGCCACCGTGCCCCGCGCGGCAGCGGCCTGGCCGCCCCCTGTCCCCGTCGCGTTCAAGGCAGCAAC
>NZ_NWMV01000062.1 GCF_002837145.1 Macromonas nakdongensis | reverse complement strand
CCTGCACCCCGTCCGCCGTGGCCTCGGGCACCTGCCGCTGGCCCACGCAGGCCGCCGGCGCGCGGTGGCATTGGCCCACGCACGGGGCCTCGACCACGCGCACGCGGCCGTCCTGGGCCAAACGCTGTTGCAGATCGGCCAACAGCGACTGCGCACCCGCCATCTGGCACGACAAGCTGGTGCAGACGCGCACCGTGGTGGCGGGCAATTCGGTATCGTCGTCCACCACGTCGAAGTGGTGGTAGAAGGTCGCCACCTCGTACACCTCCACCTGGCTCAGGCGCAGGCGCTCGGCCAGCGCCGCCAGGCGCCCACGGCGCAGGCCGCCTTCGGCGTCTTGCAGGCGGTGCAGGTGCTCGATCAGCACATCCGGGCGTGGCGCCAGTTCGGTGCAACAGGCCGACACAAAGTCCCGGTCTTCGAGGCGCACCTGCCGTCCCTTGGGCGTGGCACGGGGGCGGCGGTTCACCGGCTGAATGGGGATGACTTTGCCCTGAACGGGCGGGCGGGCGGGGGCAGGTGTCTCCATGTGGCCAGCGTAGCAGCAAGTCGTGGTTTAAATATGCAAATCCAAACATAATTGACCATGTTGCAGATCCGACTCCAACCCCAATGGCAGTTCCGCGACAACGACGACGCGCCGCCACTGGACGCCAGCCGGCTGATGGGTTTGCTCGCCACCATACCCCTCAGCGGCAGCATTGCCCAGGCCGCCCGCGACAACGACTTGTCCTACCGCCACGCCTGGGGCCTGATCTCACAGGCCGAACGCCTGTTGGGCCGGCCCTTGCTGGTCCGCGGCCGGGGCCGGGGTTCGCGGCTGACCGAAGCGGGCGAACAACTGGTGTGGTCGGACGCGCGCATCGCCGCCCGGCTGCAGCCGCTGATGGCGTCGCTCGCCTCGGAACTGGCGGGCGAACTGGGCCGGCTGGCGCCAGAGGCCCTGCCCCCTGCCCGGCTGCACGCCAGCCACGGATTTGCCGTGGCCGCCCTGCACGAAGAGTTGCAGGCACACGGGTTGGCGGTGGACATCCGCTACCGCAACAGCCTGGAGGCCGTGGCCGCCCTGTCGGGTGGCGACTGCGAACTGGCGGGCTTTCACGTGCCGCTGGGCCGGTTCGAACGCGCGGCCGCCGCGCATTACCGGCCCTGGCTGCGCCCCAGTGAACACGCGCTGGTGCAACTGGCGGTGCGCACGCAAGGCTTGTTCGTGGCCCGCGGCAACCCGAAAGGCATCCGCGGGCTGGACGATTTGGCACGGCCAGAACTGCGTTTCGTCAACCGCCCCGCCGGCTCCGGCACCCGCATGCTGACCGACCTGATGCTGGCGCAGCAAGGCTTGGACGCGAACGCCATCACCGGCTACCGCGCCACCGAACTCACCCACGCCGCGGTGGCCGCTTTCGTCGCCAGCGGCATGGCCGACGTCGGCCTGGGCGTGCAAACCGCCGCCGACCGCTTCGGCCTGCACTTCATTCCCCTGCTGAAAGAGCGCTATTTTTTCGCGGTGCACCGCCGCCACC
The DNA here is from genome assembly GCF_002837145.1 of Macromonas nakdongensis. Lineage (GTDB taxonomy): Bacteria > Pseudomonadota > Gammaproteobacteria > Burkholderiales > Burkholderiaceae_C > Macromonas_B > Macromonas_B nakdongensis. Next base: position 19,724 of record NZ_NWMV01000062.1, on the reverse strand, counting down.
TGGAAGGCCCCCGGCTGCAACCGCTGCTGCATGTGCTGCAAGCCCCGGCTTTCCGGGCACGTGTGGCGGGGCTGAAAGGCTACGACGCCAGCCAGACCGGCCGCGTGCTGGAAGTGGACGATGTGCTGGGCGCTTGACTCAGGCCGGCGCCAAACCGGCGGCGCGCTGGCGCGCCTCGACCTCGGCCCAGATCGCCAGCTTGCCGGCGTCGTCGCTTTTGCTCCAGGCGCGAATCTCGTCGATGCTGCGCCAGCAACCTTCGCACCAGCCGCTGCTGGGCGACATGCGGCACACGTTCACGCAGGGGGAAGGCACGGTCTGGCCGGGCTTGCAGACGGCGGTGGCCAAAGCCACGAAGGGACGGGCGGGAGCGGTGGTATCGGACATGGCCCGCACTCTAGCGCAGCGTCACATCGGCCACCGGCGCGCCGGTCAAAGCCCCCAGGTCCTGCGGCGCCAGGCGGAACACGCCGTGCGGGTGGCCGGCCGCGGCCCAGACCACCTCGAAACGCAGCAGTTCGGCGTCGATCAGGGTGACGGGCGGCTCGGCGTGTGCCACCGGCGACACGCCGCCGATGCTGAAACCGGTTTTGGCCTTGACGAAATCGGCGTCGGCGCGGCCCAGCTTCTGGCCCTCGGCGCAGACCAGGGCCTGCACCTTTTTCTCGTCCACGCGCCGGTCGCCGCTGGTGATGACCAACACCGCCGCCTCGTCGGGCTTGCGCTTGAAGACGATGCTTTTGGCGATCTGGCCCAGTTCAACGCCCAGGGCGTCGGCGGCCTGCTGCGCGGTGCGCGCGGCGTCGTCCAGCATCACGGGCGCATGGGGATGGCCCAGGGCGTCGAGCGCTGCCATGACGCGCTGCACGCCTTCGGGCAAAGGTTTGAGTTCGGCTCCACACATGGCGTTGATTATCGGCGGTGCAAGGGAAGCGCCTCCTCAGCTGGCACGTTTGGCCAGCAAGGCCCGCGCCACGCGCGAACCGCTGGGCCGGCCCAGGTGCTGGCTGATGAAAGCGCCCGCGTCCACCAGCGCGTCCAGGTCGATGCCGGTGGCTATGCCCAGGCCTTGCAGCAGGTAGACCACGTCCTCGGTCGCCACGTTGCCGGTGGCGCCCTTGGCGTAGGGGCAGCCGCCCAGGCCGGCCACCGAGGACTGGAAATTCCACACGCCCATTTGCAACGCCGCCAAAGTGTTGCTCAGCGCCTGGCCGTAGGTGTCGTGGAAGTGGCCGCTGATGGTGTCGAGGCCGTAGTGCTGCGCCGTGGCCTCGATGGCGCGTTGTACCTTCAGCGGGGTGCCGACGCCGATGGTGTCGGCCACGTCCACGCGCTGCACGCCGATGCCTTTCATCAGCCCGGCCAACATGGCCACGCGCTCGGGCGCCACCTCGCCCTCGTAGGGACAGCCCACGGTGCAGCTCATGGCGCCGCGCACAGCGATGCCGGCCTGCAAGGCGGCGTCCACCACCGGCGCGAAGCGCTCGATGCTCTCGGCGATGCTGCAGTTGATGTTCTTCTGGCTGAAGGCCTCGCTGGCGGCGCCGAACACGACGATTTCGTCCGGCCGGTCCAGCAAGGCCGCTTCAAAGCCCTTGAGGTTGGGCGTGAGCACCGAGTAGCGCACGCCGGGCTGGCGGCTGATGCCGGCCATGACCTCGTGGTTGTCGGCCATCTGCGGCACCCACTTGGGCGACACGTAGCTGGTGACTTCGATTTCGGTCAAGCCCGCAGCCTGCAGACGGTGCACCAGCTCGATCTTGACGGCGGCGGGCACCGGCTGTTTTTCGTTCTGCAGGCCATCGCGCGGGCCAACGTCGATGAGGCGCACGCGGGCGGGGTATTGGGCAGTGGACATGGCTTGAAATCGGGTGAAAAGGGGTCAGTAACCGCGCTGGGGGTCCACCACCCCGGCGATGGGTTCGCCGCGCTGCAGCGCGCGCAGCTTGCCGGCGATCTGGGCGATGCTTTCGTCGCGCAGGGTGCGGGCCGCGGTGTGGGGCGTGACGGTGACACGGGGGTGGTGCCAGAACGGGTGCTCGGGCGGCAGGGGTTCGGTGCGGAACACGTCCAGCGTGGCGCCGGCCAGGTGGCCGCGATCGAGCAGGGCCAGCAGATCGTCCTCCACCAAATGTGCGCCGCGCGCCACGTTGACGACGTGGCCCCCCGGGCGCAAGCGCCCCAGCGTGTCGCGGTTGAGGAGGTTTTCGGTCTCGGGCGTGAGCGGCAGCAGGTTGACCAGCACCTGGGTGCCGGCCAAAAACGCGGGCAAGCCGTCCCGCCCGTGGAAGCAAGACACGCCGTCCAGCGCCTTGGGGCCGCGGCTCCAGCCCAGCACCGGGAAGTCAAACGCGCGCAGCGCCTGCGCCACGCGCGTGCCCAGCACGCCCAGGCCCAGCAGGCCGACGCTGAAATCCTCGCGCCGGCGCGGCTTGCGGAAGGCCCAGCGGGCCTCGCGCTGGGCGGCGTCGTACTGCTCGAATTCACGGAAGTGGCGGATGACGGCGTGGCACACGTACTCGGCCATTTGCACCGCCATGCCCGCGTCGTCCAGCCGCACCACCTGCAGCCCAGGGGGCAGGCGCAGCTTGAGCAGGCCATCCACCCCGGCGCCGATGTTGAACAGCGTCTGCAGCCGGGTCTGCTCGTCGATGAAGGCCTGGGGCGGCGCCCAGACGATGGCGTGGTCGGCCAGGGGCGCGCCGGGTGCCCAGAGCGACACCTCGGCCTCGGGCAAAGCGGCACGCAGGCCGGCCAGCCAGGGCTCGGGCTGGGTGTGGGCGCAGCAGAAGGTCAGCTTCATGGTCGGCAAAATCGGGCAAAGGGCCTGCTACCGTACACCAAACGCGCGCCCGGTCCCGCCGTGCGCACGACAAGCCCCCTGCGCCATCAGGCGCTGGCGAGCTTGAGCAACTCCGCGCCCTCGGCCACCTGGTCGCCCGGGGCGTAGAGCAGCTCGACCACCTCGCCATCGGCCGGGGCGGCGATGGTGTGCTCCATCTTCATGGCCTCCATCACCGCCAGCGGCTGGCCCTTGCTGACCTTGTCGCCGGCCTGCACGGCAAACGACACCACCTTGCCCGGCATGGGCGCGGTCAGGCGGCCGCCTTCGGCGCCGCTGTCGCCGGAGTGGGCCAGCAGGTCCACCTCCACCACCTGGCGCGCGCCGCGCGGGGTGAACACGTGGGCGCGCTCGCCCTGCATGTGCACGGTGGCGCGGGTGCTGTCGCCGGCGAAGGCCACGTGCAGGGCCCAGGCGCCGGCCTCGGTGGGGGCCTGGGCCTGGAAGGTCAGCGGGCCGGTGACGGCACCTTCGCCCGCCCCCACCGTCAGGCGCAGCGCGCCGTCGTGCAGGTAGGCCAGGGTGACGGGGAGGTGGGCGTCGCCGTCGTCGAAGGCAAAACGGCGGGTGAACACGCCGTGGCTGCGCCAGCCGTCGGTGTGGCTGAAGGGGTCTTGGCCCTGGGTGGCGCGCTCCTGCACCAGCGTTTGCGCCACAGCGGCGGCCACAGCCAGCGGCAGGCTCACCGGCTGCTGCTGGAACAGCACCGCTTGTTCGCGTTGGATGAGCGCGGTATCCAGCTGGGCCTGCGCGAACGCGTCGCTGCGCACCACATGGCGCAGGAACTGCACGTTGGTGGCGAGCCCCACGATGTGGGTCTGCGCCAGCGCCTCGTCCAAGCGCGCCAGGGCCTGCTCGCGGGTGTCGCCGTGCACGATCAGCTTGGCCACCATCGAGTCGTAGAAGGGGCTGATGGTGTCGCCTTCGCGCACGCCGTCGTCCACGCGCACGTCGGCGCGCTGGAAGCTGCTGTGCGCCGGCTTGCGGTAGACGTGGAGCGTGCCGGTGGCGGGCAGGAACTGGTTGTCGGGGTTTTCGGCGCAGATGCGGGCTTCGATGGCGTGACCGGCGATCTGCAACTGGTCCTGCGTCAGCGGCAGCGGTTCGCCCGACGCCACGCGCAGCTGCCACTCCACCAGGTCCAGACCGGTGATGGCTTCGGTCACCGGGTGCTCCACCTGCAGGCGGGTGTTCATTTCCATGAAGTAGAACTTCATCTGCTCGGGGTGCTCGTAGCCGCCCGGCTGCTCGACGATGAATTCCACCGTGCCCGCACCCACGTAATTCACGGCGCGTGCAGCGGCCACGGCGGCCTCGCCCATGCGGGCGCGCAGTTCGGGCGTCATGCCGGGTGCGGGGGCTTCTTCCAGCACCTTCTGGTGGCGGCGCTGCACGGAACAGTCGCGCTCGAACAGGTAGACGCAGTGGCCGTGCGTGTCGCCGAACACCTGGATTTCGATGTGGCGTGGGCGCTGCACGTATTTTTCGATCAGGACCGCGTCGTCGCCAAAGCTGTTGATGGCCTCGCGCTTGCAACTGGCCAGCGCGGCGGCGAAGTCTTCGGACTTGTCCACGGCGCGCATGCCCTTGCCACCGCCCCCGGCGCTGGCCTTGATGAGCACGGGGTAGCCGATGCGGTCGGCCTCGGCCTGCAGCAGCGCCGGGTCTTGGTTGGCGCCGTGGTAGCCCGGCACCAGCGGCACCTGGGCCTGCTCCATCAGCCGCTTGGACTCGGCCTTCAGGCCCATGTCCTTGATGGCAGACGCCGGCGGGCCGATGAACACCAGCCCAGCGGCGGCGCAGGCGTTGGCGAAGTCTTCGTTCTCGCTCAAAAAGCCGTAGCCGGGGTGGATGGCCTGCGCGCCCGTGGCTTGGGCGGCTGCCAGAATGGCTTCCCAGCGCAGGTAGCTTTCCTTGGGCGCGCTGCCGCCGATGTGCACCGCTTCGTCGCAGGCGGCCACGTGTTTGGCGCTGGCGTCGGCGTCGGAATACACGGCCACGGTTTTCACCCCCAGACGGCGGGCGGTGGCGGCCACACGGCAGGCGATTTCGCCGCGGTTGGCGATCAGAATCTTTTTAAACATCGACCATCTCCTTGGGGCGCTGCGCATGCGTGCGACAGGCCGGTTGTGTTCACAGCGGCTCAGCCCAGCCAGTTCGGTTTGCGTTTTTGCAGGAAGGACTGCACGCCTTCCTTGCCCTCCGCGCTGGCGCGGATGTCGGCAATGCCTTGCACCGTGCGGGCAATCAGCGCGGCGTCGATCTCGCGCCCGGCCACGTCCTGCACCAGTTGCTTGCACGCCTTCACCGCCGCCGGGCCGGCGCTGGTGAGCGCCTTCACCAGCTCGTCCACCTTGGCGTCCAGCTGCTCGGCCGGCACCACCTCGTGCACCAAGCCGATGCGGTGCGCTTCGGGGGCACTGAAGCGCTCGGCGGTGAGGAAGTAGCGGTGCGCGGCGCGCGCGCCCATGGCCCGCGCCACGTAGGGGCCGATGGTGGCGGGGATCAGGCCCAACTTCACCTCGCTCAGGCAGTAGCCGGCGGTGTCCACACTCACCGCCAGGTCGCAGCAGGCCACCAGGCCCATGCCGCCGGCGTACACATCGCCCTGCACCCGCGCCACGGTCGGCTTGGGGCAGGTGTAGATCACGCGCAGCATGTTGGCCAGGGCGCCGGCGTCGGCCACGTTTTGTTCGCGGCTGTAATCGGCCATGCGGCGCATCCAGTTCAAATCGGCGCCGGCGCAGAAAGCCGGGCCTTCGGCGGCCAGCACGATGGCGCGCACGTCGTCGCGCTGGCCCAGCTCGGTGAACACCTGGGTCAGCTCGGCGACGACTTCGTCGTTGAAGGCGTTGCGCATCTCGGCGCGGGTCAGCGTCACGGTGGCGCGGTGCGCCTGGACGGTCACGGTCAGGTTGCTCATGCCTGCGCCCTCACATGCGGAACACGCCGAACTGCGTGTCGGGCGTGGGGGCGTTGAGCGTGGCGCTCAGGCCCAGCGCCAGCACGCGGCGCGTGTCGGCGGGGTCGATGATGCCGTCGTCCCACAGGCGGGCGGTGGCGTAGTAGGGGTGGCCCTGCTCTTCGTATTGCTGCTTGATCGGGGCTTTGAAGGCGTCTTCCTCTTCGGCACTCCACTGGCCGCCCTTGGCTTCGATGCCGTCGCGCTTCACGGTGGCCAGCACGCTGGCGGCCTGCTCGCCGCCCATGACCGAAATGCGGGCGTTGGGCCACATCCACAGGAAGCGGGGCGAGTAGGCGCGGCCGCACATGCCGTAGTTGCCCGCGCCAAAGCTGCCGCCGATGATGATGGTGAACTTCGGCACCTGCGCGGTGGCCACGGCGGTGACCATCTTGGCGCCGTTGCGGGCAATGCCTTCGTTCTCGTACTTGCGGCCCACCATGAAGCCGGTGATGTTCTGCAGGAACACCAGCGGGATCTTGCGCTGGCAGCACAATTCAATAAAGTGCGCCCCCTTGAGTGCCGATTCGCTGAACAGAATACCGTTGTTGGCAATGATGCCCACCGGCATGCCTTCGATGTGGGCAAAGCCACACACCAGCGTGGTGCCAAAGCGCGGTTTGAATTCGTGCAGCTCGCTGCCATCGACGATGCGGGCGATGATCTCGCGCACGTCGAAGGGCTTGCGCGTGTCGGTGGGGATGACGCCGTACAGCTCTTCGGCCGCAAACTTCGGCGGGCGCGGGGTCTGCAGTTGCGTCTCGTGCACCTTGCCGCGGTTCAGGTGGCGCACCGCCTCGCGCGCCAGGCTCAGGGCGTGCAGGTCGTTCTGCGCCAGGTGGTCGGCCACGCCGCTCAGGCGCGTGTGCACGTCGCCGCCGCCCAGGTCCTCGGCACTGACCACTTCACCCGTGGCCGCCTTCACCAGCGGCGGGCCGCCCAAAAAGATCGTGCCCTGGTTCTTGACGATGATGGTTTCGTCGCTCATGGCCGGCACGTAGGCGCCGCCCGCCGTGCACGAGCCCATGACCACCGCGATCTGCGCGATGCCCTGGGCGCTCATGTTGGCCTGGTTGTAAAAGATGCGGCCGAAGTGGTCGCGGTCGGGGAACACGTCGTCCTGGTTGGGCAGGTTGGCGCCGCCGCTGTCCACCAGGTAGATGCAGGTCAGGCGGTTCTGCTGCGCAATCTCCTGCGCCCGCAGGTGCTTTTTCACCGTCATCGGGTAGTAGGTGCCGCCCTTCACGGTGGCGTCGTTACACACCACCATGCAGTCCACGCCGCTGACGCGGCCGATGCCGGCGATCACGCCCGCGCCGGGCGCGTCGTTGCCGTACATGTTGAGCGCGGCCAGCGGGGCCACCTCTAGGAAGGGTGTGCCGGGGTCCAGCAGCATCTGCACCCGGTCGCGCGGCAGCAGCTTGCCGCGCGCGGTGTGCTTGGCGCGGGCGGCCTCACCGCCTCCCTGGGCCACGCGTTCGATGTGGGTGCGCAGGTCGTCCACCAGCGCGCGCATGGCGGCGGCATTGGCCTGGAAGTCGTTGGAGCGGGGGTTGAGCTGGGTCTCCAGGGTGGTCATGGCGGTTCCGTGTGTGGGCTGGCGTGTGGCGATTGTGGCGCCGCCCCCGCCGACTGCCTAGCAGGCGGGCACGCCAAAAAGGTTGCAGATCGCGCCAGACCTGCCCAGACCTTGGCATACTGACACCCATGCCCATCCACACCCCCATCGCCGCCACCCCGATGGCCTTCGTGCAGGCCATCGTAGCGGGCTACCGACGCCGTGGCCGCGACCCCGAGGCGGCGCTGGACGTGGCGCAAATCGCGCCAGAACGCGTGCCCGACGTGCACGACCGCATCACCGCCGCGCAGATGGAACGCATCTCCGACCACGCGATGCGCGAACTGGACGACGAGGCCCTGGGCTGGTTCGAAAGGCGCCTGCCCTGGGGCAGCTACGGCATGCTGGCACGTGCCTCCATCAGCGCCCCCACCCTCGGGGTGGCGCTGAAACGCTGGTGCCGGCACCACAGCCTGCTCACCGACGACATCGCCCTGCACCTGCACAGCACCGGCGAACAGGCCGAGATCGTGCTGGAAGAGCACCGCGACCTGGGCGCCCTGCGCGAGTTCTGCCAGGTGTCGGTGCTGCGCAACATCCTGGGCGTGGCCTCGTGGCTGATCGACTCGCGCATCCCGCTGCAGTCGGCCGCCTTCGCCTGGCCAGCGCCCGCGCACGCCACGGCCTACCGCGTGTTGTTCCCGGCCCCGGCCCGCTTCGACGCCGGCACCACCCGCCTGCGCTTCGACGCGCGCTACCTGGCCCTGCCCCTGCGGCGCGACGAAAAGGCCCTGAACCAGATGCTGCAGCACGCCCTGCCGCTGCTGGTGCAACCCTACCGGCGCGACCGCCTGCTGGTGGAGCGCGCGCGGCGCCTGCTGGTGACGCAACCCGAGCACACCCACAACGCCGAATCGCTGGCGGCGCAGTTGCACGTCTCGGCCCGCACCCTGCACCGGCAATTGCAGGAGCAAGGCCACAGCCTGCAAGGACTCAAGGATGCGGTGCGGCGCGAACTCGCCACCGACCTGCTGCTGCGGACCGCCAAGCCCATCAAACAGGTGGCTCAGGCGGCCGGCTTCCAGAGCGAAAAGAGCTTCATCCGCGCCTTCAAGGGCTGGACCGGCCAGACGCCAGCGGTGTTCCGGCGCGCGGCCCATGGCTATACTGAAACGCCTGCCACCCCCTAGGCACCGGTGCCCCAGGCCCCCGCGTGCCCCAGACGGAGACACCGCCTTGCCCCACGCCCCCACACCCTCCCGCCTCGGGCTGCTGGCCATCGCCACCGGCGTGCTGGCCGGCTGCAGCGGCGCGCCGTCGGAGGACGACATGCGCGCGGCCCTGGACCGCCAGATGCAGGCCCAGGTCGATGGCGCCAGCCACATCTTCGGTGGGGCCGGCGCCTCGCTCATGAAGGGCATGATGCCCGAAGTCCAATCGCTGAAAAAAGTGGGTTGCCAGGCGGATGGCGAAAAAGCCTACCGCTGCGACGTGGAACTGCAGGTGCAGCAGCTGGGCGTGACGAACCGCTCGGTCGTCAGCCTGCGCTTCGTCCAGGCCAGCGACGGCTGGACGGTGGTCGACCCCTGACACGCGGCGGCGGGCCGGCGGGCCCGCGGCACTTCAATCGGCCAGCCAGTCGGCCAGGGTGTCCATGCGCGCCAGCACCCGCTGCGCCCCGGCGGCGCGCAAGGGTTCGGCGGCGGCGCCGGGCGGGCAATAGGCCCATACCGTGCTGCCCGCTGCCACGCCGGCCTGCACCCCGGTCACCGTGTCCTCGACCACCAGGCAGTCGGCCGGGTCCACCCGCACGTGGGCGGCGGCGGCCAGGTAAACGTCGGGCGCGGGCTTGGAACGCGGCATTTCGTGACCGCTGAAAATCCGGTTCTCGAAATACGGACGCATGCCCGCCATGTCGATCTGGAACTCCACCTTCAGGCGGTCGGCCCCCGAGGCGCAAGCCACCCGGCCGGCGGCGTGCCGGTGCGCGGCCTGCACCGCCCGCAGCGCCCCGTCGATGGTGCGCAGCTCGGCCCGCAAGCGCTGGTCGCGCCGGGCATAGAAGGCGCGCATCCAGTCCTCGGTCAAGGGGCGGCCGGTGCGCGCTTCAATCAGCGCACGCTCGTCGCGCACCGCCTTGCCCACGAAAATCCGCAAACACTCCTGCGGCGTCAGCGACCAGCCGCTTTCCTCCAACATGTCGCGCAACACGCCGTTGGTGATGGGTTCGCTGTCCACCAGCACGCCGTCGCAGTCGAACAGCACGGCCTGGAAACGGGGTCGGTCGCTCACGGGCTCAGGTCTCCATCGACGTAATACCAACGCCCGTCTTCCTGCACGAAGCGGCTGGTTTCGTGCAGTCGCTGGCCACGCCCGGCCAGCCGCGAACGGGCCACGAATTCCACCTCGGCGCGGGTCTCGTCCAGCCGCCGGTGGCGCCGCACCTCCAGCCCCAGCCATTTCACCCCAGGCTCGAGTTCCAGGGTGGCCGGTCGGGTGCTGGGGTGCCAGGTGGCCAACAGGTAGTCGGCCTGGCCATGCACGAACGCGCTGTAGCGCGAGCGCATCAGGGCCTCGGCATCGGGCGCCGGGCAACGCTCGAAGGCATCGACGTGGCGGCCGCAGCAGGCCGACCACGCCAGGGGACGGCCTCCGACCTGGCGGCCGCAAGGACACAGGGGGTCAGTCGCCATCGGGGCGGGCGAACAGGGCACAGACGTCGATCACGGCGCGCAGGTCGGACACGGTGAAAGGCTTGCTCAGGTAGTTGTCCATGCCGGCCGCGCGACCGGCCTGCACGTCCTCGGCCATGGCGTTGGCGCTCAGGCCGACGATGAAGGGGCGCCGCCCATGGGGCGCACGGCGGACGATCTCCCGGGTCGCCTCCAGGCCATCCATCTCGGGCATCTGGATGTCCATCAGCACCAGGTCGTAGGGCTGCTGCTGCACCGCCTCGACGGCGGCACGACCGTTGTCGACCACATCGACCCGGTGGCCGAGCTTCTGGATGGTGAGCAAGGCCACCCGCTGGTTGACCAGGTTGTCCTCGGCCAGCAGGATGCGCACCGGGCGCCCCGAAGGGGTGGCGGCCAAGGGCACCGGGCTGGTCGGGGACATGGTCAGGGTGCTCGTGGTTTCGGCGTAGTCCAGCACCTCGCGCGTGGGCAGGACAAAACGGAAGGTGCTGCCCCGGTCCACCTGGCTGCGGACCTCGATCTGCCCCCCCATGGCCTGCACCAGACGCTGCGAGATGGCCAGACCCAGCCCGGTGCCGCCGTACTTGCGTGCCACGCTGGCATCGACCTGGGTGAAAGGCTGGAACAGGCGAGCCTGCTGCTCGGCGTTCATGCCCACCCCGGTGTCCTGCACCACCCACTCCAGGACGACCGGCGGACCGACATCCACCTTGTCGCGGATGGCCGTGGGCGCCTCGATGTCCTCGTTCAGCAGCCCGACCTTGACGCGCACCCGACCGACCTCGGTGAACTTGATCGCGTTCGACATCAGGTTGATGAGCACCTGGCGCAGGCGGGTGCTGTCGCCCAGCACCCAGGGGGGCATGCCCGGATCGATGTCGATCTGCAAAGGCACGCCCTTGTCGCGGGCGCGTGGCCCCAGCAGGTCGGAGCATGCTTTGAGCAAGGCCTCGACGCTCAGGGGGCGCGCTTCCAACTCCATCTTGCCGGACTCGATTTTCGAGTAGTCGAGGATGTCGTTGAGGATGACCAGCAAGCCCTGGCCACTGTCGCGGATGATGTGGACGAACTCCTGCTGCTGCTCCGTCAAGGGGGTGTGCCGCAGCAACTCGGTCATGCCGATGACGCCATTCATGGGCGTGCGGATCTCGTGGCTCATGGTCGCCAGGAAGGAGGACTTGGCCCGCGCCGCGGACTCGGCCTCGCAGCGGGCCTGCTCCAGCGCCTGGGCCTGGGTCTGCAGGTCGCGGGTGCGGGCATTGAGGGTCTGGACCAGTTCTTCGGCCTGCTGCGCGGCCTGCGCACTGCGCCGGCGCAGGCGGGTGATGACGAACGCCGACAGCGACATGTGCGCCCCGACCGCATACAGGGTCAGGGCCACCACCCAGCGCTCGATCCCCTCCAGGCTGGGCAGGCCCCGGGCCCCGCTCCAGGCGGTGTAAGCCAGGAACACCGCCGTGACCACATGGGTGAAATAAAAGGCACGGGCAAAGCCGAACCCGACCGAATCGCCCACCCGGGCCAGCAGCAGCAACACCAGCAACAGGGGCGAGCCACCAACGAAGTGGACCGTGGCCAGCCAGACCGCGATGTCGAGGTGGTGGAAGAGCAAGGTGAGGTCCAGCCGGCCGGTTCTGCCGTGTCCGCCCCACAGCACCGCCCAACTCAACAGGGCGTAGCCCAGGTTCAGCGCGACCAGTCCGAGCCCGGTGGCCCAGTCGCCCCCTGCCGAACGCTCCACGCCGTAGACCAGCGCGATGAGCGACAGCAGCGCAAACCCGGCCAGGCGCAACACGGGAATCTGCACCACGTGCAGACGGCGCTGGCGTTGCGACCGGTCCCGGTCCCAGTCGTTCACCGACCCGGTGGGCGGGGCGGCTGAGCCTGCAAAGGGGGGGACGCTGGTGGACATGCTCGGAATGCTGAACCTCGTGGCAGTATACGTGCCCCGTGGCACCGGACGGGGTCCGGCAAGAGGCCCCTGGGGCCTCAGCGGATCGCGCCGAACACCTTCTGCAAGATCTGGCTGCCCGCACCCACGGGGTCCTGCCGGATTTTTTTCTCCTCCTCGCCGATGACGAGGTAGAGCCCGTCCAGCGTCTTGCCGGTGACGTACTGCTGCAGGTTGGCGTCCTCGCCCTTGACCAAGCCGTAGCGGGCGGCGCGGCCGGCGAACTCGTTGTACGCCTGCGCCAGGGCAACCTTCTCGGTTGCCTGGGTGACGATGGGCAGAAAACGCTGACCCAGCGGCTCGCGCGTGCGGCTGGCGAAGAAATCGGTCACCGAGGTGTCGCCCCCGGTCAGGATGCGCTTGGCATCGCCCACCGTCATCTGCTTGACGGCGTTGACCAGCACCGCCTGGCCCATGGGCACCGCGGCCTCGGCGGCGCGGTTCATGCGCGTCACCAACTCGTCCACCCGCTGACCCTGGCCGAAGGTGCGCATCAGCTTGGCGGCGTCGTCCAGGAAGCCGGGCAGCGGAATGCGCGCCTGCGGGTGGTTCAGGAAGCCGTCGGGGCGGCCCAGCAGGCCCACGGCCGCCAGCGCACCCTTTTCCAGCGCGGCCTTGACGCCAGCGCTGGCGTCGGCGTTGCTCAGGTCGGCCAGGGTGAGCGCGTGCGCCTGCCGCCAGGTGCCCAGCCACAGCGCGGCCAGGGCGCCCAGGCCCGCTTGGTGGAAGACACGGCGCGTGGCGCCCGACTGGGAGGGGAGTTTGCGGCTGGCCATGGACGGATTATGCGCCGCCTGGGCCGCCGCGTGGCCCCGTCAGAGCGCGCGCTGGATCAGCATCTTCTGCACGTCGCTGGTGCCTTCGTAGATCTGGCACACGCGCACGTCGCGGTAAATGCGCTCCACCGGAAAGTCGTTGACCACGCCGTAGCCGCCCAGGGTCTGGATGGCCACCGAGCAGACTTTTTCCGCCGCTTCGCTGGCGAACAGCTTGGCCATGGCGGCCTCCTTCAGGCAGGGCACGCCGGCGTCGCGCAAGCTGGCCGCGTGCCAGATGAGCTGGCGCGCCGCTTCCAGCTGCGTGGCGCATTCGGCCAGCCGGAAACCCACCGCCTGGTGGTTGAAGATGGGCTGGCCAAAGCTCTCGCGCTCCTTGGCGTAGGCGATGGCCACGTCGAGGGCGCTGCGCGCCATGCCCAGGCTCTGGGCCCCGATGCCGATGCGCCCCCCCTCCAGTGCGCTCAGGGCGATTTTGTAGCCCTCGCCTTCGGCGCCGATCAGGTTCTCGGCCGGCACGCGGCAGCCGTCGAAGTTGATCTGCGCCGTGTCGCTGCTGTGCTGGCCGAGCTTGTCCTCCAGTCGCGCCACCTGGTAGCCCGGTGTGGCGGTGGGCACGATGAAGGCGCTCATGCCCTTCTTGCCGGCGGCCTTGTCGGTCACGGCGATCACGATCATCACGTCGCCGTGTTTGCCGCTGGTGATGAACTGCTTGACGCCGTTCAACACATAGTGGTCGCCGTCCCGGGTGGCGGTGGTGCGCAGGGCCGAGGCGTCGGAGCCCACGTGCGGCTCGGTCAGGCAGAAGCCGCCCAGCAGTTCGCCTTGGGCCAGGGGCACCAGCCAGCGCTGCTTCTGCGCCTCGTTGCCATAGCGCATCAAAATGGCATTGACCGGGCAGTTGGTCACGCTGATGGTGGTGCTCACGCCGCCGTCGCCGGCCGCGATTTCCTCCAACACCACGGCCAGCGTCAGGTAGTCCAGCCCGGCGCCGCCGTATTGTTCGGGCACGCAGATGCCGTAGCAGCCCAGGGCGGCCAGGCCCCGGTGCGCGTCTTTCGGGAAATGGTGTTCCTTGTCCCAGCGGGCGGCGTTGGGCCACAGCTGTTCCTGGGCAAAGGCGCGCACCGCGTCGCGGATCATCAACTGGTCGTCGTTCAGCAGCATGGTGCGTCCTTCAGACCAGTTCCAGCGCCACGGCCGTGGCCTCGCCACCGCCGATGCACAGCGTGGCCACGCCGCGCTTGAGGCCACGGGCCTGGAGCGCGTGGATCAGCGTGACCATGATGCGCGCGCCGCTGGCGCCGATGGGGTGGCCCAGCGCGCAGGCGCCGCCGTTCACGTTCACCTTGTCGTGCGGGACTTTCAGGTCGTGCATCAGCGCCATGGGCACCACCGCGAAGGCTTCGTTGATTTCCCACAGGTCCACGTCGGCCACCGTCCAGCCGGCCTTGGCCAGCACCTTTTCGGTGGCGCCCACCGGCGCGGTGGAGAACCATTCCGGCGCCTGCGCGTGGGTGGCGTGCGCCACGATGCGGGCGATGGGCTGGCTGCCCAGCTGGGCGGCGGTGGAGGCCTTCATCATCACCAGCGCGGCCGCGCCGTCGTTGATGCTGGAGCTGGCCGCGGCGGTGATGGTGCCGTCCTTTTTGAACGCGGGCTTGAGCGTCGGGATCTTGTCGATCTTGATCTTGCCCGGGCCTTCGTCGATGGACACCACGCGCTCGCCGGCGCGCTCCTTCACCGTGACCGGGGTGATTTCGGCGGCAAAGCTGCCGTCCTGGGTGGCGCGCTGGGCGCGGCGCACGCTTTCCTGGGCAAAGGCGTCCTGCAGCTCGCGGGTGAATTGGTATTTGGCGGCGCAGTCCTCGCCGAAGGTGCCCATGCTGCGGCCGGGCTGGTAGGCGTCTTCCAGGCCGTCGAGCATCATGTGGTCGAAGATGCGGTCGTGGCCGATGCGGTAGCCGCCGCGCGCCTTGGGCAGCAGGTAGGGTGCGTTGGTCATGCTCTCCATGCCACCGGCCACCAGCACCTCGTGGCTGCCGGCCAGCAGCATGTCGTGCGCGAACATGGCCGCGCGCATGCCAGATCCGCACATCTTGCTCAGCGTGACCGCACCGGCGCTTTGCGGCAAGCCGGCTTTCAGAGCGGCCTGGCGCGCCGGGGCCTGGCCCTGGCCGGCCATCAGGCAGTTGCCAAAAATCACTTCGGTCACCGCCTCGGGCGCCACGCCGGCGCGCTGCACGGCGGCAGCAATGGCGGCAGCGCCCAGGTCGTGGGCCGCGAGCGCGGCGAAGTCGCTCTGGAAGCTGCCCATGGGGGTGCGGGCAGCGCCGGTGATGACGATGCTGTCGGGGTTCGGGGTCATGTCGGTCTCCGTGAAAAAACGGCGCGAGGGCCGGAACACCGCCCACCCCGAAAGCGGCCCTGGCGGGCCAGCCCCGGTGCGGGCGTCAGATTTGTTGTCGTGGGTAGCGCTTGATGGCGTTGCGGAAAACGTCCATCACTTCCTGCTGGTGGTTCATGGTCACGCCCAGGTCCTTCACCAGGCCGTCCTTCAGGCCGTAGCACCAGCCGTGGATGGCGAGCTTCTGACCGCGCGCCCAGGCGTCCTGCACGACGTTGGTCAGGGCCACGTTGCCCACCTGCTCGATGACGTTCATCTCGCAGAGCGCGTCTTCCTGCTCGGGCACGGCCAGGTGGTCCAGGCGGCGGCGGTGGCGGATTTTCACGTCGTGCACGTGGCGCAGCCAGTTGTCCACCAGGCCCACCCGGGTGCCGCGCAGCGTGGCCAGCACGCCACCGCAACCGTAGTGGCCCACCACCATGATGTGCTCGACCTTCAGGTGGTCCACCGCGAACTGGATGACGGACAGCGCGTTCAGGTCGGAATGCACCACCACGTTGGCCACGTTGCGGTGCACGAAGACCTCGCCCGGGTCCAGACCGGTGATCTCGTTGGCGGGCACGCGGCTGTCGGCGCAGCCGATCCACAGGTACTTGGGGTTCTGCTGCTTGGCCAGGGTCTCGAAAAAGCCCGGACGCTGCTGCTCCATGCGCGCGGCCCAGACCCGGTTGTTGTCGATGAGGTGTTGCAGGCTGTGAGAGTTCATCCCGCGATGTTACCGAAAGCCCAAAACCCTGGACGCACACGCGACACCCGCTCAGCAGGTTTCGGCGAACAGCTCGCGGCCAATCAGCATGCGGCGGATCTCGCTGGTGCCCGCGCCAATCTCGTACAGCTTGGCGTCGCGCCACAGGCGGCCCAGCGGGTACTCGTTGATGTAGCCGTTGCCACCGAAGAGCTGGATGCCGTCGCCCGCCATGCGGGTGGCCTGCTCGGCGCACCACAAAATGACCGAGGCGCAGTCCTTGCGCACCTGGCGCACGTGCTGGGCGCCCAGCTGGTCCAGATTCTTGCCGATCTGATAACAAAACGCCCGGCCGGCCTGCAGCACGGTGTACATGTCTGCCACCTTGCCCTGCACGAGCTGGAATTCGCCGATGCTCTGGCCAAACTGCTTGCGGTCGTGGATGTAGGGCACCACGTTGTCCATCACCGCCTGCATGATGCCGATGGGGCCGGCCGCCAGCACAGCGCGCTCATAGTCCAGACCGCTCATCAGCACCTTGGCGCCCTGGTTCAGGCCGCCCAGGATGTTGGCTTCCGGCACCTCGACGTTGTGGAACACCAGCTCGCCGGTGTGGCTGCCGCGCATGCCCAGCTTGTCCAGCTTCTGCGCGATGGAAAAACCCTTCATGCCCTTTTCGATGATGAAGGCGGTGACTCCACGGGCCCCCAGTTCGGGCTCGGTCTTGGCGTAGACCACCAGGGTGTCGGCGTCCGGACCGTTGGTGATCCACATCTTGTTGCCGTTGAGCAGGTAGTAACCGCCCTTGTCCTCGGCGCGCAGCTTCATGCTGATCACGTCGGAGCCGGCGCCCGGTTCGCTCATGGCCAGCGCGCCCACGTGTTCGCCGCTGACCAGCTTGGGCAGGTACTTCTGGCGCTGCGCCTCGGTGCCGTTGCGCTTGATCTGGTTCACGCAGAGGTTGCTGTGCGCGCCGTAGCTCAGGCCCACGCTGGCCGAGGCACGCGAGATTTCCTCCATCGCGATCATGTGCGCCAGGTAGCCCATGTTGGCGCCGCCGAATTCCTCGGGCACGGTGATGCCGAGCACGCCCAGGTCGCCCATCTTGCGCCACAGGTCCATGGGGAACTGGTCGGTGCGGTCGATCTCGGCCGCGCGCGGGGCGATTTCGGCTTGGGCGAAGTCGCGCACCGCGTCGCGCAAGGCGTTGATGTCGTCGCCGAGCATGAAGTCAAGGCCGGGCAGGTTGGTCATGGCGGGTGTCTCTCTCTGAAAAAGGGTGGAAGGTGTCCGTCTGGACGGCTCAGTAGGTCTTGGGCACCGGCGCCAGCGTCTGCTGCATGATGGCGCAGTCGCTGCGTTTCCCGTCGGGCGCGACGTGCAGCAGTTCGGCGGTGGTGACGATGAGGCGCTTGCCCGCCCGCACCACGCGGCCGATGGCGTGCAGCTCGCCGCCTTGGAAGGCGGCCAGGAAATTGATCTTGTATTCGACCGTGGTGACTTCCATGCCCTCGGGCGCCACGGTCAGGCCGGCATACCCGCCGGCGATGTCGGCCAGCGCGCCCATGGCGCCGCCGTGGAAGCCGTCCTGCTGCTGGGTGACGCGGTCGGAATACGGCAGCACCAGGGTCACCTGGCCTGGGGCCACGTCCAGCAGGCGCACGCCCAGGTGGCGCATCATGCCCTGGCGGTCCAGGCTGGCTTGCACGCGCTCGCGCAGCGCGGCGGATTCGGGGGCATCGGTCGGCATGGTCTCCTCGGCGCGTCTGAATTGACGTTTACGTAAACGTCAATTATGCAAGGTTTTGGGGCCGGCCAGGGACACCCCCGCCCCTGGGTTTACCCGCAACTCAGGCCGCGCCCTTGTCCACCCGGGCCAACAGGGCCTTGGCCTCTTTCTCGTGGGCCTTGAGTTCGTCCAGGTTGGCCTGCAGGTCGGCCATCTGGTCTTCGATCTGGCGCTTGTGCTCGGCCAGCACCGTCAGGAACTTGCGCAGCTGCGGCCCGGTGTCGCGCGGACTGTCGTACATGTCGATCAGGTCCTTGGCCTCGGTCAGGCTCAGGCCCAGGCGCTTGGCGCGCAGGGTCAGCTTCAGGCGGGTGCGGTCGCGCGCCGAATAGACCCGGTTGCGCCCGCCCGGCCCTTCGCGCTCCGGTCGCAGCAGGCCCATGTCCTCGTAAAAGCGGATGGCGCGCGTGGTCAGGTCGAATTCCTTGGCCAGGTCGCTGATGGTGTATTGGGTGCCGTTTGCCATGTGCGTGCGCAGATGAATGTCGTGTGGCGGACAGGCGGGCCGGGGTGGGCCTGACAGAATGCCGGATCGGATTGACGTTTACGTCAACGTCAGCCATCTTACCGCGGAGACCCCGGTCCATGTCCAGCCCCGACAGCGCACTGCATTACTTCCTGGGTGAACAGCGGCCCGCGGCCGGCCAGGCCCTGCCCGTGGCCGACGGGGTGTATTGGCTGCGCATGGGCCTGCCCTTCGCGCTCGACCACATCAACCTTTGGCTGCTGCGCGACGAACTTGACGGCCGCCCCGGTTGGACCGTGGTGGACTGCTGCGTGGACCGCCCCGAGGCCCGTGCCCAATGGGAGCAGGTGTTCGCCGAGGCGCTCGACGGCCTGCCGGTGCTGCGCGTCGTCGTGACCCACATGCACCCGGACCACATCGGCCTGGCGCACTGGCTGTGCGAGCGCTGGAGCACCCCGGCGCACGAATGCCGGCTGTGGATCAGCGCCACCGACCACCACCTCGCGCGCCTGGGCACGCTGGGGCCCACCGGCTTTGGCGGCGAAGGCGCGGCGCAATTCTTCGCCCAGCACGGTCTGACCGACCCGCAGGCGCTGGCCGAGATCCGCGCGCGCTCGGCCTACTACCCCAGCCTGGTGCCGCAGGTGCCGCGCACCTTCCGCCGCCTGCTCGATGGCATGGCACTGACCATCGGCGGCCGCACCTGGCGCTGCATCAGCGGCCACGGCCACGCGCCCGAACACATGGCCCTGCACTGCGAAGCGTTGGGGGTGCTGATCAGCGGCGACATGGTGCTGCCGCGCATTTCCACCAACGTCAGCGTGTTCGACATGGAACCCGAAGCCGACGCGCTGACGCTGTTTCTGGACTCGCTCGAAAAATTCCGCCCCCTGTCCGCCGACACCCGGGTGCTGCCCTCGCACGGCCTGCCCTTCCAGGGCCTGCACACGCGCATGGACCAGTTGCAGGCCCACCACCGCGACCGGCTGCACGAACTGGCCCACGCCTGCGTCGAACGCGCCCTGAGCGCCCACGATGCCTTGCCGCTGCTGTTCGCGCGCGCGCTCGACCTGCACCAGACCACCTTCGCCATGGGCGAGGCGGTGGCGCACCTGCACCGCCTGTGGCACCGGGGCGAGCTGCGGCGCCGGCGCGACGCAGACGGGGTCTACCGCTTCCACGCGCCCCACTGAGCGGGAACCGGGCCCGGCTCAGTCGCTGGGCAGGCGCACCCGGCGCAGCTCGCGGCGCAGGCGGTCCTGCTCGGGCAACACGCCTGCGACCACGCGCCAGAAGGCCGGGCTGTGGTTCATCTCGCGCAGGTGGCTCAGCTCGTGCACCACCACGTAGTCGATCAGCTCCGGCGGCAACTGCACCAGCCGCCAGTGCAGGCGGATGCCACCGTCGGCCCGGGCACTGCCCCAGCGGGTGCCGGCGTTGGACAGGCCGACCCGCGTGTAACGCACCCCGACCAGGGGCGCGAAATGGTCCAGCCGCTGCACGAACAGCGCCAGGGCCTCGCGCATCAGCCAGGCGTGCACCACGCTGCGCCACTGCTCGGGGCCGGCCCGGTGCGACAGGCCGACGCGCAA
>NZ_NWMV01000061.1 GCF_002837145.1 Macromonas nakdongensis | reverse complement strand
GCGCACGGCCACGGCCCCACGCAGCACCTGGGTGCCGGCGACGGCGTGCTCGCGTTCGTACTGGGCGCTCAGCACCGGCACCGCCCCGGCCCCCAGTTCGAGCACCAGCCGGTCGCGCGTCACCCCGGCCGCCAGCTCGGCGGGGGCAACGGGGAGGGCCGTCACCTCGTAGCGCAAGGGCAGCAGGGCCGGACCGGTCTTGTCCAGGGGCGCGGGCAGGTTCAAAGCCAGTCCCTGCAGCCCCGATTCGACCAGGACGTTGGCCCCCTCGGGCAGGAATTCCAGGCGGGCACGGTAAGGCGTGCCGCCGCTGCTGTGCTGGCCGAGCTGGGCCAGGGCGGCCCATTCGGCGCCCATGTCACCGGCGCGGCGCAGGCCTTCGGCGGTGGCCAGGCCCTGGCCCTGGAAGTGCACCACCGACCGTTCCCCGCGCCGCTCCATGGCGCCGCTGAAGCGCAGTTCCCCCCCCAGCAGCCGGGCGCTGGCCTGGGGCAGGCGGAAGCCCTGTTCGCTGAATTCCAACGTGCCCTTGGCCGCCTGCAACCAGGGCGAGCCGGGCGTCACGCGCAGGTCGTTGCCGCCCAGTTTGAGTTGTCCGGTGACCTTCACCGCCTCGGGGTGGTTCAGGGGCAGCGCCAGACCGAGCCCGACGTCCACCGTGCCGCCCAGCCGGGCCTGGTCCAGCACCCCGCCGATCAGGCCACCCAAAGGCGAGCGGTTGACGAAGGCCAGGGCCTGCTCGCCCGGCCCCTGCACCGTGCCGCGCACCTCCAGCAGCGGCTCGTCGGCGGTGAAGTCGGCGATGCGGGCCATGGTCTGCACGGCCCGCAAAGGGCCGCCGCCCTGCACGCCGCCGCTGGCGTTGCGGATGTCGAGCGCGACCCGGTCGATGTGCAGGTCGGCCTGCACCCGCTCCAGGGCCGGCCAGGCGGCGTCGCCGGGCACGCGCAGGTGCTCGGGCACGTAGGCCAGGTCGACGTCCTGCAGGCGGGCGCGCACCTCGAACTTGCCCTGCAGGGGGTCGGGAAAGGGAAAGTCCCACAGATCGCCCTGGACCTGGAACCGCACGTCCTGCGCCCGGGCGGTGCGCACCGCTTCGCGCAGGTAGCGGCGCACGCTGTCGGGGATGTCTTGGGGCAGGTAGCGGTGCACCCGCGCGCCGTCGGCCCGGTCCATGCGCACGTCCAGATCGATCACCCCGGGGAAGCGCGACCTCGCCGTGCTGGTGGCAGGGTCGGCGGTGCGCCATTGCACCCGGCCCTGTCCTTGGGCGTCGGCGTTCTGAAAGCTCAGTTGCGCCAGGTCCACCTCCAGGCGGTCGCGGTCGTGGCGCCAGACCGCGTCGGTGCTGAAGCGCTGGAAGGGCAGCGTGGCCTCTTCAAACAGGCCGGGGAAGGTCAGGCTGCCGTCCTGCAGGGTGAGCCGGCCCCGGCCGCCGTCCTGGTTGAAAGCGAATTCGACGTCGGCCCCGCTCAGGCCCGGGCGGCCCAGGGGGTGGGCGAGTGCCCCGTCGGCCTCGACCACCGGGGGCAATGCCGCCGCGGCCTGCAGGGCCAGGCCCTGGACCCGGCCAGCGCCGCGCCAGTGCTCGGGCGCCCCGGCCCGGTCCGGGGCGGTCCAGCCCAGGCTCAGGGCCTGGGCTTGCCCCGCGGGGCGCAGTTCGGCCAGGGTGGCGGGCCATTCCGCGGGCACGGGCAGTTGCGCCACCAGGGGCGCGAGCAGCGCCAGATCGACCCGGTCGGCCTGCACATCCCACTGCCGCACGGCGCCGTCGGCCGCGCGGGTCTGGGTGTAGCTCAGGTCGCTGCCGGGCCAGACCAGGCCGTCGGCGGTGGTGAAGGTCAGGGCCCGGGTGTCCAGCCGGGTGCGCGGGCCCTGGTGCTGCAGTGTGAGGCGACCGCTCAGGGCCTGCAGGGCCAGGGGCGCGTCGGTGTGAGGCCAGTGCAAGGCCACGCTCGGCAAGGCCAGGTCGGTGCTGAATTCGGTCAGCACCCCGCGTTCGGCCGTGGCCCAGGCGCGCACGGCGCCACGGCCCTGTCGCACTTCGGCCCCGGTCCAGGCGGCCAGATCGAGGTGGTGGCGCAGGTGCTGCAGGTCGAGCCAGGGGGCTTCGGCATAGGCGGTGCCGCTCCAGTCGCGCCAGGCGCCGGGCCGGCTGGGCCAGAGCGGACTGGCGAAGTGGCCACGCAGGCTGAAGCGTGCGCCCCATTCGGTCGGCGGGGTGGCGTCCAGCCGCCAGTGGTGCTGGCGCCCGGGGTTGCGCACCACCGCGTCGATCTGGCCCAAGACCAGGGGCGGGTGACCGGGCCGGGTGTCGTCGGTCCAGCGCAGTTCACCGCCGCGCACCACGAATTCGGTCTGCGAGAAAAACCAGTCGGCCGCGCGGGCGCTGTCGCCATCCGGGTCGGCGGACACGTCAATGCCGCCGATCTCGATGCGCCCGGCCGCGGTGCGGCGCACGTCCAACACCGGCCCTTCGATCAGCAGCTGCTCGAAGCCCAGCCGCCACAGCGAGCGGACCGACAGGGCGCTGCGCACCCGGGGCAGGTGCAGGGCCTCGCGGCCCGCGCCGTCAAACAGGCGCACGTCGCGCAGTTCGAAGGCCGGGATCGGGCCGCTGGAGAGGGCCTGCACCCCGGCCACCTGCACCCGCACCCCCAGCGCGCGCGTGGCCGCCGTTTCCAGCGCCGGGCGCCATTCCCCAACTCGCGGCACAATGACCCAATGCAACACCCCCCAGGTGAGGGCGAACAACCCCCAGGCGGCGAGCACCAGCCAGAGGGCGACGCGCGCGCCCCAAGCCGCCGTTCGGAGCCAGCGTGGGGGGGCAGCGGTACCTGGATTCTTGAGCACGCGAAATTATGATGGCCAGCGACAGGGCAACTCCCGCCGAAGCGACGCAATTTGTATCCAAACTTCACGGTGCGGCGGAGCATTCCCGCTTCGTGCAGCGCATCCGCCGGCGTTACGAGCGCGAGCGGGCCCTGCTGCCCGACGGCGCGCCGGGCCGAACGCAGCAGTGCGCCACCCTGGCCGCCCTCCGTGCCCAGGGGCTGGACCTGGGCGGTGCCTTGCGCGTGCTGCGCCACCTGGTGCTGGAGCGCCTGGCGGTGCTCGACTGCGAAGGCGACGCGCCGCTGGCACTGGTGACCGGCGCCGTCACCGAACTCGCCGAACTGGCGCTGGACGAGGCCCTGACCCAGGCCCTGGCCGAGTTGGACGCCCTGCACGGCGCCCCGCAATACGCCGACCCCAGCGTGCCCGCCGCACAAGGCACCGTGCTGCGCCGGGCCGAGGTCTGGATCATCGGCATGGGCAAGTTCGGCGCGCGCGAGCTCAACGTCTCCAGCGACATCGACCTGATCTACGTCTACGACCACGACGGCGAAACCGCCGGCAACGAACTCGGGCGCCACCGCATCAGCAACCACGAGTACTTTGCCAAGGTGGTCAAGCGGGTCTATGCCCTGATCGGCGACACCACCGAGCACGGCCAGGTGTTCCGGGTGGACCTGGCGCTGCGCCCCAACGGCAACTCCGGCCCGGCCGCGGTGTCGCTGGGCGCGCTGGAGGAATACTTTCTGGTGCAGGGCCGCGAATGGGAGCGCTTCGCCTGGCTCAAGAGCCGGGTGGTGGCGCCGCGCCGCGCCATCGAAACCGGCGGCGCCCAGGCCCTGCGCGGCGCCGTCCTGCCCTTCGTGTTCCGGCGCTACCTCGACTACAACGTGTTCGAGTCGCTGCGCACCCTGCACCGCCAGATCCGCGACCACGCCAGCAAGCGCGCCGCCGGCCACCCGGAGCGCGCCCACGACGTCAAGCTCTCGCGCGGCGGCATCCGCGAGATCGAATTCACCGTGCAGCTGCTGCAGGTGGTGCGCGGCGGCCAGTTCCCCGAGCTGCGCACCCGCCCCACCCTGGCCGCGCTGCCACGCCTGCAACGCGCCGGCCTGATGCCACCCGACAAGGTCGAGGCCCTGGCCGCCGCCTACGACTTCCTGCGTCGGGTCGAGCACCGCATCCAGTACCTGGACGACCAGCAGACCCACATCCTGCCCACGCGCGACGACGACCTGGCCTGGATCGCCACCACCCTGGGCTTTGCCGACGCCTGCGCCTTCCTGCACGCGCTGGACGCGCACCGCGAAACCGTGGCCCAGGAGTTCGACACGCTCCTGGGCGCCCACCCCGGCCAGTGCAACGGCAAGACCTGCAACGGCAAGGCGCGCAGCGCCGTAGAGGACCTGCAGTCGGTGCTGGCGCAGCTGCCCCCCAGCTTCGCCGCCAAGGTGGCCGATTGGTGCGAACACCCGCGCGTGCTGGCGCTGCGCGAGGACGCGCGCCAGCGCCTGGCCCGGCTGGTGCAGCGCACCGGCGCCTGGCTGGAGGACGGCCGCGTCAGCGAACAGGGCGCGCTGCGCATGGCCGACTGGATCGAGCCGCTGCTGCGCCGCGAAAGCTACCTGGCGCTGCTGCAGGAGCGGCCGTCGGTGCACGAGCGGCTGCTGCGCGTGTTCGGCGCGGCCAAATGGCCGGCGCGCTACCTGCTCAAGCACCCCGGCGTGATCGACGAACTGGCCAGCCGCCAGCTCTACGAAGACCGCTTCGACGCCGCCCAGTTCGAGGCCGAGCTGGAGGCGCGCAAACGCTCGCTGGCCCACACCGGCGAGGACGACGACGAGGAACTGCTCAACCTGCTGCGCCGCGCCCACCACGCCGAAACCTTCCGCACCCTGGCGCGCGACGTCGAAGGCGTGCTGACCGTGGAGCAGGTGGCCGACGACCTGAGCGCCCTGGCCGACGCGGTGCTGCGCGTCACCGGCCGCTGGTGCTGGGAGCGCCTGAAAAACCGCCACCGCGACACACCGCGCCACGCCATCATCGGCTACGGCAAATTGGGCGGCAAGGAACTGGGCTACGGCAGCGACCTCGACATCGTGTTTGTGTACGAGGACGACGACGAGCGCGCGTCCGAAATCTATTCCGCCTTCGTGCGCAAGATGATCAACTGGCTCACCGTGAAAACCGGCGAGGGCGACCTGTTCGAAATCGACACCGCGCTGCGCCCCAACGGCAACTCCGGCCTGCTGGTGACCAGCTTCGACGCCTACGCCAACTACCAGCAGAACCGCGGCAGCAACACCGCCTGGACCTGGGAGCACCAGGCCATCACCCGGGCGCGCTTCGTGCTGGGCACACCCGAACTGGCGCCGCGCTTCGACGCGGTGCGCGAGGCGGTGATGACCGCGCCGCGCGACGTGGCCGCCCTGGCCGGCGAAATCCGCACCATGCGCGAAAAAATGCGCGCCGCCCACCCGGTGCGCGAAGGCCTGTTCGACATCAAGCACAGCCCGGGCGGCATGATCGACGTGGAGTTCATCGTGCAGTTCCTGGTGCTGTCGCGGTCGGCGGCGCACCCCGAGCTGCGCGGCAACCTGGGCAACATCGCGCTGCTGCAGCGCGCCGAGCAGGTGGGCCTGCTGCCGGCCGGCCTGGGCACCGCTGCGGCCGACGCCTACCGCGACATGCGCCAGCGCCAGCACCGCGCCCGACTGGACGAAACCGCCACCCAGATCGACCCGGCACCGCTGCAGGCCCACATCGACGCGGTGCGGGCCCTCTGGGCCCAGGTGCTGGGCCCGGTCTGAAGGCTCAGGCGCCCTGGTAGGCGCCGGTGGCCGGCAGGGTGGCGGCCATGTCCTTGCGGAAGCGGTTGAGTTCCTGCACGGTCTTGAAGCTCTGCTCCATCAGCAGGCTCATGTTGTGCAGGATGCGGTCGACCACCTTGGTTTCCCAGGTGGCGTCGAACTGGATCTGCTCGCTCAGCCACTGTTCCAGCCACTCCGGGTCGGGCAGGCGGCTCTGGATGGTGTCGCGCGGGTAGTGGGCCTTGCTCACGTGCAGGTTGGTCGGGTGCAGCGCCTGCGCGGTGCGGCGGGCGCTGGCCATCAGCACCCCCACTTTGGCGAAGGCGGCCTTGGCCTCGTTGCCGAACTTGGCGATGGCGCGCTTCATGTAGCGCAGGTAGGCGCCGCCGTGGCGCGCTTCGTCCTGGCTCAGCGTGGTGTAGATGGCCTTGATCACCGGCTCGGTGTGCCATTCGGCGGCGCGGCGGTACCAGTGGTTCAGGCGGATTTCGCCGCAGAAGTGCAGCATCAGCGTTTCCAGCGCCGGGGCCGGGTCGAACTCGAAGCGCACCGCGTGCAGCTCCTCTTCGGTCGGCACCAGATCGGGGCGGAAGCGGCGCAGGTACTCCATCAGCACCAGCGAATGCTTTTGCTCCTCGAAGAACCAGATCGACATAAAGGCGGAAAAGTCGCTGTCGTCGCGGTTGTCGCGCAGGAACATCTCGGTGGCCGGCAGCGCCGACCACTCGGTGATGGCGTTCATCTTGATGGTCTGCGCCTGCTCGTCGCTCAGCTGGCTGGCGTCGAAGGTCTCCCAGGGGATGTCCTTGTCCATGTCCCAGCGGACGGATTCGAGTTGCTTGAAGAGTTCGGGGTAAAGCATGGGCGGGCAGCGAAAACGGGGCCGCAACACCGCGGCCGGTGCCCCATTTTAGTGGGGCAGGCCCCAAAATGGCTGACAAATCACGGGGCGCCGGCCCCGCCGCCCGCGCTCAGTCGGGGCTGACCGCGTCCGAACCGACGGGCCGACTGGCGCCGTTGAAGCGCCGGGCCCAGTAGGCCAGGTTCATGTCTTCCACGCGCACCGTCTCGCCGGTGCGCGGGGCGTGGACGAATTTGCCCCCGCCGATGTAGATGCCCACATGGCTGAAGGCGCGCCGCATGGTGTTGAAGAACACCAGGTCGCCGGGCTGCAACTCGTTCTTGGCGATTTTTTCGGTGGCCTGGGCCTGCTCCACCGCGCGCCGCGGCAAGGCCAGCCCCAGCGTCTGTTGGTACACGGCGCGCACCAGACCGCTGCAGTCGAAGCCGGTCTGCGCCGATTCGCCGCCGCGGTAGTAGGGAATGCCCACCATGCCCATGGCCGTGGTCACGAGCCGGCCGGCGACGCTGCCGGTGTCGCGGCCGACCTGCTGCACCTGTTTCAACCAGGCTTCGGACACGGTCGCGTCGATGCCGACCGGCGCCGGGTCCAGCGGGCTGGCCTGGGACCAGACGCTGCACACCAGCAGGGCAATGCCGAAGATACGTTTGAACATGGGTCTGTAATGTAACGCCTCGGCGCTCAGGCCCGGCCGCGGCGGGGCACCTGGGCCAGTTTCTCCTGCAACTCCGGCAGGCGGAAGGGCTTGCCGATGAAATCGTCCATCCCCGCCTGGCGGCAGTTGTCCCGGTCGCTGTCGTAGCTGTTGGCCGTCAGCGCGATGATGTGCGGCTGCTGAGCCAGTGCGCTGGCGCGGATGGCGCGGGTGGCCTCGATCCCGTCCATCTCGGGCATCTGCAGGTCCATCAGGACCACGTCGAAAGCGGCGCGCCGGACCTCTGCCAGCGCCTCCCGGCCGTTGTCGACCAGGGTCGTCTCACAGCCCAGGCGCGCCAGCAGGGACCGCATCAGCTGCTGGTTGACCGGATTGTCTTCGGCCACCAGCACCCGCAGGCCTTGCAAGGGCTCTGCGTCAGGCCGGTGTTCGGCTTGGGGCACCACCGGCGCTTGTCCCGCCAGCAGGCGCACCGAAAAGTGGAAGGTCGTGCCCTGGCCCTCGACGCTGTGGACGCCGATGTGTCCGCCCATCATCTCGCACAGGCGCGCGCAGATGGTCAGCCCCAGGCCGGTGCCACCGAACTGGCGGGTGGTGGACGCGTCCACCTGGGTGAAGGGCCGGAACAGGCGCTCCAGGCGGTCGGGGGGGATGCCGATGCCCGTGTCCTCCACGGCCCCGTGCAGCACCCAGCCCTGGGCGGCATCGGGCTCGAGCCGCAGCCGCAACCGCACCGAGCCCTGGGCGGTGAACTTCAGGGCGTTGGACAGCAGGTTCATCCACACCTGGCGCAGGCGCAGGTGGTCGCCGCGCACGGCCGGCAGCACCGCGGGCCAGTCGACCTCCAAGGCCAACCCTTTCTGCTCGACCAGCGGCCGGAACAGCGCGACCACGCCGTCGAGTTCGGTCTGCAGATCGAAATCGGCCGATTCCAGTTCGGCCTTGCCGGCCTCGATCTTGGAGAACTCCAGGATGTCGTTGATCAGCCCGAGCAAGGCGTCGCCGCTGCTGCGGATGAGCTCCACCTGCTGGCGCTGGGTTGCGTCCAGTTTCGACAAGGCCAGCAACTGCGCCATGCCCAGCATGCCGTTCATGGGGGTGCGGATTTCGTGGCTCATCACCGCCAGAAAGCGCGATTTGGCGACGTTGGCGGCCTCGGCGGCGGTCAGGGCCTGGCGCAGCTCGGTTTCGTGCCGCTGCCGTTCGGCTTCGGCCTCGCGCAGCCGGTGCACCATGTGGTTGTGGGCCCGCGCGGTTTCGGCCAGTTCGTCGTCACCGCTCACGTCCAGGGTCTGCTGCAGATCGCCCTCGGCCACGGCCACGCTGGACGCCCGCAACCGGCTCAGCTGGCGGGTGAGGTAGGTGCCCAGCACAAACGAGAACAGGGCCACCAGCAGCATCTCCAGCGCGGCCACCCAGAGGGTGGATTCGCGGGTGGCGCGGATGGCCTGCCGGAACGGCGCCACGTCGAAACCGAAACGGATGAGGCCGAAGTGTTGCCCCTGCACCTCCACCGGCACGGTCTGGTCGAAGATGCCGTCCTCGTCGCTGGCCAGGACCTCGGGCGAGGGCGCCTGGCCACGCTCCAGCAGCACCTGCTGCTGGGCGTCCTCGATGCGCAGGTACATCAGCTCCCTCGTGTCCAGGATCTCGTTGCTCACGCTCTCCAGCGTGGCCAGGTCGTAGGAGATCATGGCATCGCGCAGCGAGGCGGTGATCAGGCGCGAGGTCGTGTGCGCCCGCCGCAGGACGGCTTCGCGGTTGGTCTGCTCCAACTGGCCGACCAGGTGCCACCCCAGGAAACCCAGCAGCACGCCTTCGATCAGGGCGATGCCGATGATGGTCTTGGTGCGAAACTTCACTGCTTGCCCGTGGCCTGGTCGAACTTCAGTCGGCGAATTTCGTTCCACTCGGCGTCGGTGGCGGGGTCGATGCCCTTGAAGCTGAGCTCCTTGAGCAGTTCCAGGCCCGCCGCGTCGTTGGCCAGGGCCAGCATGGCCTGGCGCACGCGTTCGAGCAGCGCGGGCGCGACCCGCGGGTGCGCCGCAAAAGCATGGGGCACATAGCTGGGGGTCTGGACCAGCACGCGCAGCTGGGCGGTGACCTCGGGCTCCATCGATTCCAGCGTGCGCTGGATGCCCCCGCCGGCGGCGAACAGGCCCCGCGCCACGCCCCGGTACACCGAGTCGTGCGAGCTGACGTACTGGACCGAGACGGGCACCTGCTGGCGCTCGAACTCCGCACGGGTGAGCATGCTGGCGGCAAAGGCGGCCGGCGCCGGAAAGGCCACGCGCTGGCCGGCCAGGTCTTTCAGGGAACGCGCCGGGCTGTCCTTGGCCACCACGATGATGCCGGTCAGCCGACGCCCCTTTTCCTTGGCGAACGCCTGGTAGCCCGGTCGCCGGCTGAACACGGTGTAGTGGTAGGGGTTCATGTAGGCCAGGTCGTAGGCCCCCTTGGCCAGCGCGTCCTCGAAACTCGGGATGTCGGGGGTGGTGCGAAACACCAGGCGGACCCCGGAGCGGATCGCCACGGCCTGCAACAGCGGGATCCAGACCCGGGCCAGGCTGCTGGCCGACTGCTGGGGCACGATGCCCACCGTCAATTCCGGCGCCTGGGCCCAGGCCTGGGGCAGGCAGGCGCCGCCCAGGGCAGCGGCCCCCAAGCCCAATACCCACACGCGCCTGCTGTCGTTCGTCATGGCATCCACCTTCAGCGGTTGTGAGCGGATTATCGGGGCTCAGGCGTGGCCGCGCGGGGGCGCGACCCCGGCGCAGGCCTGGCACACCGCCAGCGCCAGCCGGTGCAGGGCCTGCCAGGGGTCGTGCGGCCAGGCCGGGTGTTTCAGGCCCTTGACGACGCCGTCCACCGTGTGCGCGTCCTGCAGCCATTGGGCCAGCTGGGCCGGTTTCAGGCGCGGCAGCACGCGCTCGAAGCGTTTCTCGCGCGGGCCCCAGACGCGCAGCTCGCGCAAGACCATGGGCAGGGGTTTGCCGGCGGCCGTGGCGGTTTTCACCTTGTGCAGGGTGCGGATGTCCTCGCTCAAGGCCCAGTGCACCAGCACCGGGGCCTCGCCCTCGGCCTGCAAGCCGTCGAGCATGCGCTGCACCCGCGCCGGCTGTCCGTCCAGCACCGCCTCGGCCAGCTTGAAGGGGTCGTAGCGCGCCACGTTCAGCACGGCGCTCTCTACCTGGTCGAAGCTCAACTCGCCCGTCGGGTAGAGCAGTCCCAGTTTCTGGATTTCCTGGTGCGCGGCCAGCAGGTTGCCTTCCACCCGGTCGGCGACGAAGCCCAGGGTGCGCTGGCCGGCCTCACCGGCCTCCACCCGCTGGCCCTGGGCCTGCAGGCGTTGGGCGATCCAGCCCGGCAATTGGGCGCGCTCCACCGGGTCGAGGCGCACCGTCACACCGTGGCCGTCCAGCGCCCCGAACCAGGCCCCCTTGAGGGTGGCGGCGTCGAGCCGGGGCAGCAGCACCAGGGTCAGCGTGCTGTCCTGGCCAGCGCTGGCCTCGGCCAGTTGCTGCAGGGCCTGGGAACCGTCCTTGCCCGGCTTGCCGGAGGGGATGCGCAGCTCCACCAGCTGCTTGTCGGCGAACAGGCTCAGGGCGCTGCCAGCCGCCAACACCGCGCTCCAGTCGAAATGGGCCCCGGCCACGGTGAACACGCTGCGCTCGGTGTGGCCCTGGGCGCGGGCCGCCGCGCGGATGGCGTCGGCCGCCTCCTGCTGCAGCAAGGGGTCGTCGCCGTGCAGGGTGTAGAGCGGCCTGAGGCCGCGCTGCAGGTGGGCGGCGAGCTGGGGGGCGGGAACTTGCATGCGGCGAGCATAGCAAGCCGCCGCCGCAGTGCCTCATTTGGCGTCCAGCACGATCTCGGCGCCCACCTGTCCGCTGGCCAGCCGCGCGGCGTGCAGGCGCACCAGCGGATCGTCGGGGTGGCGGGCCAGCAGCGCGTGCCAGCGTTCGGCGGCGTCCGGGGCCTGGGCATCCATGGCGGCGTAGGCGGCGGCGTAGTCGGCCTGCGGGGCGTAGGGCCCGGGCACCTCGGCGCTGAGCGGCTCGTACACCATCAGCGCCTGCGATTTGCCTTTGAGCACCAGCCGCCCGACCGGCCGGGCCGGTGCCCCGTCACAGCCCGACAGCGTGACCTCGGACACGCAGATGCGCGTGCCCAGGTGCTTGTTCACCGCCTCCAGGCGCGAAGCGGTGTTGACCGGGTCGCCCAGGGCGCGGTAGTCGAAGATGGCGTTGCCGCCAAAGTTGCCAACGATGACCTCGCCCGTGTGCACGCCCACACGGGTGTGGCCGAAGGGCACGCCCCGGGCCTGCAGTTCGCTGGCGTAGCGGCTGGCAAAGGCGTGCATCTCCAGCGCGCAACGCAGGGCACGCGCCGCGTGGTCGGGCTGCGGCAGCGGCGCCGAGAACATGATGGCCACCGCATCACCGACGATGCGGTCCAACGTGCCCTGGTGCTGGAAGGCGATGGTGATCATCTCCTCCAAGTAGCGGTTGAGCAGGCTCAGGGCCTCGGCCGGGTCGATCTGCTCCATCAGGCCGGTGAAGCCGGCCAGGTCGGTGAAAATGAAGCTGCAGGTCTGGCGCTGGCCGCCCAACTCCAGTTGGCCGGGGTGGTTCACCAGGTACTCGACCCGGTTGGGCGAGACGTAGCGCGCAAACGCCTGTTTGATGAAACGCTGCTGGCGTTCGCTCCAGAAGTGGTGCACCAGGCTGGCCACGACGAAGGCCGCGGCCAGCACCACCGCCGGGGTGAAGCTGTTGAGCAGCAGGCCGTGTTCGGCAAAGGCCCACCAGCCGCCCCACAGCACCGCGGCCACCCCACCGGCACTGGCCAGCGCCGCCACCAGGGCGCTGGCGCGAATGGCCAGACCCACCACCCCCGCGCAGCCCAGCACCAGCACCAGGGCCTCGGCCCCCAGGGCCCAGTCCGGCCGCACCAGGAAGTGGCCGCTCAGCACCTGCTCCAGCGCCTGCGCGTGGGCCTCCACGCCCGGCATCACCCGCCCCAGGGGGTTGAAACGCAGGTCCATCAGCCCCTGGGCGGAACTGCCCACCAGCACCAGGGCCCCCGCCACCTCGGCCGGGTCCACCTGTCCACCCAGCACCCGCCCGGCCGACAGGTAGCGCCGCGGTTCGGGGCGGGTGTAGTGCAGCCACATCTCGCCCTCGGGGGTGGTGGGGATGGTGAAGTCGCCGATGCGCACCTCGTCCAGCCCCGGCAACCCCCCCTCGCTGCTGGTGAGCAGGTGATTGCGCGCGCCCTGGCCCACGCGCAGGGTTTCGGCCGCCAACGAAGGCACCGGCTGCTGCCCCAGGCGCAGCACCAGGGGCACGCGGCGCACCACGCCGTCGCCATCGGGCACGAAGGTCAGCGCGCCGTTGCCGGCGGCGGCCCGGTCCAGCGCCGGCAACGCCGGCACCGCGGTGTGGAAGCCGTGCAGTGCCTGGGGCACGGCCTCACCCACCCAGACGTAGCGATAGGGCGAACTGGGCCGGCGCTGTGGTGCCGCGGGTTGGCGG
>NZ_NWMV01000060.1:30813-31075 GCF_002837145.1 Macromonas nakdongensis | reverse complement strand
GCCAGGTGCAGGGCTTCGCGGGCGAAGCGCAGGCTGGTGCGGTTGATGCGCTCGCCGGCCTCATGGCGGGCGATGATGCGGCGCGCCCAGTCGCGGTCGTCACGGCGGGCGGGCTGCTGGTCGTTGGCGGCCAGCTTGCGCAGTTCGGCGGCGACGCGCTCGGGGCTGGCAGCAGGCTCGGGCAGCGCGGGCCGGTCGGGCTTGGGGGCGCGGAAGCACATGGCGCGGAATTCCAGAACGGTGGGCGGCTTGCCAGCGGGCA
>NZ_NWMV01000060.1:0-30659 GCF_002837145.1 Macromonas nakdongensis | reverse complement strand
TTGCGGGGACTCCAGGCGGCGGGCGGTCACGTCGATGGCATCGAAGAACGCCACGGGGTTGATGGCTTCGGCGGCTGCGCCGGGCGCCTGCTTGGCGATGCTGGGTGCGAATTCCTGCACCCGTTCGCGCATGCTGCGCTGGTACGGCGTTTCGGAGGCTGGCAGCTCGCCGCGGTGCAGCCGGCCGGCCAATTCGGCAGCCTGCTTGCGGTTGCCGGCGACGATGCTGAGGGCGTAGGCGAAGCCCTTGGACTTGCCGGCCGCCTGGCGGGCGGCGTCGGTGAATTCGGTGGTGCTGGCCCCCGCCTGCAGCAGTGCCTGCAGCGTGGGGTGGCCGGGGGATGTGTCGGCAATGCCGGCGGCTTTCATGGCCTTGCAGACGGCACCGGCCAACGTGCCGGAAGCGCACGCCGGGCCGGCAGGCCCGCCCCCCTCTTGGTCTACCAAATGCGTGTGTTGAGTATTGGTTATTGGCTTATGGCTAGTGGCTTGGGTTACGTTTGGGTTTTTTTCAGNNTTTTCAGAAACCATCTGGGTTTCTTCTGGGTTCTTTTCAGAAACCATCTGGGTTTCTTGTGGGTTTCCAGAATCGTGCGGTTGCGCGGCCTTCTGGGTTTGCTTTTTGGGTCGGCCACCGCGTGCGCCCACAACCCGGTTGGTTTCTGCTTTGGCCGTCATGGCGGCAATCTCGCGGTCGCAGCGGGCCTGCACCAGGTGGCCGTCTTGCAGGGTGAAGAACTCGGCGGCCACGGTGTCCAGCGCCTCGCGCTCTTCCTTGCTGCGCGCACCCACCAGGCGGGCGGCTTGGTCGCGCGGAATGGGGGCTTCGCGGGTGTAGTACACGTCCAGCAGGCGCATGTACACGCCGTGTTCCAGCAGCGACAGGTGGCTGGCGTCTTTCATGTAATCGCCAATGTGGCGCTTGTAGTAGTTCACAGCGGCCCTCCCAGGCCTATCCACGAGAAAAAGGAGCCAGCGGCAGGCAGGTGGATGCTCTGCTTTTCGGGGGCGACCCTAGCCGTGGCAAAACGGGGCAGCATTACCGGGCCTCACAGGCAGGCGATACCGGGGCAGATGGCAGGGGCAGCGCGGCCTGCTGTGCGGGAATGCACCACGGGTCGGCCAGC
Organism: Macromonas nakdongensis; assembly: GCF_002837145.1. GTDB lineage: Bacteria > Pseudomonadota > Gammaproteobacteria > Burkholderiales > Burkholderiaceae_C > Macromonas_B > Macromonas_B nakdongensis. The sequence goes on along the minus strand of NZ_NWMV01000060.1, from coordinate 29,532 downwards.
CGGCCCGTGAGCGGGTTCAGGCGGGCGGCGCCTTCGCGCTTGGCCACCAGGCCACGTTCGGCCAGCTCGCACAGCCGGGCGTTGACCCAACCCTTTTCAATGCGGCCGACCGCGCGGCTGTGGCCGTCGGCGCCGCGCACGCGGTACAGGCCCAGGCGCTCGATCACCTCGCGCAGCTCGCCGGCGGTGGCGTCGGGCTGGCCATTGCGCTGCAGGCCCAGCAGGGCGTCGAACACGGCCTGTTCGGCGTTGGGCAGCTTGGGGGCTTCGGCGTAGGGGGTGGTGCTCATGGGCGGCTCCGTGGGGGTCGATACCGGGGGAAATGGGTGCGCAAGCGTCCTATTCGGACCCACGGTTTGAGTTGCCACAGGCCTGCGTCATGCCCACACTGCCGTACATGGACCGACGCACCAGAAACCTGATGAACTCGCCGGGCTTCATGTCGAGCCGGCCGGCCTCGCGGCAGACGTCGAGGAACTCGCGCTCGGTGAGGTTGATCGGCACACGCTCGGTGTGCTTGTTGTCGTCAGGCATGGGGCACCTCGGGGAAGAAAAGCCCACCGACCCGGCCTGCACGTTGTTTGGCAGGGAGGCGGCCCATGCGGGCCAGGTCAGCACGGGTTGCCGTGCCAGCTTGGTGGGGAAAGGGGGCGGGCCGGCCCAGCCCGGTACGATGGGTGCTCTCACACAACCCAACCAGGAAGGACCGGCCCATGAACAAGATCGAACGGCTGGCCGAATCGGCCGGGCAGCTCAATGCGCAAGAACTGGACGGACTGATTTCGGCTTTGGCCATGACGCGCGCGACCATGTCGCCACCGGTGAGCCATGCCAGGCCGAAGCCGACAGACGAATCAGCCATGGACACCCCCGTCACGGTCGAGGACTCGCCCGCCATGGAGGCCAGGCTGCTCAGGGACGGACGAGTCAGGCTCTGGGCACGCAGCAGCGGCTTCGGCTGGCTGGCCTTCAACCTGGAGCCGCGCAATGCACGCGTTTTGCGCGATTGGTTGGCTGCGAACGTCGAGGGCGCATCCGACCTCATCGGCCAGCAAAACGCGCAGCGGCACTGAACGGAGCATCACACCCCCTGCCCTGCGGGCTGCTGGTCGGCCAGCTCGGGCCAGATGCGGGGCCAGTCGGCTGGGCGCATGTCGCGGCGGGTGACTTGGCCGGCGGTGTAGGACTCGATGGCGGCCATGTGCACCAGGGGGATGGGCTTGTCGCGGCTGATCCAGTCGGCCACCTGGGGCGGCTTGATGCCCAGGTGGCGAGCGAGCGCGGCTTGGCGGCCGTGTTCTTGCTTGAGCCAGTCTTGTAGGTTCATGGGGTGGCATTATTAGCCATTGGATTAAACAATGTCAATAGCCTTTTGCGAATTCACATCATTAGCCAAAGGCGCTGCAATCCAAAGGATGTACACATCATCGGAAATCAGGCGTCAAAGACTGCTCATACTCATAGAGCAGCACGGCTCGGTGTCCGACCTGAACGAAGCACTTGGATGGGCAAGGGCCGATCCAAAGTTGACGCAAATCAAGAACAACAACAAGCGTCCAGGTAGAGATGCCACCTACCAAATGGGCGACGCGATGGCCAGAGAAATAGAAGAAAAACTTGGCCTAGAAAGAGGCTGGATGGATAACCCACCAACCTACGCAGAAATTCATGGAGAGGAAGACCCGCGCACCAAGGTGCTGCTGCTGATGGAGCACCTGCCTCCCGATCAGTGGCAAACCGCCGTGCGCTTGCTAGATGCGCTTGCGCAACCAGCAGCCGCCGGCAACGGGACCACCGGCCGGCACTGACCCCACGCCCACCCGCACCACCGCCACGGTGGTGCCATTGCTGTCACACCGGAGGAAAACACGATGAATCAAGAATTGAGGCTTGAGGTTTACGGCAAGAACTTTGCCTTGGTGCATGAGGCCCAATTGCAAACCAGCGCCGTGCCGCGTGTGGGTGAATACGTGGCGCTGCCTGCGGCGGTGCAGGCATGGGTACAAAACATGACCCACGCCCTGGTGCACGAGGTGGAATGGCTGCTAGATGGCGCTGCCCTGGTACCCGTGGTGCGCTGCCATGCCACCGACCACACCACCAGCAGCAACCGGCTCTTGCGGCTGGAGGAGCAAGGCTGGCTGCAGCCCCGCAACTAGGCCATCGAACTCGGCCTGCAAGCGCAGCAGGCCGTCATGCAGCCCGATTTGCTGCAGGGTGCGGGCCTGCGCAATGGCCATGCACAGATCGTGGTCCAGTTTGGCCAAGCGGTCGGCCATTTCTCCCGCCTGCCGCACCACACGGATCACGGCCGCGGCCTGCGCTGCGGCGCTGGGCACCGCCAATGTTTCGCTCATTTTTCAACTCCATAGACACCCGCCAAGCGCGGGTGTCGGTATTTTCTCGTTTTTTTTCGCCTTTGGCTATTGCGCTTTACTAATCCTTTGGCTAAGATTGCAGCCATGCCGCAGCGAAGAGCGCAAGACGGCAGCAAGGTCAGGCAGAGCAGCGAAGGCATACCGTAGCTGAGTGGGCAGTCCAAGTTCCACCGCTCTGCATCCCCAGGGACAACGCCAGCACAAACGGGCGTTACAAAGTACGTGTTGAGGAACGGCCACCAAGAACAGCAACGGCCTGAGGGGAAGACGCCCAACAACGGAAACGGTCACGCCGGTTGTCGAATACCGGCCCAGGGCCCCTGGCAGCAGGGGCACCAAGCAAGCCACTTCGCGCCTGGGCAGTTCCGCCCACCTTCAACACACCAAAGTCTCCAGTTCATTAGGGCGGGAGGTGGCTTGCTTGTTTTCTGGTCTGGTCGTCAGGTCAGCCCGCCCAGGATGGCTTCGGCCCGGGTCAATGGCACCTTGGCATCGGGGCGACCAATGGCTTGCACGGCGGCGTTGTAGGCCGGCTGCTCCAGAAAGGACAGCCCAGCGGGTGCTTCGGCCCTGAGCGTGGCGATGTGCGACTCGACCTCCTGAGCCGGCTGGGTTTTGTGGCTGGCCAGCAGCTTGACGAAACCGTTTTTGGTTGCGGCATGCAGGCCCGCCTTGATGGCCGGCTGCACCAGCAACGCCACAGCGGCAGCCAATGCCAACAGCACGCCCACCGCAGCCAGGAATGCGGGATACCCGCCCACCACACCCAGCACCGCGCCCGAACCGCCAAGAAGCTGCGCGGTGTTGAGCAGCAAGTCGAGGTGGCGGTAGAACCGCTCGCACTTGAGGTTAAACCAGTAGCCGTACTGGGTGTCGAACAGCAGGTCGTCGGACGGGGTCATGGCATCTCCGGTGGGCGTCAGCCCTTGGGTGGTGGCCCCGGCCTTTGGCGCGGAACCTGGGATCGATGGTCCGGGACGGGATCTTCGAGCATGTTTAACCCTTCGTGTTGTGGAAGACCGAAGGATACAGCGCAGCCCCTGGAAGCGCTTGAAAGACGGGGCACCCCATTTCCTCCCTGCCCCGCCGCCTGAAGGCGGGGACTTCCAGCCCCTGGCGCACAAGTGCCGGGGGCTTTTTTTGGCTTTCCGGAATATCTTGTGGAAAGCGCTGAAGCCGGTTAAAGTATCCATGCGGATTTTCGTGTGGAAAGGTTGACATGACAGAGAACACCAAGATCGAGTGGGCGCACCACACCTTCAACCCGTGGATTGGCTGCGCCAAGGTGTCGCCGGGCTGTGACCACTGCTACGCCGAAGCCGACTTCGACAAGCGCCGCCACGTGGTGCAGTGGGGCCATGGTCAGCCGCGCAAGCGCACCGCCCCCAGCACCTGGCTCCAGCCGCTGCGCTGGAACGCCGAGGCCAAGCGCCTGGGCGTGCGCTACCGCGTGTTCTGCGCCAGCCTGGCCGACGTGTTCGACAAGGAAGTGCCGGTCGAGTGGCGCAACGAACTGTTCGAGTTGATCAAGGTCACGCCTCACCTGGACTGGCTGTTGCTGACGAAGCGGATCGGCAACGTGAAGGCCATGCTCCCGTCAGCCACAAGCCATGAAGACGCCCACCTCTTCGCTCAGCTGTGGCCCAACGTCTGGATCGGCGCCAGCATCACCAGCCAGGCCGAGGCCGACCGCGACATCCCGAAGCTGCTGGCAGTGCCGGCGGCGAAGCGGTTTCTGTCCATGGAGCCGCTGCTGGGTCCGGTGGACCTTGGTGCGTGGATTGGCGATGAGAGTTGTCACGTGTGCCGCACGCGCTTTTATGGCGACGAAATGAACCTGCGTCCTGGCGGCGTTAAGACGGTTGATTTTGAAGACCAACCAGAAGACGAGAACGACATCCGCAAGGTGTGTCCAAACTGTCAAACGATCAACACGTGCGGCGAGGTAGATGTCGTTGACGAGGAAGAGATGGGTGGCGGCATCGACTGGGTGATCGTCGGCGGCGAGAGCGGCCCCAACGCCCGCCCGATGCACCCGGACTGGGCGCGCAGCCTGCGCGACCAGTGCCAGGCGGCCGGCGTGCCGTTTCTGTTCAAGCAGTGGGGTGAGTGGTCCCATTGGAGCGAAGACCAATCGAAGTTCCCCATGGGCGTTGCACCGGACGGCTCGAATGTTGGCCCGGATGATCAATTCACAGAAGACTGCGCATTGATGTACAGAATCGGCAAGAAAGCCGCCGGCCGCGAGCTGGACGGACGCTTATGGGACGAGGTTCCAGCCGAGGCGACAATTCTTGGATGACCGACATCCTGGACCTACCCGATTGGAAAGCGACATCATCACGATCCGATGGCAGTCAATACCTGATCGAAGCTGATTACTTGGTGCATCCGTCCGCATGCCTGAAATGTGGGTCCATCGGGCATCTGTACAAGCACGGGACCAAGAAAACCATTTACACCGACAGCCCAATCCGAGGGCTCCCAGTTCGACTTGTAGCCAATGTCCAGCGCTACAGGTGCCGAGACTGCGGAGAGACGTTCCTGCAGCCCTTGGGGGCGGTCTTGGACGATCGCAGGATGACGCGGCGCTGCGCCGAATACATCACCGACCAGGGGATGCGAGACACGTTCTCTCGGGTGGCTGAGCACATCGGATGTGACGAGAAGACCGTCAGGAATGTGGCGTCATCGGCCGTGGCGCTTGTGGCTGACGAGTTCAGGCCCTACGTGCCAGAGAGTCTTGGAATCGATGAAACCCAGCTCTCAGGCGTGATGCGTCTGGTGCTGACGGATGTGGACAGAAGACTTCCGGTTGACATCCTGCCAAACAGGGAGCCTGCATCGCTTGCGCAATGGCTGCACTCCAACAGGGCCGCAGAAAAGGTTCTGCGGGTCACAACAGACATGTACCCGCCTTACAAGAATGTGGTGCGCGATCGACTGCCTGGTGTTCCTGTGGTGGTCGATAAGTTTCACGTTCTCAAGATGGCCGACTTCGCCGTTGAAACGATTCGTCGAAAGGTCAGCAAATCCAAGCCCAAAGAGGTTGGCCGGGAATGGAAGCGGCAAAGCGTTCTATTGAGGCTGCGCAATCGGGAGCTTGATGAGCGCGGGAGATTCAATCTCGATATGTGGCTGGCCAACGAACCAACACTGGCAACAGCCTATTGGGCGAAGGAGCGCTTGTATGACATCTACAAGGCGAACAGCCGTGCCGAAGCGGAGATGCTCCTTGATCAATGGCGTGTATCGATTCCCCCAGAGATTGCATCTGTCCCGCGACACGACTTCAAAGCGGTACTGACAGCCACAAAGAACTGGCGCGAAGAGATCCTGGCCTACTTTGACAACCCGATCACCAACGGCTACACAGAGGCTTTCAACGGGCTGATCAAGATCATGAACAGGCGCGGTAGGGGGTACAGCTTCGAGGTCATCCGGGCGCGAATGCTGTGGCCGCTGCAGCAGGTTCTGCGTCTGGATTCCATGCCAAAGCATGAAGAGCTGCGCCACAACTTTGAGAGTTCTGGCGTCTTTATGAGGCCAAACAATACCGGCTTCCCGATGGAAGCAATGCGGGCCTATATCAGCCAGCAGCATCAGGCTGTGTTCGATCGGATCGGTGGACAGTGCCCAAGCTGCCTGGGCGTCTTCACCTTGCCTGAGATGACGGTGCGTGAAGAAACCATGCTCTGCCGCAAGTGCGCTGAGCGGGCGGTCTGACAGCGGATTCCACACACAACCGCTGAATCAGCGCCTACGCCTTGTGGTGCTTCTTCAACACGAAAATCCGGATAGCCCTTTTTTTTGCCCGTTCGCGGGCGTGGAGCAAACGATGGCACCAACCACCCCCCCCAGCGCCGTACTGCGCCGCACCGAGCTGGCGGACCGCACCTACTACCTCGCCGGCACCGGCTACGACGCCCACGTCCACGGCATGCGCACGGGCGACACCACGCTCAGCCTCTACCGCTGGAAGTCCGACGCCGCCCGCCGCCAGGACGGCAAAAACATCACCCTCAACGCCGAAGGCGGCAGCTTCAACCTCTACCAGCACCTCACCCCCGCCCAAGCCCGCCTGCTGGCCCACGCCCTGCTGGCCGCCGCCACCGACGCCGACCGCGACACCGGCACCCCACCCACGCCGGCCGACTTTGCCGACAGCACCTGGCCCGCCATGGCCGACGAGGAAATGGCATGACCGCCCACCGCCTGCTCAACCTCGCCCTGGCCGCCTTCTTCGTCATCGCCCTCGGGGCCAGCCACCTGCTCGACACCGAGCCCGGCTACACCCCCGCCCAGGCCGACGCCATCAGCGCCGCCCGCGCCGAAGCCCGCAAAGAGCGCGGCGCCCGCGACCTGTGCGTGGAGCTGTACGGCCCCCAGGCCGCCCACCTGTGGGACGCCGCCGGCAGCCTGCACTGCATCACCCGCCGGGGCGAACAAATCGCCGCCCGGTAATGCCGCACCCCCACGCCGTGCGCCGCAGCGCCCTGCCCCGCATCACCTGGCAGCAGCTCTACGACGCCTACGCCGCCATGCAGCCGCGCGACCACACCCTCGCCCGCATGGGCTTCGCCCAGGCCATGACGCACCGCACCTGGCGCACCGTCATCACCACCCGAGCCGTGCAGCGCAGCCGCACCCCATCCACCCACCACCGCACCGCCCAACCATGAGCCCACCCCGCCTCATCGCCCTCACCGGCCCCGCCGGCAGCGGCAAAGACACCATTGCCGACATCCTGGCCACCGACCACGGCTACACCAAGCTCGCCTTTGCCGACCCCATGCGCGCCATGCTGCGCAGCCTGTTCGAATTTGCCGAACTGGACCTCGCCCACATGGCCGACCGGTCGCAGAAAGAACAGCCCATCCCCGGCCTGCACGGCGTCAGCTACCGCCACCTGGCCCAAACCCTGGGCACCGAATGGGGCCAGCGCTGCGTCGGCCGCACCTTCTGGGTGGACATGCTGGACCGCGCCGCCCGCGCCCGCCGCGAACAGGGCGACCGCCTGCTCGTCGTCAGCGACCTGCGCTTCCACCACGAAGCCACCTGGGTGCGCGAACAGGGCGGCCTCATCTGGCGCGTCGTGCGCGACGTGCCCCGCGTCCGCGCACACGTGAGCGAAAGCGAAATGCACGCCATCCAGGCCGACCGCCTGGTCATCAACGAAGGCGGCATTGACGAACTCTGGAACACCGTGGACGCCCTCATCGAAGGCCACAAAGCATGACCCACCAACCCAACCCCACCCCGCGCCGCTACGCCGCCCCCAAAACCCCCCAGCGGGCCGGCGTCGAAAAACTGCTGCACGCCCAACGCACCCAGGGCCGCCCCGGCCTCACCGTGGACGAACTGGCCAAAGCCCTCGACATGCCCACCGCCATGGTCCGCGTCGTCATCAAAAACATGTACCGCACCAAACGCCTCGCGGTCGAAAAAAACCAGCGCGGCCAGGCCCGCTACAGCGTGCTCAACGTCGCCAGCTGGACGCCCCTGGGCCCCTTGAGCCAGCCCAGCGCCAAACTCGCCCAGCCCCAGCCCGGCGCAGCCGCCACCACCGTCTACCCCAAGGGCCTCAAACCCACCCTGTGCCCCGCGCCCGCCTACCAGCCACTGGCCGGCTACAGCACCGGCCAACCCGTGCGCCCCGGCGCCGCCGACCATTTGCAGCACCCCAGCCGCCGCGGCAACCAAACCGCCGCCTACACCGGCCGGTCCATCGCCGTCATCTGACCACCATGCCCAAAACCACCCAGCCCCAAGCGCACACCGTAACCACACTGCACAGCCGCTGCATCGAAGAAGGCGACTGCTGGATCTGGCAAGGCGCCTGCGACGGCCACGGCAAACCGCAAGTGCGCCACCTCGGCAAAGTCACCTACGTGAGCCGCCTCATCCGCGAACTCACCGACGGCCGCCGCATACCCACCGGCATGGTGGTGGCCTGCAAATGCGGCACACCGCTGTGCGTGGCACCCGGGCACACAGTCGTCACCAACCACCAGGGCCGCGCAGACCTCGCCAAAGCCCGCGGCGCCTACCAAGGCGTGGCCCGGCAGATGAAGATGGCCAACACCAAACGCGCCCAATCGCACATCAGCGAACAAGTCGTGCAAGCCATCCGCAACGCCTGCAGCAGCCGCGTGGCCGCGCGCGAATTCGGCGTCAGCGTCAGCCACTGCAAAGCCATCCGGCGCGGCACAGCGCGGGTCGGCACCAACGTCTTTGCGGGGCTGATGCTGTGAACCCATCCAAACGCCAACTGGCCAACACCTGGCGCAACCCCGTCACCGCCGCCATCCTCAAAAACCAGATCCAGCGCGACCTGCGCAGCCTGCAGACCGACGCCATGCTCCACGCCCTCATCGGCGCCAACGACCCGGTGCTCATCGACAACGCCGGCCGGCTCGCCTACATCACCGCCGACGCCGCCCGCGCCTGCCACATCCCCAACGACGAGCCCGACCTGCGCATCCTCCACGGCGCCGCCCGCGCCCTGGCCGAACTCGCCGCCAACGCCGGCGACCGCCACCAGCACCGCCAAAGCATCACCAGCGGCCTCGCCGCCGCCGAACGCCTGCTGCCCCGCTGCAGCGTCTGGGCCATCGGCACCGCCGCCCTCAGGCTCGACCAGCTCCTCGCCGGCCCCGACGGCCTCACCGTCTACCACATCACCCAACCCGCCGAGGCCGCATGACCGCCTACTACAACGAAATCGACCCAGCCGCCGCCCAGTGGCTGCGCAACCTCATCGCCGCCGGCCACATCGCGCCCGGCTATGTGGACGAACGGAGCATTGAGGATGTTTACCCCAGCGACCTGCGTGGCTTCACGCAATGCCATTTCTTCGCCGGCATCGGCGTCTGGTCCCACGCCCTTCGGTCTGCCGGATGGGGCGACGACCGACCTGTTTGGACTGGCTCCTGTCCGTGCCAACCTTTCAGCGCGGCAGGCAAAGGCGCTGGGTTTGATGACGAGCGGCACCTGTGGCCAGCCTTTCACCACCTCATCAAAGAGTGCAAGCCTGCAACGGTTATTGGAGAGCAGGTTGCAAGCAAGGACGCTGACCCTTGGATCAACCTTGTACACACTGACCTGGAAGCCTTGGGTTACGCCTTCGGGGCGGTCCCGTTCCCGTCTGCGGGCGTCGGTGCGCCGCACATCCGCGACCGACTTTATTGGGTGGGCCACGCCAGCCGCCAGGGACTGGCGCAGCGCGAGTGCATCGCCGGATTTCCTGGCGGGGCGACTGGAAGAAACCAGGGGCAAACCACTGAGCGAACAGGCGTTCACATTGGCGGGCTGGCCCACCACGACTGTGACGGACGCCAGCCGGGGCGTGAAGGAGGCCAGGCCCTGGGACACGGGCAAACCGCTGGGGCAGATTGTGGCGCTGGCGGGCTGGCCGACGACCAGAGCTGCGGACGGCGAGAAGAACGTCAGGACGCTGGAAGGTGCGCTGTCGGAAATGGAGAGAAAGGGATCGCCGCAGGACTTGAGCATGGCGACAGCGATTGCAGGCCCGGCCCGACTAACGGCTTCTGGCGAGATGCTGATTGGCTGTTCTGCCGGGATGGAAAGTGGCGGCCAGTTGAACCCAGCACATTCCCGCTGGCTCATGGGGCTCCCGCCCGAGTGGTGCGCCTGCGCGCCTACGGCAACGCCATCAACGCGAAAGCCGCGCAAGCCTTCATCGAGTGCGTGATGGAGGCCGCATGACCATCAAAACCACCACCGACCGCACCGCCTGCGTCGACACCGAAATCCACTGGATCGACGCCACCCAGCACCGCCCACCCAGCGGCGCCAAGGTCCTGTGCATCAACCAGCGCCACGGCATCGCCGTGCTCTCCACCTGGCTGCCCAGCCACGGCTTCACCCACTGGCACCCCCTGCCCACCTGGAAAAAACCATGAAACTCCGCATCCTCAAACTCCACCCCAATGCCCAGGTGCCCGCCTACGCCCACGCCGACGACGCCTGCTTCGACCTCGCTGCCGCCACCGTCGCCGGGTTCAGCCACGTAGGCACCGGCATCGACCACGGCCAGCCCGTCATGTGCTGCACCGGCCTCGCCTTCGAGGTGCCCCAGGGCCACGTCATGCTCATCTTCAGCCGCAGCGGCCACGGCATCAACCAGGGCCTGCGCCTGGCCAACTGCGTCGGCGTCATCGACCCCGGGTACACCGGCGAAGTCATGGTCAAGCTCACCCAGGACATGCTCTACGACGCCGAACTCGACGCCCGCTGGTCATTCGTCAAACCCGGCGACCGCATCGCCCAGGCGCTCATCCTGCCCGTGCCCCGCGTCGAATTCGAGGTGGCCGAGCAGCTCACCATCACCGAGCGCGGCGCCAACGGCTTCGGCTCCACCGGGCAGGGGGCGGCATGACCACCGACAGCGTCACAAAATCCGACGGCTGGGACGTTTACCACGTCCGCGCCAGTCACGAGTGGGCCACCATCGCCGTCAAGGGCTGGCAGGCCATTGACGTGGACCAACGGCCGCGCGAAATCGGCGAAATCCTGATCCACAGCAGCTACGGGAGCTGGGCGTACCGGTGGAGCCACCTGGGCAAGCCGTTCAAGGGGTGGCTGGCCGAGGCTGACGACCCGAGCTACATCGCCGGCAAGTTCCTGGGCTCCGAGGCCTACGTCTTCGACGGGGAGAAGACGGTGCGACAGCTTCGGCAGAGCCTGCTGGAGCACCGCAAGACCGGCGACATCACCAAGGGCGACGCGCGCGCCATCTGGGACTGGATCGAGTACAACGAGTACGACCTGGAAAGCAGCTCGGACCGGTTTGTTGAGCGCATGCGGGACTGCGAAGACGAAGCCGATTGGCCGACTCAAAGCGGAAGGTTCAAGGATGCGACTCCAGAGCGAGGCGCGCGCTACTTCCTCCAAGAACCCTGGGAGCGCATCGCCACATCACTGGACCGGTCGTTCGTCCGTTTCTGGGAAGTCCTGATGCCCGTCTTCCAGCAGGCCCTGCGCGACGAAATTGAATCCACCACGGAGGCAGCATGACCCAACCCACCCGCCGCGTCCGCGCAGGCCGCCCACCCGACAACACCGGCTGCCTGCCCGTGGACTACACCCAGGCCCAACTCGACGCCTGGCGTGCCGAAGAAGCCGCCCAGGCCAGCGCCGACCGCGCCCTGCGCCTGCTGGTCGCCGGCTACATCGCAGCCATCTTCATTTGCATCGCCGCCCTGGCGGTTTGGGGGAACGCATGAGCACGCAGCACACACCGGGGCGACTGGTCGCGGAAGAACTGGACCAGGATGCCGACTACACCTTCGTGATTCGGCAAATCGACGGCGACCCATACCCGCTCCCTGTTGCCGACTGCAACCGCCCGGCCGACGCCCGCCGTCTGGTGGCCTGCTGGAATGCTTGCGAAATGGTCAGCACCGAAGACCTTGAGGCACTGACACGCCCCGCCGATGTGTCTTGGGCTTGCACCATTGACCGTCTTGTGCGGGAACGCGACGAACTGCTGGAGGCGCTGAAGCGAATCGTGGACTGGGATGACGTCGGACTCGCGCTGACGCAAGACCACGTAGTCCAGGCCCGCGCCGCCATAGCCAAGGTGGAAGGGGGTGCAGCATGACCCAAGCCAACCGCCACATTGGAAGATTCACAGCGCCTGCGGAATGGGCGCGATGCTTCAAAACAGAACTTAAGCGCGTCATGGGCCAATGCATCGTTGTGCGGGCCAAACACCTACTTGTGTCCGACGTGATCGAGTATTGGGCTGTCTGCCCGCACTTTCGAGCCATAGCCGAAGGCGAGATAGCACCGAAATATCGCTGGGTGTTCACCGCAGACGGTGATATGTGGCCCGAGGAGGAAACAGGACTATGACCCACCCCACCCGCCACGTCCGCGCAGGCCGCCCACCCGACAACACCGGCTGCCTGCCGGTGGACTACACCCAGGCCCAACTCGACGCCTGGCGCGACGAAGAAGCCGCCCAGGCCAGCGCCGACCGCGCCCTGCGCCTGCTGGTCGCCGGCTACATCGCAGCCATCATGCTGTGCATTGCCGCCCTGGCGGTTTGGGGGAACGCATGAGCAAGCAATCCGAGGCAAAGGCCGAGCAGAACTACCGCAAGACGGCCGACACCTGCGCGAACTGCGCGCACTTTGAAAGCACCATCAAGACGATCAAGTCAGGATGGTACGGAACGTGGCACGAAGAAACGGGTAAGCGTTGCACACTCGGCGGCTTCGCCGTCGGCAAGACCGCGACTTGTGACCGGCATGTGCTGGTGGATCGGAGCAAGTCATGAACGCGCGGCACACACCGGGGCCTTGGGCCATCGAGCATGAAACCGACATAACTGGATCGGAAAACAGCCCAGAAATTGGATGTGTCGGCAAGGTCGATATTGCGCACGTTTACCTGCGCGCCGTGCCCGGCAAAACCGAAGCCAACGCCCGCCTGATCGCCGCTGCGCCTGATCTGCTGACGGCGCTGCGCATGGTCATGGCGTGTGCCGGGGATATTTCGGCGGCGCCGGACGGCCTGCTTGAAATGGCTCTGGATGATGGCGACGAAGAAGCGCGCAGGCAGGCCAATGCGTTTCTCGTTGCCAGAGCAGCCATCGCCAAGGTGGAAGGCGGTGCAGCATGACCACCCTCCCCCAACGCCTGCGCCAAATGGCAGACCACACCGGCCTGGATGCGGTGGCCGAACTGTTGCGAGAAGCCGCCGACACCATCGAGCGCCGCGAGGCCGTCATTCGCATCCTGGAGCGAGATGCGCTGGCAGAGCAGCCGGCAGAGCAGGAGCCGGTGGCGTGGGTTGTTGACATGAACGGCACTGAAAGTCTTGAGTGGCACAGCGACGTACAGGCTGACTTGATTTTCGGCACTGCTGTGCAACCGCTCTACACCGCACCCCACCCCGCCAAGCGCAAGCCGCTGACCCGCGAGCAAGTACTGGCGATTGTTCAGTCAAACCCAGACACCACGATGGCTATCCGTATGACGGAAGCCGCACACGGCATCACTGGAGAACCCAAAACATGAAAACCCTCATGCTCCTCATGACCCAGTACGACGCCCGCGCCGTCCTGCCCGTCGAGACCGTCTGCCGCGACTATTTCCAGCACCTCACGCCCGACAAATTCGTGCGCAAGTGCAGCGCCGGAGAAATCCGCCTGCCACTGATCCGCATGGAAGGCTCGCAGAAGTGCGCCAAGGGCATCCACCTGCAAGACCTGGCCGAATACCTCGACCAGCGGCGCGCAGCGGCCCTCAAAGAAGCGGCCCAAATCGCCATGTAGTGCTACGCAAAGTGCTACATGGCCCAAAAGAAAACGCCCTCATCAGAGGGCGTTTTGCATTCCATCAGTCCAATCCAGCATCGGCGCCACGCTCAGGCGCCAGGGGCTGATGGTCGGGTCGGGAGAAGTCACGCTCATGGAGCGAGATTATCCGCGCAGACACAAAAAAACCCGCCGAAGCGGGTTTCCAATGGCTGGCTGCCGGGCATCAGCCCATGTGCAGACCGCCGTTGCAGGAGAAGTCGGCCCCGGTGGTGAAGCCGGAATCCTCACCCGCCAGCCAGGCGACGATGGAGCCGATCTCTTCCGGACCACCCAGGCGCTTGACCGGGATGGTGGCGACGATCTTCTCCAGCACGTCGGGCCGAATGGCGCGGACCATGTCGGTGCCGATGTAGCCCGGGCTCACGGTGTTGACCGTCACGCCCTTGGCCGCCAGTTCCTGGGCCAGCGCCATGGTGAAGCCGTGCATGCCGGCCTTGGCCGCCGAGTAGTTGGTCTGACCGGCCTGGCCCTTTTCACCGTTGACCGACGAGATCTGGATGATCCGGCCAAAACCACGTTCCACCATGTCGGGCACGACTTGCTTGGTCACGTTGAACATGGAAGTCAAGTTGGTGCTGATGACGGCGTCCCAGTCTTCCTTGGTCATCTTCAGGAACATGCGGTCGCGGGTGATGCCGGCGTTGTTCACCAGCACGTCGATCGGGCCGTGCTCGGCCTTGGCCTTGGTGAAGGCTTCGACGGTGGAATCCCAATCGGCCACGTTGCCCACGCTGGCGTAGAAGGTGAAGCCCAGGGCCTGCTGCTCGGCCAGCCACTTTTCGTAGTCGCGGGTCGGGCCGCAACCGGCGATCACCTTGAAACCGGCCTTGCCCAGGCGGTGGCAGATGGCGGTACCGATACCACCCATGCCCCCCGTGACGTATGCAACTTTTTGACTCATGTGTATCTCCTCTGTGTGAATGAGTGTGGGTGAAAAAATCAGCGCTCGACGGTCAGCGACACGCCCATGCCGCCGCCGATGCACAGCGCGGCCAGGCCCTTCTTGGCGTCGCGGCGCTGCATTTCGTGCAGCAGCGTGACCAAGATGCGGCAGCCGGACGCGCCAATGGGGTGACCGATGGCAATGGCGCCACCGTTGACGTTGACCTTGGCCGGGTCGATGCCCAGTTCCTGGTTCACGGCACAGGCCTGGGCGGCGAAGGCTTCGTTCAGCTCGAACAGGTCCACGTCGCTGGCGGCCCAGCCGGCGCGCTCCAGCGCCTTGCGCGAGGCCGGTACCGGGCCCATGCCCATGGTGGCCGGGTCCAGACCGCTGGTGCCGAAGCTCTTGATCTTGGCCAGGGGTTTCAGGCCCAGGGCGGCGGCCTTGCTGGCCTTCATCACCATCACGGCGGCGGCACCGTCGTTGATGCCCGAGGCGTTGCCGGCGGTCACGCTGCCGGCCTTGTCGAACGCAGGCCGCAAGCCAGCCAGCGCGTCAGCGTTGGTCTTCTTGTTGATGAACTCGTCGGTGTCGAACACCAGCGGATCACCCTTTTTCTGGGGAATCACGACCGGCACGATCTCGTCCTTGAACTTGCCGGCGTCCTGGGCGGCGCTGGCTTTTTGCTGGCTGCCCAGGGCCAGGGCGTCCTGCATTTCACGGGTGATGCCGTGGGCCTTGGCCACGTTCTCGGCGGTGATGCCCATGTGGTACTGGTTGTACACGTCCCACAGGCCATCGACGATCATGGTGTCCACCATTTTCCAGTCGCCCATGCGCTGGCCGTCGCGGCTGCCCGGCACCACGTGCGGGCTGGCGCTCATGTTTTCCTGGCCGCCGGCGATCACGATCTCGCTGTCGCCCCAGGCCACGGCCTGGGCGGCCAGCATCACGGCCTTCAGGCCCGAGCCGCAGACGGCGTTGATGGTCAGCGCCGGGGTTTCCTTGGCGATGCCGGCCTTCATCATGGCCTGACGGGCCGGGTTCTGGCCCACGCCCGCGGCCAGCACCTGACCCATGATCACTTCACCGATCTGGTCGGCTTGGACACCGGTGCGCTCCAGCAGCGCCTTGATGACGGTCGCGCCCAATTCTGTGGCGGGGATCTTGGACAGGCTGCCGCCGAACTTGCCCACGGCGGTGCGGGCAGCGCCCACGATCACGATGTCTTCCATGTCATTCCTCTTTCAAGTTGCGGGTGGAAAGGTGGGTTCAGGCCTGGGCCTTGACGTAACGGCCCGGGGCCGCTTCGATGGGTTTGTACTTGCGGTTGCCGTAGGACTTGGGCGCGGCCACCTGTTTGCCGGCCTGGCCCTGGAGCCAGGTGGACCAGTCGCCCCACCAGCTGCCCGGGTGTTCGGTGGCGGCGGCGATCCACTCTTCGGCCTCGGCCGGGAAGTGGTTGTCCACGCCGATCCAGTGGCTGCGCTTGCCCTTGCTGGCGGGGTTGATCACCCCGGCGATGTGGCCCGACGCCCCCATGACGAAACGCTTGGGACCGCCCAGGTGCTGGGTGGTGGCGTAGGCCCCGCCGATGGGCACGATGTGGTCTTCACGCGAGCCGTAGATGTAAACCGGGATGTCCACCTGGCCGAGGTCGACCTTCTCGCCGCACACGGTGGCCTGGCCCGGCTGGCACAGGCGGTTTTCCAGGTAGGTGTTGCGCAGGTACCAGGCGTAGTACGGGCCGGGCAGGTTGGTGCTGTCGCCGTTCCAGTACAGCAGGTCGAAGGGCGGCGGGCTTTCGCCCTTGAGGTAGTTGCCGACGACGTAGTTCCAGACCAGGTCGTTCGGGCGCAGGAAGCTGAAGGTGGTGGCCAGGTCGCGGCCCGGCAGCAGGCCGCCGTTGGCAAACTGCATTTCACGGAACTTGACGAATGCCTCGTCGATGAACACGTCCAGCACGCCGGTGTCGGTGAAGTCGAGCAGCGTGGTCAGGAAGGTGGCGCTGTGCACCGGCTTTTCGCCGCGCGCGGCCAGCACCGCCAGGGCCGTGCCCAGCATGGTGCCGCCGACGCAGAAACCGAGGGCGTTGATGGTGTCGGCGCCGGTGATCTCGCGCGTGACGGAGATGGCCTTGATGACCGCGTCCTCGATGTAGTTGTCCCAGGTTTTCTGGCCACAGGAGGCGTCGGGGTTGCGCCAGCTCACCACGAAGGTGCGGTGGCCTTGCTCCACCGCGTAGCGGATCAGCGAGTTGTCGGGCTGGAGGTCGAGAATGTAGAACTTGTTGATGCACGGCGGCACCAGCAAGAAGGGACGCTCGTAGACCTTGGCCGTCAGCGGCTTGTACTCGATCAACTGGAACAGTTCGTTCTCGAACACCACCTGGCCTTCGCTGGTGGCGACGTTGCGGCCGACTTCAAAGGCCGTTTCGTCCGTCATCGAAACGTGGCCCAGCTTCATGTCGTGGAGCAGGTTCTGGATGCCCTTGGAGATGCTTTCGCCCTTGGTGTCGAGGGCCTTCTTCTGGGCCTCGGCGTTGAACGCCATGAAGTTGCTGGGCGCGCTCGCGTCGATCCACTGCTGCACCGCGAAATGGATGCGGGCACGCGTCTTGGCGTCGGCCTCGACCGCGTCGACCATGGCCATCAGGGTGCGGGCGTTGAGCAGGTAGGCGGCGGCGGCGAAGGCCGACATCGGGTTGCTGCCCCAGGCTTCGGCGGCAAAGCGCCGGTCCTTCGGCGGCTTGACCTGCAAGCCCTGGTTCCAGAGTTCGCCCACTTCGCGCAGGTAGGTCTGCTGGATGCCGACCCATTTTTCGGGATCGAAAGTGACGGGCTGGCCAGTGATCTTGCTGAACAGATCGGACAGGTTGGCGCTGGACGGCAGGGCGAAACTCGGGGTGGGGGTACCGGAGGCCTGGGCGGCCTGGAGCATTTGGGTCCATTGCTGCATGGCCGTCTGCTGGAACTGTTGGGCCGATTGCAACCAGGGGTTGTCTGTGGTCATGCGTGTCTCCGGGTGGGAATGGGGCGCGAGCCGGATGCGGACCGTTCCGGGCGCCATGGGTGCAGTGTCGAGCAAGGAACTTCCATCTGCCTGACAATGGCGGGATCAACAAAAACCCCGCAATAACGGAAGCACATGTATTTGGTCATTCTGGCTTGGCTGTACATCGCCGTTTTGATGGCCGTGGCCGAAGCCATGAACCACAACGGCACCCTCCTCGGAGCTATTGTCACCTTTTTTCTTTACGGTTTAGTGCCCATCGCATTGGTGATTTACCTGATGACCACACCCATGCGTCGCAAGGCCCGTGCCAAGGCCGAAGCCGCTGCGGCATCGGCGGCGCGGCCGGCCGACGCCACCGTACCGGCGGAGAACGCCGCACCGGGCACGGTTTCAGCCCCTCCAGATGCAGGCGGCATGGCGCCCGGTGCTGCCGAGGCGGACCGCGTCGCGGCGGTGCGAGAAGAAGCGTGAGGGGTTGCTGACGGTGCACCAGGGGGAGCTGCCGTCGTTGCCGGCGATGCGCTCAAAACCCAGGTGACGCAGACGCAGACGGGCCAGCCCCGCCAGGTCGGCGAGGAATTTGGGCGGCCCTTGGGGCGTGACCAGCGGGACGAAGGCCGCGTCGCAACGCGCGTCCAGCCGCAGAAAGGCGCGGCGGACCTCGTCGCCCACTTCGAAAGCCTGCGGACCGATGCACGGCCCGAGCCAGACCTGCACGCCGGCCCGGTCCGGCACGTGCCCGGCGGCCGGCCAGTCCTGTACCAAGGCTTCGAGCACGCCCTGGCCGTCGACGCCCGCCAGCCCGCGCCACCCCGCGTGGACCGCGGCCACGCTGTGACCATCGGCTGCGGCCAACAGGATGGGCAGACAGTCAGCCACCATCATGGTGCAGGCCACGCCGGTGGCCTCGGTCCAGCAGGCGTCGGCCACCGCGCCGTCCTCCGCCGCGGCGCTCAGGTGTACCACGCCGACCCCGTGCACCTGGCGGCAGAACACCGGGCGCACCCCGGTCTGCCGCGCCAGTTGAGCGCGGTTGTGCGCCACCGCCAGCGCATCGTCGCCGACGTGGTCGCCCAGGTTCCAGCTGCCGCAGGGGGGCTGGGACACGCCGCCCGTGCGCAGCGTGAACCCCGCCTGCACGCCCGCGGGCCAATCGGCCTGGGCCGGAAGCCAGTGAGGGGACGGGGCCCTGGGGCTGAGTGGCGTCACAGTTCGGCGTCCGGGCAATGGCGGGGATGGGCGCGCTCGAAAGCGTCGAGCTGCATGCAGGCCTCGAACACCGCCAGGGTGCGTGGCAGGTTTTCGTAGCGCAGACCGAAGCGTTGGCCGTTGACGACCTGGGGCACCAGGCAGCAATCGGCCAGTGTCGGCTGGTCACCGTAGGAGTACCGGGAAGGCGGCAGGCCGGCGGCCGCGCGTTCGGCGTGCAGGTCCTGCAAACGCCTTTCGTAAGCCTGCAGGCCCTCCACCACCCAGTGGTTGTACCAGGCGGCGCGCTGCGCCTCGCTCAACCCCAAAGGCCCGCCCAGGTACTGGAGGATGCGCAGGTTGTTCACCGGGTGCACCTCGCAAGCGATGGTCTGCGCCAGGGCGCGGACGCGGGCCCGTCCCAGGGGATCGGCCGGCAGCAGGGACGGTGTGGGATGGGTTTCGTCCAGGTATTCGATGATGGCCATCGACTGGCTCAGCAAGGCCATGTCGGGCTCGCCCTGCACGTCGAGCACCGGCACCAGGGTGTCCGGACTCACGGCGCGGTAGGCGCTGTGCTTGTGCTCGCCCTTGGCCAGGTGCACCGGCACGTACTCGTAGGGCAGGCCCTTGAGGTTGAGCGCGATGCGCACGCGAAAGGACGTGCCCGAACGGAAGTAGTTGTAGAGCTTCATGCGGCAAGTCTAGCGCCGGGCCGCGCCCTCAAGGCGTGTGCGAGGCCACCAGCTTGCGCAGCAGCCGCAACAGCTCGGCCGCCTCGCCGGGGTTCAAGCCTGCCAGCAGACGCGTCTGCGAGCGACCGATGGGCCGCTGCAGGGCCGCCACCACCGCCTCCCCCGCCGGGGTGATCCACAGCAGCCGCCGGCGCCGGTCGTGGCTGGCCCGCTCGCGGCGCAGCCAGCCCTTGCCCTCCAGACGTTCAATCACCGAACCCGAAGTGGCCGCGTCCAGGGCCACCCGCTGGGCCAAGCTGACCTGGTCCAGGCCGGGCTCGTCGAGCAGGGCATTGAGGATGGCGAACTGCACCTGGGTGATGTCGTGCGCCTGGGCTTCGGCCATGAACAGGGCCACCGACACCTGGTGAGCCCGTCGGATCAGGTGCCCCGGAGCGGACGCGAAATCAAAGCTTTCCATGCGCGCATTGTGACTGCTGATACCCCTTTGGCTGGCCCGCCAGCCCCCGGGTCAACCCCGTTCTGGCCACCCCGAATTTGGCGTACAGTGGGGCTGCCATGGCTCCTGAATGAAGGGACTTGGCGCCTGGATGCCCCCACGTCGTCAGAGGAGCTCCCCCCACATGATCGGACGCAGAACCTTGTTGCAGAGCGGGGCCGCCGTGGCCCTGGGCGCGCCGGCGCTGGTGGGCCTGGCCCAGTCCAGCGTGACGCTCAAGTTCCACACCTTCATGTCGCCCACGTCCAACGTGTGGCTGAACATGCACAAGGCCTGGATGAGCAAGGTCGAGCGGGAATCGGGCGGGCGCATCCGCTTCGAGGCCTACCCCGCCATGCAGCTGGGCGGCTCGCCGGTGCAGCTGTTCGACCAGGCCAAGGACGGGGTCGTGGACATCGTCTGGACCCTGCCGGGCAACACGCCGGGCCGTTTTCCGCGCACCGAGGTGTTCGAGCTGCCGTTCATGATGAACAACGCCGAGGCCACCTCCAAGGCCTTCTGGGAATACATCCAGACCAAGGCCGCCGACGAGTACCGCGAGGTCAAGCTCCT
Organism: Macromonas nakdongensis; assembly: GCF_002837145.1. Classification (GTDB taxonomy): domain Bacteria; phylum Pseudomonadota; class Gammaproteobacteria; order Burkholderiales; family Burkholderiaceae_C; genus Macromonas_B; species Macromonas_B nakdongensis. The sequence continues at coordinate 8,972 of NZ_NWMV01000060.1, read as the reverse complement.
GGCCTTGCAGGTCCATGGCCCGGGCATGTTCCACACCAAGACCAAGGCGATCCACCACCCGGACGACCTGCGCGGCCTGAAGATGCGCGGCCCCACCCGCCAGATCACCAAACTGCTGAGCAACCTGGGGGCCACCCCCATCGGCATGCCCCTGCCGCAAATCCCGGATGCGCTGTCCAAGGGTGTGATCGACGGCTGCGCCATCCCCTGGGAGGTGGTGCCCTCGGTGAAGGTGCACGAGCTGACGCAGTACCACAGCGAATTCGACACCCAGGGCGGCGCGCTCTACACCGCGACCTTCGTGATGGCCATGAACATGCGCCGCTACGAGTCCCTGCCGCCAGACCTGAAAAAGGTGATTGACGCCAACGCCGGCATGGCAACCTCTGCCTTCCTCGGCCGGGTGCAGCAGGCGGGCGATGTGCCGGGCCGCAAGCAAGCGGTGGACCGCGGCAACAAGATCAACACCATCGGCCTGGCCGAATCGCAGGAATTTCGCCGCCGCGCCCGCCAGGTGGAGGTGGAGTGGGTGCAGGACATGGACCGCCGCGGCTTCAACGGGCGCGACCTGCTCAACACCGCCCGAGCCCTGATCGAGAAACACGGCAAAGCCTGAGCCGCTGCGATCGGCCGGGCTGGTGGCGGCCCTGCGGCCGTCACGGGCTGGCACTACACTGTGGGCCATGTTTCGCGCCCCCATCCACCACTGCCGCCAATGTGGCACCGCCGTCGAACACCGGGTTCCGGACGATGGCGACACCAAAATCCGCGCGGTCTGCCCGAGCTGCGGCACCATCCACTACGAAAATCCGCTGAACGTGGTGGGCACGGTGCCGCATTGGGGCCCCACCGGCGAGCAGGTGCTGCTTTGCAAGCGCAACATCGAACCGCGCCTGGGCAAGTGGACCCTGCCGGCCGGCTTCATGGAACTGAATGAGACCACGGCCGAAGGGGCGATGCGGGAAACCCACGAGGAAGCCGGGGCGCAGATCGAGATGCAGGGCCTCTTCACCCTGCTCAACGTGGCCCGGGTCGGGCAGGTGCACCTGTACTACCGGGCGCGCCTGCTCAGCGACCGCTTCGAGCCCGGCCCCGAAACCCAGGAAGCACGCCTGTTCACCGAGGCAGAGATCCCCTGGGAAGAACTGGCCTTTCGCACCGTCAAGGAAACGCTGGAGCGTTATTTCGACGACCGCCGCCAGGGCCACTTCGGGGTGCACACCGGCGACATCGCCTGAAGCCGGCCACAGCGCCGCGCCTCAGAGTGGGCGGGTGTAGCCGCGCGCCAGCGCCTCCAGCTCCTGCGGCGGCATGGGTTTGCCAATCAGGTAGCCCTGCACCTCGTTGACCCCGACCGCCTCGATGAAGTCGCATGGGCGCTGGTTTTCCACGCCCTCGGCAATCACGGTCATGCCCAGCGACTGACCCAACACTGTCATGGCGCGCACGATGGCCCGGTCGCCCCGGGCGGTGGTGATCTGGGAAACGAAGGCCCGGTCGATCTTGATAACGTCGATCGGGAATTTCAGCAGGTACTCCATGGAGGAGTGGCCAATGCCGAAGTCGTCCAGGGCGATCAGGAAGCCGGCCTGGCGGAATTCCTGCAGCAATTCGGTGGAATGCTCCACGTCCTGCATGGTCAGGCTTTCGGTGATTTCCAGCTCGATCAGGGATGGCGAGGCGCCGGCGCTGCGGCAGGCGTGGGCCACGGTGTCGAAGAGGCCGAGCGACAGGAACTGCCGCGGCGAAAGGTTGACCCCGATGCGCAGGTTCAGACCGGCACGCTCCCAGGCCGCGGCCTGGCGACAGGCCTCCTGTACCACCCAGGCGCCGACTTCGTGGATCAGTCCGGTCTCCTCCAGCAGCGGCACGAACTGCACCGGGGGCACCACCCCCAAGGTCGGGTGCCGCCAGCGGATCAGGGCCTCGGCACCGGCGATGCGGCCGGCGGCGAAGTCCATTTGCGGCTGGTAAAGCAGGAAGAATTCCTGGCGTTCCAGGGCCTTGTGCAGGTCGCGCTCAAGTGCCAGCTGCCCACGCTGCTGGCGCGCCATGTCCTGGTCGCTGCTGGCCCGCAGACACTGATGGCCCGTGCGTCGCGCCTGGCGCTGCGCGTCCTGGGCGTGCTTGAGGAGCGATTCGGCGTCAGACACGTCACCCGGAAACAAGGCATAGCCGGCCGACAGGGCCAGAAAAATCTCGTGCTCCCCAACCCGGAAGGGCTGGGTCAGCTTGCTCAGCAGGCCCTGAAAGCGCTGGGCCGCGCCGCCCTCGTCCTGGGCCAGCACCATGACCGCAAATTCGTCGCCCCCGACGCGCGCAACCTCCACCCCCACCGGGCCCGCACCGTCTTTCAACCGCTGGCCCACCAGGCCCAGCAGCTTGTCCGCCCCGCTTTCACCCAGGCTCTCGTTGTAGCGCCCGAAGCGGGACAGGTCGATCGTGCCGACCAGCAGCACCTTGTTGCTGTTGATGCGAAAGCCGTCCATGGCGTTGCGCACCTGGCGCACGAACAGGCGGCGGTTGCCGAGGCCGGTGGTTTCGTCGTGCAAGGCCAGGTAATCGACCAGGGCTTCGGCACGCCGGCTGTCGGTCAGGTCCTGGAACACGCCGAACAGCTGGTTGGCGTCTTCGCCCTGAGTGCCGCGCTCGCCAATCAGGCGCAGCACACGCTCATCGGTGCCGGCCAGCAGACGGAATTCCAAGTCCAGCTTGGAGCCGGTGTCACGGGCCCGCTCCAGTCCCGACAGCAGGCGCTTGCGGTCGTCCGGGTGGGTGTACTCGATCAGGGCTTCCAGGTTCGCCAGGTGATGGGCGGCCACACCGGTCAGGGGCTCCAACTCCTCGGACCAGGCCAGGGTGTCACCGCCCAGGCTCCACTCCCAGTAACCCAGGCCGGCCACGCGGCGCACCGCCGCCTCGCGCAAGCGGCTGCGCCGCACCTCGCGGTTCAGCCCCCCGGTGCGCAGGGCGTAGCGCACCCGCTCGGTGAGCAAGGCCCAGTTGATCGGTTTGGTGATGAAATCCGTCGCCCCGGCATTGAAGGCCATCTCGATCGACTGCATGTCGTCGGCCGCGGTCAGCATGATGATGGGCAGGCTCTCGTCGCCCATCAGCAGTCGAATCTGGGCGCAGGCAGAGTAGCCATCGAGCTCGGGCATCACCACGTCCATCAGGATCAGGTGCGGGCGGTGGACTTGCGCCGCCTCGATGCCTTGCTGGCCATTGTGCGCCTCCACCACCTGGTAGCCCTGTCTGCTCAACACGCCACGCAAGGCAAGCCGGGTGGTGGCATCGTCGTCCACCACCAGAACTTTCAGGTTTTTGAGCATGGAGAATGGCATATTTGATTATTCTAATTTAAATATTTAGCTTTTAAAAATTTTCCCACGCCTCAACGGGGCTGGCCCCAACGATTTCAGGCCATCTCCACCGTTTGCTCCATAATCGCGCCGTGTCCTCGCCGCTCAACCCCGCCACGCTGACCGAACTCCAGGGCATCCTGGGGGACGATCTGTTCGACATCACCGACCTCTTCGCCCAGCAGGTCCCGGCGGAGCTGGACGCCTTGGCTGCCTCGGTGCAAGCCGCCGACTGGCCCCAGGTGGCCCGCGCCGCCCACGCGCTCAAAGGCAGTTGTGGCAATGTGGGCGCGGTCGCGTTGTCGCAATGGGCCGGTGGGGTTGAAGTCAGCGCCCGGGCAGGACACAGCGCCGCCGTGCAGGCGGTCCTGGACGAAGCCCCGCCACTGCTGACGCAAACCCTGGCCGCCATGCGGGCCAGCGGTTTCTTGCGCGGCTGAGCAACACCGCACCGCCACCGTCCTCAGCTGAACAGGCGCCGGGTCAACGGCGAACCGGCCGGCAGGCCGCGGGCCTGCAAGGCATCGTACAAGACCTCCAGTTCTGCCCCGATCTGGTCCATCTGGTCCGCCCCCAAGGCCTGACCGGCGGCGTCGGTGACCAGGCCCTCCATGGTCTGGGCCAGGGCCTGGGCCGCCTCGCGCATGCGCACAAAGGGCCGCTCCTCGCGCGCCACGTGGGGCACGTCCAGCGTCAGGAAAAACTCGCGCAGCGCGATCTGCTCGGGGTCGTCGGCCAGGGCCACCTGGGTTTCGTAGCGCAGCACCAGCACCGGGGCGTCGCCCGGGGTGGCGGCGGGCAGCACCATGCGCCCCGGCAGCGCGCCGGCCACAAAACCCAGTTCGGAGGCGTGCTGCGTCAGGTAGCCCGGGCTCCAGGCGGCGCGGCGTGCCCGCACCGAGAAGGTGAGCTGCGCGTCGTGCATACCGGCGAACTGGTCGAGTTCGCGCGCGCGGTTGACCTCCTGCATCATCTCCGGGCAGTCGGGGCTGGCCGCCAGGGTGTCGGCAAAGGCCTGCACCTTGACGACGAATTCGGAAAACTCGATCTCGTTGAGCGGGCCGGTGCGGTTGGCCAGCTGCACGCCGGCCTGCAGGGCGCTGTAACGCTGCCCAGGGCGCGGGCTCTCCCAGTCGCCGCCGGTGGCGTTCAGCCCCTCGACCGAAAACGGCTTGCTGCCGACGCGGCGCGTGCCGGGAAGCGCGGCCAGCACAGCGTCTCCCGACACCACCTGCTCCAGGGCCAGGGGCACCAGGGCATCCAGCGCCGGGGTGAGGCCCGCGGTGCGCGCCGCCGGCACACCCAGACCGGGCTCGGCCACGGTGGCCCCGGGCACCGCGCTCACCCCGACCTCGCCCAGGGTGGGTTCCTGGCGCTCGTCGCTGGCCGGGCGCGGGTCGCGCGCTTCTTCGGCCGTGGGCACAGCGGCCTCGGGGCGCGAACGCTTGGGCAGGTGGCGCCGGGTGGTCCAGCGGTTGTAGGCCCAGACCGCCAGCACCACGGCGGCGCCGATGGCCCACAGGCCGATTTGAAAAGTGCTGATCATGGGCGGGACTCCATCATGCCGGTGGCGGTTTCCATGTCGACCGCGACGATGCGCGAGACGCCCTGCTCCTGCATGGTCACGCCAATGAGCTGTTTGGCCATTTCCATGGCGATCTTGTTGTGGCTGATGAAAAGGAACTGGGTGTCGGCGCTCATGCTGGCCACCAGTTTGGCATAACGCTCGGTGTTGGCGTCGTCCAGCGGGGCGTCCACCTCGTCCAGCAGGCAGAACGGCGCCGGGTTGAGCTGAAAAATGGCGAACACCAGTGCGATCGCGGTGAGCGCCTTCTCGCCGCCGGAGAGCAGGTGGATGGTCTGGTTCTTCTTGCCCGGGGGCTGCGCCATGACCTGCACGCCAGCGTCCAAAATTTCCTCGCCCGTCATGACCAGGCGCGCCTGGCCGCCGCCGAACAGCTCGGGGAACATCTGGCCGAAGTGGGTGTTGACGGTGTCGAAGGTGCTGCCCAGCAGGTCGCGGGTTTCGGCGTCGATTTTCTTGATCGCGTCTTCCAGCGTGCCGATGGCTTCGTTCAGGTCGGCCGATTGCGCGTCGAGGAACTGCTTGCGTTCGCGCGCGCTGCCCAACTCCTCCAGCGCGGCCAGGTTGACCGCGCCCAGGGCGGTGATTTCGCGCTGGCAACGGTCGATCTCGCCCTGCAGGCCGTGCAGCTTGACGGACTCGGCCTCGATGCCCTGGGCCAGGGCCTGCAGGTCGGCGCCGGCTTCGCTCAGCCACTGCTGGTACTGGTCCAGGCCCATGCGCGCGGCCTGTTCCTTGAGCTGGAATTCGGTGATGCGCGCGCGCAGCGGCTCCAGTTCGCGCTCCAGCAGCAGGCGGCGCTCGTCGCTGGCGCGCAGCTGGGCGGTCAGGCCGTCGTAGCGGCTGCGCTGCTCGGCCAGGGCCTGTTCGCGCTGCAGCTTGGCGTCGAGGGCGTCCTGCAACCCGCCTTGGGCGGCGGCGTCGGACAGGCGCTCCAGTTCGCCCAGGGCGCGCTGCCGTTCGTCGGCCAGGGCCACGGTTTGCTGGCGGGCGGTGTCGATGGCGCGCTGCAACTCGCCGCGGCGCGCCTCCAGGCTGCGCTGCGAGAAGGTGGCTTCCTGCGCCTGGCGCTCCAGGGTGCGCGCCTGCTCGCGCGCCTGGCCCAGGCGGCGTTCGGCGTCGATGACCGCGTCTTCCAGCTGGGCGTGGCGCTCCTGGCCATCGGCCAGTTGCAGGTCCAGTTCTTCGAAGCGGCCTTCGGCGGTGAGGCGGCGCTCCTGCAAGGCTTCGAGCTGGTCGTCCACCTCAGCCAGGTCCTGGGCCAGCTGGGTGCTGCGGGCACGGGCCTGTTCGGCCAGTTGCGTCAGGCGCAGGGCCTCGACCTGCAGGGCGTGCGCGCGCGACTGGGCCTCGCTGACTTCGCGGCGGCTGTGCTGCAACCGTTGCTGGGCCTCGGCGTGGGCGGTTTCGGCGCGGTTCAGGGCGGTGCGCGACTCGTCGCGCAGCAGGGTCTGGGCGCGCAGCTGCTTGTCCAGGTTGTCGATCTCTTGCGCGCGGGCCAGCAGGCCGGCCTGCTCGCTGTCGGGCGCGTAAAAGCCGACATGATGCGGGGTGACGCAATGCCCGGCGGGGGTGTAGATGGCCTGGCCCGGCAACAGGTCGGCGCGCGCGGCCAGGGCTTCGTCCAGCCCCGACGCGGCGAAGCAGCCGTGCAACCAGTCGGCCAGAAGGGCCTGCAGCGCGGCATCGTGCAGGCGCAGGCGCTGCGTCAGGGGGGGCAAGCCATGGGTGGCCGCCGCAGGGGTGCCACCGGCCAAAGGCAGGCTGAAGAAGGCCAGCTTGGCCGGCGGGGCGTCGCCGGCCAGGGCGCGCACCAGTTCCAGCCGCGACACCTCCAGCGCCGCCATGCGCTCGCGCAAGGCGGATTCGAGGGCATTTTCCCAGCCGGGCTCGGTGTGCAGGCGGCTCCACAAGGGGCCCAGGCCGTCCAGCCCGTGCTTGGCCAGCCAGGGCTGAAGCTTGCCGTCGGACTTGAGTTTGTCCTGCAGGGCCTTGAGGGCGTCAAGCCGGGCGGCCAGCTCGGCGTGGGTCTGGCCTTCGGCGTTGGCGCGGGCCTGGGCAGCGCGGCGTGCTGCGTCGAGTTTCGGCTCCAGAGCCTCCAAATCTTCCAGCCGGGCGTCGGCCTCGGCCTGGGCTTCCTGAGCGGCGTGCAACTCGGCGGTGACGTCGGCCAGGCGGGCTTCGTCCGGCGCGGCGGTAGCCTGGCGCTCGCTGTGCAGGCGCTCGCGGCGCAGCTGCAACTGGCGCGACTGCTCCTCGATGCCACGCTGCTCCGCCGCCAGCACCTGGATGGCCTGCTGCACCTGGCCCACCGCACTGCGCTGCTGGGTCGCGCGCCCCTGGGCCTGGCGCAGGGCTTCCTCCAGGGCGGGCAGTTGCGCCGCCTGCTCTTCCACCCGCGCGGCCAGAATTTCACTCTGCTCGGCGGCGGATTCGTTCTGCTCGGCCAGGGTGTCCAGCTCGGCTTCGGCGGTGTCCTGCCGCTGGGCCCATTGAGCGGCTTGCTCCTGCAGTTGCACCAGGCGCTGCTGCACCCGCTGGCGGCCTTCGACCACGTAGCGGATTTCAGCCTCCAGCCGGGCCACCTCGGCCCCGGCCTCGTACAGCCGGCCCTGGGCCTGGTTGACCTGGTCGCCAGCGTCGTAATGGGCCTGGCGCACCGCCTCCAGGTCGGCCTCGGTGCGGCGCAGGTCGGCCATGCGGCTTTCCAGGTCGTTCACCGCCTTCAGGCCTTCGGACTGGATGCGGGCCAGTTCGGCCTCGGCGTCGCGCCGCTTGAGGAACCACAGCTGCTGCTGGCGCAGCGTGACCTGGGCCTGCAGGGCGTGGTAGCGCGTGGCCACCTCGGCCTGTTTTTCCAGCTTGTCGAGGTTGGCGTTGAGTTCGCGCAGGATGTCCTCGACCCGGGTCAGGTTCTCGCGCGTGTCACCCAGGCGGTTGGCGGTCTCGCGGCGTCGCTCCTTGTACTTGGACACGCCTGCGGCCTCTTCCAGGAACAGGCGCAGTTCTTCGGGCTTGCTCTCGATGATGCGGCTGATCGTGCCCTGGCCGATGATGGCGTAAGCGCGCGGACCCAAGCCGGTGCCCAGGAACACGTCCTGCACGTCGCGGCGGCGCACCGGCTGGTTGTTGATGTAGTAGCTGCTGGTGCCGTCGCGGGTGAGCACGCGCTTGACCGCGATCTCGGCGAACTGCCCCCACTGGCCGCCGGCGCGGTGGTCGGCGTTGTCGAAGACCAGCTCCACGCTGGCCCGGCTGGCCGGCTTGCGGCTGGTGGTGCCGTTGAAGATGACGTCCTGCATGGACTCGCCGCGCAGTTCGCTGGCCTTGCTTTCGCCCAGCACCCAGCGCACCGCGTCCATGATGTTGGACTTGCCACAGCCGTTCGGCCCCACCACGCCGACCAGTTGCCCGGGCAGGTTGAAGGTGGTGGGATCGGCGAAAGACTTGAAGCCCGAAAGCTTGATGGTGTGGAGGCGCACGGCGGAAAACGGTTGGTCGGACCGGCAGTCTGGCCCAGGGGCATAGTGTAGTGGGGGCCACTCCCGGCCAGCCCGCCAGCCCGGCCCGCCTCAAGCCTCTGGGGCAGGCGGTCGCCAGTGCGTGTGCCGGGCCAGCACGGCCGCTACCCCGGCGGGCGAAATGGGCTTGTTCATGAACCCCTGCATGCCAGCGGCCAGACATTCGGCCTGGTCGGTCAGGTCCCCGTGGGCGGTGACCGCCAAAATGGGCACCCCGGGCACGGTGCCTGAGGTGGCCTCGTGGGCCCGGATTCGGCGACAGGCCTCCAGTCCGTCCATGAGCGGCATCTGCAGGTCCATCAGAACCAGGTCGAAACGCTCACGGAGGCAGCGCTCCACGGCCTCGACGCCGTTGGCGGCGGTGTCCACCCGGCAACCCAGGCGCTGCAACACCAGGGACACGATTTTCTGGTTGACGCCGATGTCGTCCACCGACAGCACGCGCACGGGACCGCCTCCCCCGGCAGCAGGCAGCGCCGGCGGCGCGGCGGTCGCGGCGGTCGC
>NZ_NWMV01000006.1 GCF_002837145.1 Macromonas nakdongensis | reverse complement strand
AAACGTGGGCCGCCAGGCCCGCGCGCACAAGCGGAGCCGGCGAGGCGGCGCGCGCTAGGCCTCGGCCGCCACCGGCACGGGCCGGGCACCCGGCACCTGGCGCCGAGCCAGCAAGGTGTACATGGTGGGCACCACGAACACGGTGAGCAACGTGCCCACGCTCATGCCGCCGACGATGACCCAGCCGATCTGCTGGCGGCTTTCGGCGCCGGCCCCGCTGGCCAGCGCCAAGGGCAAGGCCCCCAGCACCATGGCCCCGGTGGTCATCAGGATGGGCCGCAGGCGCAAGGCGGCCGACTGCCGGACCGCGGCCGCCACGTCCAGCCCCTCTTGCCGCAGCTGGTTGGCGAACTCCACGATCAGGATGCCGTGCTTGGTGATCAGCCCCACCAGGGTGATCAGGCCAATCTGGCTGAACACATTGAGTGTGCCCCCGGTGAACTTGAGCGCCAGCAAGGCCCCAAGCATGGACAGCGGCACGCTGAGCATGATGACGAAAGGGTCGATAAAGCTTTCGAACTGGGCGGCCAGCACCAGGTAAATGAACAGCAGGGCCAGCACGAACACGATGAGCAGCGAACCGGAGGCGCTGCGGAACTCGCGGCTCTGGCCGTTGAGGTCGGTGGTGTACCCGGTGGGCAGCACCTCGCGGGCGATGCCGTCCATGATCTCCAGCGCCTGGCCCAAGGCGAGTTCAGGCGCCAGGTTGGCGGTGATGGACGCGCTGCGGCGCTGGCCGAAGTGGTTCAGCTCGCGCGGCACCACCACCTCGCGCGTGCTCACCAGCGAGGCCAGCGGGATCATCGCGTCGTTGCGGCCGCGCACGAACAGGCGGTCGATGTCGTCGGGGGCGCTGCGCTGGGCCGAATCGATCTGCACCACCACGTCGTACTGCTCGCCGTTGCGCTTGTAACGGGTGACCAGGCGGCCGCCCAGCATGGTTTCCACGGTGCGGGCGATGGCATCGACCGAAACCCCCATGTCGGCGGCGCGCTCGCGGTCCACGTCGAGGCGGATTTCGGGCTTGTTCAAGCGCAGGTCGGTGTCCACCTGGACAAAGCCGGGCTGCTGGGCCAGGCGCTCCTGGAACTGGCGCACCACCTTGGACAGGTTGTCGTAGCTGTCGTTGGTGACGAGCACGTAGTTGATCGGCCGTTCGCGGAAACCCTGACCGAGCGACGGCGGGGTGATGGGAAAGGCGCTGATGCCCGGCAGGCCGGCGATCTTCGGCGCGACCTCGCGCGCGATCTGCTGGGTGCTGCGCTCGCGCTCTTCCCAGGGCTTGGCGCGGAAGAACACATTGCCCTGGGCCACCGAGGGGTTGCCGATGTTGGCAAAGATCCGGTCGAACTCGGGGTAGGCCTGGCCAATGCGCTCGACCGCCTCGGCGTAGCGGCGGGTGTACTCCAGCGTGGCGCCGTCGGGGCCGTTGATGACGGTGAGGATGACGCCGCGGTCTTCGATGGGCGCCAGTTCCTGCTTGGTGGTGCGCAGCAACCAGGCGCTGCCGCCGGCACTGGCCAGCATCAGCAACACCACCAGCCAGCGCGCCCGCAGGGCACGGGCCAGCAGACCGCTGTACCCCCGGGTGATGCCCGTCAGCAGCGCCTCCATGCCCCGGTCGAATCGGTTGGGCGCGGGGTTGTGGCGCAGCAGCTGGGAGCACATCATGGGCGACAGCGTGAGCGCGACGAAGCCCGACACCAGCACCGCCCCGGCCAGGGCCAGCGCGAACTCGGCGAACAGCCGCCCGGTGCGCCCCGGGGTGAAGGCCAGGGGCGCGTAGACCGCGGCCAGGGTCAGCGTCATGGCGACCACGGCGAAGCCAATTTCTTTGGCTCCGCGGATGGCGGCGGCAAACGGCGTCAGGCCTTCTTCGATGTGGCGGTAGATGTTTTCCAGCACCACGATGGCGTCATCCACCACCAGCCCGATGGCCAGCACCAGCGCCAGCAGGGTGAGGGTGTTGATGGAAAAGCCGAACAGCGCCATGAGCGCGAAGGCGCCGATCAGGCTGACGGGAATCGTGACCAGCGGGATGATGGACGCGCGCAGGCTGCGCAGGAACACGAAGATGACCAGCGACACCAGCACCACCGCTTCCAGAATGGTGCTGTAGACGGCTTTGATCGAACGGTCGATGAAGACCGAGTTGTCGTTGGCGATCTGCACGCTGACGCCGGGGGGCAGGTCTTCGCGCAGGCGGTCGAGCAAGGCGGTGACGGCGGCCGACAGCTCCAGCGGGTTGGCTGTGGCTTGGCGGATCACACCCAAGGAAATGGCGTCGCGGCCGTTCAGGCGCACCGAGGTGCGCTCGTCCTGCGGGCCCTGCACCACCCGGGCCACGTCGCCGATGCGCACCGGCAGGCCGTTGACACTGCGAATGGCCACGGCGGCGAACTGCTCGGGCGTTTGCAGGTCGGTGGTGGCGGTGACGTTGAACTCGCGCTGCGCGCTCTCGATGCGCCCGGCCGGCACCTCCAGGTTGGAACGGCGCAGCGCGTCCTCCACGTCCTGCACGGTCAGGCGGTAGGCGGCCAGGCGGTCCGGGTCCAGCCACAGGCGCATGGCGTACTTGCGCTCGCCGTAGACGCGCACATCGGCCACGCCGGTGGCGGTCTGCAGCAGCGGCTTGGCGATGCGGTTGGCGTAGTCCGACAGCTGCAGGGCGTTGTGGGTGTCGGAACTCAGGGCGATCCAGACCACGGGGAAGGCGTCGGCCTCGACCTTGGCCACCACCGGTTCGTCGATGGTCTGCGGCAGGCGCCCGCGCACCCGGCTGACCTTGTCGCGCACCTCGGCGGCGGCGGCGTCGGGGTCGCGCTCCAGCTTGAAGCGCACGGTGATCTGGCTCTGCTCCTGCCGGCTGATGGAGGTGATGACGTCCACCCCCTCGATGCCGGCGAGCGAGTCTTCCAGCGGCTTGGTGACCTGGGACTCGACCACCTCGCTCGAAGCCCCGGCAAAGCGGGTGCTGACGGTGACGTTGGGCTCGTCGATCTTGGGGTACTCGCGCACCGACAGCTGGCTGAACGAGACCCAGCCGATGAGCAGCACCAGCAGGGACAGCACGGTGGCGAACACCGGCCGGCGGATGGCGATTTCTGGCAACTGCATGGTGGCCTCCTGCCCGTCAACCGGCCGCGGGCTTGGACCCCGACGGGGCCGCCGGGGCGGTGGCGGGTGCCGGGGTGCCTGCGGCCGGGCGGGCCAGTTCGATCACCCGCACGGCAGTGCCGTCCCGCTGCAGGCGCTGCTGACCGGCCACCACGACGGTGTCGCCGGCCTGCAGGCCGTCGAGCACCTGCACCAGGGCCCCACGGCGCAAACCCAGGGTGACGACGCTGCGGCGCGAGACCGGCGCACCGCCCTCCCCGGCCGCCGTGTCCACCACGCGGACCACCGTCTGGCGCCCGCCCTGCGGCACGATGGCCTCTTCCGGCACCATCAAGGCGGCCTCGTCCACCGAGAGCGTGACCGTGACGCGCGCAAACAAACCCGGGCGCAGCAGCGCCTCGCGGTCGACCGGCAGGGCGGCGCGCACCGCCAGGGCGCGGCCATCGGCCTCGACCGCCGGCTCCAGCGCCTGGATGCGGGCGGTGAAGCTGCGCCCCGGCAGGGCGTCGAGCTGCACCTGCACCGGCTGGCCCGGCGCGACGCGGGCCTGGTAGCGTTCGGGCAGCCGGAAATCGACGTAGAGCTGGGAGGTGTCTTCCAGCTTGACCAGGTCGGCGCCGTCCTTGACGTAGTCGCCCAGGTGGACGCTGCGGATGCCGACGTGGCCGTTGAACGGCGCCACCAGGCGCATGCGGGCCACACGGGCCTGGGCCAGCTGCACCTGCGCTTCGGCCACCTGCAGGCTGGCGCGGCTTTCGTCCAGCACCCGCTGGGCCACGAAATTTTGCGCCACCAGTTCTTCGTTGCGCTTCAGATTGGCCTGGGCGATGGACAGCTGGGCCTGGGCCTGGCTGAGTTCGGCCTGCTGCAGCGTGTCGTCCAGCTGGATGAGCACTTGCCCCTGGCGCACCGCGGCCCCGTCCTGGAAGGCGATGCGCACCACGCGGCCGCTGACTTCGGGCCGCAGCACCACGCTCTGGCGCGAGCGCAGGGAACCAACCGACTGGGCGTCGTCCACCAGCCGCAGGGTCTGGACCCGGGCCACTTCGACGCTGGGCATGCCCCCCGCGACACCGGGGCCCGGGGCGGCTGCAGCCGGGGTAGCCCCGGCCGCAGCGGGCGTGGCACGCGGGCCCTGCTGCCACCACCAGGCCCTGCCGGAGGCGACAGCG
>NZ_NWMV01000059.1 GCF_002837145.1 Macromonas nakdongensis | reverse complement strand
CAGGGCGTCGCCCATGAAGGTCAGCAGCAACAGGGTCAGCACCAGCACCGCAAAGGTGGACAGCGAGATCCACCACGCGTCGATGTTGTTCTTGCCCTGGCTCAACAGCTCTCCGAGCGAAGGGGTACCGGGCGGCACGCCCAGACCGAGAAAATCCAGCGAGGTCAGCGCCAGGATGGCCCCGCCCATGCGGAAGGGCAGGAAGGTGACCACCGGCCTCAGGCGTGGGCTGGGGGGGCGCGGGCCTGGGCCGTGCGCCAGACGTGGTCGGTGTGGGCGCCGCGCGCGTAGGCCGGCGGGCGCTCACGGAAGTGCACCGGGGCCAGGGCGGTGGCCAGGGGCGGGCTGGGCGGCAGCGCGTGGCCCCAGCCCGGGGCCGTGCACCAGGGGCAGGACAGGCCGGTGCCCTGGTCGGCCGGTTCGGCGGCGTCCGGGTCGGCTTGTACCCAGGCCATGCCCGTGCTGGTGCAGACCTCGATCCAGTCGGCCGGGCCGTGCAGGCGCAGCGCGGCCTGGGAAAGCGACGGCAGCAAGGCGCCCACCACCACCAGCCACAGGGCCAGCCAGGTGGTGAGGCGGCGTTGCCGGAACGTCAGTGGCATGGGCCGTGGACGGTGGTCAGCCCAGCAGACGCGTCAGCGCTTCCTGGTACTTGGCGGCGGTCTGCTCGATCACCTCGCGCGGCAGGCGCGGGGCCGGCGCGGTTTTGTTCCACAGGCGGCCGTCCACCTGGGCGGTTTCCAGCCAGTCGCGCAGGAACTGCTTGTCGAAGCTGGGCGGGTTGCGGCCTTCCTGGTAGCTGTCGGCCGGCCAGTAGCGCGAGCTGTCGGGCGTCAGCACCTCGTCCATCAGCACCAGGGTGCCGTCGCGGTCCAGCCCGAACTCGAACTTGGTGTCGGCGATGATGATGCCCTTGGTCGCGGCGAATTCGGCCGCGGCCAGGTAGAGACGGATGGAGATGTCGCGGATCTGCGCGGCCAGCTCGGGGCCGATCATTTCCACGGTTTTCTCGAAGGTGATGTTCTCGTCGTGCTCGCCCACCTCGGCCTTGGCGGCGGGGGTGTAGATGGGGGCGGGCAGCTTGCTGGCGTTCTGCAGGCCTTCGGGCAGGGGCACGCCGCAGACGCTGCGGCTCTCCTGGTATTCCTTCCAGCCGCTGCCGGCCAGGTAGCCGCGCACCACCGCCTCCACCGGAATGGGTTTGAGGCGCTGGACCAGCATGCTGCGGCCACGCACCAGCGGTTTTTCCGCGTCGCTCACCACGCTTTCGGGGTCGTCGCCGGTCAGGTGGATGGGGCAGATGGCCTGGCCCTTGGGCCCGAGCAGGTCGAACCAGAACAGGCTCAGGCGGGTGAGCAGTTCGCCCTTGCCGGGAATGGGCTCGCCCATGATCACGTCGAAGGCGCTGATGCGGTCGGATGCCACCATCAGGATGCGGTCGTCGCCCACGGCGTAGTTGTCGCGCACCTTGCCGCGCGCCAGCAGGGGCAGAGAGGTCAGGGCAGAGGTGTGCAGGGCAGAGGTCATGGTGCGGGCGCAGGGGTCCAGGGCAAACTTCCATTATCGCGCAAGCCCGCGGCCTCAGGTATTCCTGCACCACCCAGACAGACTCAGTTGCCCTTGCGGTGCAGGGGACGCAACACCTTGCCCGGGCGGCCATGAGCGGGTACCGCCCTGCGGCCCCCTTTTCAGCGCATTGGAAATCATGATAAAGTAATTAATCAATTACTTATTTTATGGTTGCCAACACACGGATCAAGCTCAAAACCGAAGACCGCCAGGCAGAACTGGTCCAGGCGGCCCTGGGATTGGCCGCTCAGCGCAGCCCGGCCGAAATCACCACGGGTGACCTGGCCTTGGCCATCGGCATCACCCAGGGTGGTGTATTCAGGCATTTCGACAACAAGGAGGCCATCTGGCTGGCGGTTCTTGATTGGGCGCACCAGTCGTTGATGGAGCGGTTGGAACAAGCGGCACAAGCGCGGCAGACCAATGCCTTGCAGGCCCTGCGTGCCGTGTTCATGGCCCACATCGGTTTTGTGGAGCAGTACCCGGGCGTTCCCCGTCTTGTCTTTCAGGAGTTGCAGCATGCCAAGCCCACACCGCTCAAGGGCAGGGTGCAGCAACTGATGGCCGATTACCGGACGCTGGTGGCCCAACTGCTGGACCAGGCCCGTGAGGAGCGCTTGCTGGCAAATGATGTGGATCTCCGATCGGCCGTGGTCCTCTTCATGGGCGCGGTTCAGGGTCTGGTCATGCAGTCTCTGGTCACGGGCAACCTCCAGGGCCTGGCACGCCAGGGCAAAGCCGTGTTCAACATCTACGAGGCAGGCCTGTTGCCAAAGCCCAAAACCTGACGAAAGAAGTGCCGATGACACTCTCCAACATCAACAAGCGGCAGGTCTTGGTCGCCACCGGTGCAGCGATCGTGGTCGTGGCTCTGGGATTCGTGGCGACTCGCATGGGGCCACTTGCCCCGACCCAAGTCACGGTGACACAAGTCAAGAGCGAAAACCTGACGCCTTCGGTGTTCGGCATTGGCAGTGTGGAAGCACGCCAGAGCTGGCTGATGGGGCCGACGGTGGCGGGGCGCGTGTTGCGCGTGCATGTCGATGTGGGGCAGGCGGTCAAGGCGGGGCAGTTGCTGGCCGAGATGGACCCGGTGGACCTGGACCAACGCCTGCAGGCGCAGGATGCCGCGCTGTCCAAGGCGGTCAGTGTCCAGACGGCAGCCCAGGCACAACTGGCGGATGCCCAAGCCCGGCGCGGGCTGGCCACAACGAACCTGAACCGGCAAAAGGAACTGGCCCGGCAGAACTTCATCAGCCCGTCAGCCCTGGAGGGACGCGAGCAGGAGTTGCAGTCTGCAGAGGCGGCATACCAGGCTGCGCGTGCCAACTTGCAGGCGACCCAACAGGACGCCCAACGCCTGCAGGCCGAGCGTGCTGCCGCCGAGCAACAGAGGCAAAACACCCGACTGATCGCCCCGGCCGATGCGGTCGTCACCAGCCGAGATGCCGAACCGGGCAGCACGGTGGTGGCTGGCCAGGCCGTGATTAGACTGGCCAACCCTGGGAGCCTCTGGGTCAAACTTCGGGTGGACCAGGCCCGTTCAAGCGGGCTGGCGGTCGGCTTGCCTGCCCAGATCGTGTTGCGCTCGCGTCCGCAGTCGGTGCTGGCCGGCAAGGTGGAACGGGTGGAGTTGCAGGCCGATGCAGTGACCGAGGAGCGCATCGCACAAGTGACGTTCGATCAAATGCCTGCATCGCTGTCGATCGGTGAGATGGCCGAGGTCACGCTCAAACTGCAACCGACTGAGCAGGCTCCTGTGGTGCTGCAGGCCAGTGTGCAAACGCACCAGGGCCGAACAGGCGTGTGGCGTCTGAAAGACGGCGCGTTGGACTTTGTTTCCGTGCAGTGGGGGGTGTCCAGTCTGGACGGCCGCGTGCAGGCCCTGAGCGGACTGGCTTCGGGCGACACGGTGGTGGTGTACAGCGACAAGCCGCTGTCGACCGGGGCCCGCTTCAAGGTGGTGGACGCGCTGGTCAAAAAGGCGCAGCCATGATCAGCCTGGCGGCGCGCGACATCCAGCACAGCTGGGCCAAGTTCGTGCTCACCGGGCTGGGCCTGGGTTTGCTCATCGGGGTGACGTTGACCATGGCCGGCGTGTTCCGCGGCATGGTCGACGATGCCCAAGCCTTGTTGAACAACAGCGGCGCCGACCTCTGGGTGGTGCAAAAGGACACGCAGGGGCCGTATGCCGAATCGTCCAGCCTCAAGGGCGATGTGGTGCGCAGCATCGCCGGCATGCCCGGCGTGGCCATGGCGGCCAACATCACCTACTTCACCATGCAGGTCAGGGCGGTGGGGGGCAAAGAGGCCCGGGCCATGGTGGTCGGGATCGAGCCGGGCGTCGCCGGCTTGCCCGGGCAGCCCGGCCATTTGCTGGCGGGCAGGCACCTCGCGCGCAGCCATTACGAGGCGGTGGCCGACGTCAAGACCGGACTCTCGCTGGGGGACCGGGTGGAAATCCGGCGCCACACCTACGAGGTGGTGGGCCTGACCCGCCGCATGGTGTCGTCTGGTGGCGACCCGATGGTCTTCATCCCCATCAAGGACGCGCAGGAAGCGCAGTTTCTCAAGGACAACGACGCCATCGTGAACGACCGCGTGCGCACAGCCGCCAATCCGGCCTTCAACCGGCCGGCGGTGCCGGGCCTGCTCGATGCGGTGCAGGGCTTGCAGACCAGCAGCCGCAACGTCAACGCCGTGCTGGTGCGCGTGGCCAATGGCTGGAGCGCTGAGCGTGTGGCCGAGCCGATCCAACGCTGGAAGCACCTGACCGTGTTCACCCGTGCGCATATGGAGAACATCCTGGTCGATAAATTGATCGCCACATCGGCCAAACAGATTGGCATGTTTTTGGCCATTCTGGCTGTGGTGAGCGCGGCGATTGTGGCCTTCATCATCTACACCATGACGCTAGGCAAGATCCGAGAGATCGCGGTACTCAAACTGATCGGCACCCGCAACCTCACCATCGCGGCGATGATCTTGCAGCAGGCGCTGGGCCTGGGTGTGATGGGCTTTGTGGTGGGCAAGGTGGCCGCGACGATCTGGGCACCGGTGTTTCCCAAGTTCGTGCTCTTGCTAACGCAAGATGCGGTGGTTGGCTTCGGCGCCACCATGCTCATTTGCGCGCTGGCCAGCACGCTGGCGATCCGTGTCGCCTTGCGTGTCGATCCGGCGCAAGCCATCGGTTGAGGACCCTGAAATGATCAAGCAAGCCGGTGGCATTCGCATCGAAAACCTGCGCAAGGTCTACGGCCATGGCGACACGGCCGTCGAGGCGCTCAAGAATGTCAACATGCAAGTCGCGCCCGGCGAAGTGGTCGGGCTGGTGGGGCCGTCTGGTTCCGGCAAAAGCACTTTGCTCAAGTGTCTGGGCGCGATCATTGAACCCACGTCCGGTCGCATGACACTGGGCAACGAAGTCATTTACGACGATGGCTGGAAAACGCCTGACCTGCGCGCCTTGCGCCGCGACCGGATCGGCTTTGTGTTTCAGGCGCCCTACCTGATCCCGTTCCTGGACGTGACCGACAACGTGGCCCTGCTGCCCATGCTGGCGGGTGTGCCCAATGCCCAGGCCCGGCAACGCGCGCTGGAATTGCTGAACGCGCTGGATGTGGCGCACCGCGCCAAGGCCGAGCCCGCGCAGCTCTCCGGTGGCGAGCAGCAACGGGTGTCAATCGCCCGGGCGCTGGCCAACAAACCGCCGGTGATTCTGGCCGACGAGCCCACGGCGCCGCTGGACAGCGAACGCGCACTGGCCGTGGTGCGCATCCTCAACAACATGGCGCGCCAAGCACAGACCGCCATCATCGTCGTGACCCACGACGAGAAAATCATCCCCACCTTCAAGCGCATTTACCACATCCGTGATGGTCAAACAGCAGAGGAACAAGGCGAAGGGCGTGCACTCGATTAGGGATGCTGTTCAAGTGCCCGGTGTTGTGGCCTCGGAGTCGATCTGCAACCCCTGCAAAAGCCGGCGCCGTGCCATCCACAGATGGCTCAGGGCAAACAGCGTGTGCAGCTGCGCCGTGTTCTTGGCCGGTCCCCGAGCGATCAAGTCACCCCGTGCGTCCACTCCGGCACGTTGATGCAGTAACGCACCGCTTTGCCTGTTCCGTGGCTGCGCAGTTGCCCGGCGCTGACCATTTGCGTCAGGTCGCGGGTGGCGGTGGCTTTGGAAACGCCGGTCATCTTCATGTACTTCTCGGCGTTCAGGCCACCCAGGAAGCCCCCGTCGCCGTCGTCCAGCAGCCGTTGCAAAACCTTGCGCTGCCGCTCGTGCAGGGGCTGGCTGGCATGGGTTTCCCAAAAGCGGCGCTTCAGCATGGCCTGATCGATGACGCCGCTCGTGGCCTGGCAGGCCAGGGCCCATTGGCCGGCAAACCACTGCACCCACTGGGTGATGTCGCAGCCGCCGCGCTGTGCCTGGTTCAGGGCGTCGTGGTACGCCTTTCTCGAGGCCAGCAGTTGGCGCGACAGGCTGCACAGCCTTTGCGGTTGTTGCAGGTGTTGCGCCAGGGCCATGTCCACAATGGCCCGCCCGATTCGGCCATTGCCGTCCTCGAACGGGTGGATGCTTTCGAACCACAGGTGGGCGATGGCGGCTCGGACGAGGCCATCCACCGATGTTGGGCCCGCGGGGGGCGTGGTGGCGGCAAACCAGGCCAGAAACCGGTCCATGTGCTCGCGCACCTGGTGGGAGGGGGGCGCTTCGTAATGCACCACTGCCCGCCCCGGCGTGCCACTGACGATTTGCATCGGGTCGGCGTGGTCGCGGTAGCGACCGACCGCAATGCGTTGAATGCCCGAGGTGCCGCCCGGAAACAGCGCCGATTGCCAACGGCACAGCCGTTCCTCATCCAGCGCTTGGTCGAACGCCGTGCTGGCGTCGCCGAGCACCGCGACCAAGCCCTCCACGTGCCGGTCGTGGGGGCCTTGGTCGGCCAGTCCCAGGCGCCGCATCACCGACGAGCGCACGGCCTCCAGCGGCAGGTGTTGTCCTTCGATCTCGGCGGTCGCGACCACCTCATCCGCGAAGGCGTTCAGAACGATGGTGTGGGTGGTGTCCAGGCCTATGCTGGCCACTTTGCCTTCCACGACACCGCAGCAACGGTGGGCATGCGCCAGCGCGGGCGCCACCTGCTGGGCATCCACCGCCAGCCGGGGCCAGTCGGGGTGCTGCCAAATCCACTTCGGGAAGGGGTTCATGAGCCGCATTGTTGCACATGCAGCTCAAAAGGTGAGCCGTATTTCGAAAAATACGGCTCATACGCTTCAGTTCACCACCTGCGCCAGTGCCCCGCAAGGGAAATCCGTTGCGACAATTGATGCGCGTTGCGCAACATGCTACATTGGCGTGCATGATCAAATCGTTCAGGCACAAAGGCCTGCGCAGGTTTTTCGAAACGGGGAGCTCCTCAGGTGTTCAGGCCAGCCACGCCAAACGACTGCGCTTGCAACTGGCGGCGCTGGACACGGCACAAACGGTAGAGGACATGGACATCCCCGGTTTTCGCCTGCACCAGCTCAAGGGCGAGATGCAGGGGCGCTGGTCAGTCACGGTCAACGGTAACTGGCGCATGACCTTTGAGTTCCACGACGGTCACGCTTTTGTGCTGGATTACGAGGATTACCATTGATGAGCATGCACAACCCGCCCCACCCCGGTGAGTTCATCGCCGGCATTTATCTGGAGCCGAACGGCATCAGCGGACGCGAACTCGCACAGCAACTGGATGTGGCGCCGTCCACGCTGGGCCGCGTGCTCAAAGGCACCAGCCGCGTGACGCCAGAAATGGCCTTGCGGCTGTCCAAAGCCATCGGCCGTTCAGCCGAAAGCTGGCTGGCCATGCAGGATGCCCACGACCTCTGGCAAGCACGTCAGCGCGTGGACTTGCAGCGGGTGGGCCAACTCAGACTGGCTGCGGTGTAAAAAAGCCGCCCTGAAGGCGGCTGGGTTCATGCGGCTCAAAAGCTGAGCCGTATTTCGGAAAATACGGCTCACAAGCCTCAGTTCACCACCTGCGCCAGTGCCCCGCGGGCGTATTGGGCGGCCACTTCGGTCAGGGTGTACCC
Source organism: Macromonas nakdongensis (assembly GCF_002837145.1). Classification (GTDB taxonomy): domain Bacteria; phylum Pseudomonadota; class Gammaproteobacteria; order Burkholderiales; family Burkholderiaceae_C; genus Macromonas_B; species Macromonas_B nakdongensis. The sequence continues at coordinate 3,401 of NZ_NWMV01000059.1, read as the reverse complement.
TTTGATCTTGCCGGCCTGGCCCTCGCAGCCGAACTCCAGGTAGCGTTGCTTGCAGATGGCCTGGGCGGCGGCGCGCGCGGGCTTGAGCCACTCGCGGGCGTCGAACTTGTCGGGGTTTTCCACCAGGAACTTGCGCACCGCGCCGGTCATGGCCAGGCGGATGTCGGTGTCGATGTTGACCTTGCGCACGCCGAACTTGATGGCTTCCTGGATCTCTTCCACCGGCACGCCGTAGGTTTCCTTCATCTTGCCGCCGTACTGGTTGATCTGCGCCAGCAGCTCCTGCGGCACGCTGGACGAACCGTGCATCACCAGGTGGGTGTTGGGGATGCGGGCGTGGATTTCCTTCACGCGGGAAATGGCCAGGATGTCGCCGGTGGGCTTGCGGCTGAACTTGTAGGCGCCGTGGCTGGTGCCGATGGCGATGGCCAGTGCGTCCAGGCCGGTGGCCTTGACGAACACGGCGGCTTCTTCGGGGTCGGTCAGCATCTGGCTGTGGTCCAGCTTGCCTTCGGCGCCAATGCCGTCTTCCTCGCCGGCTTCGCCGGTTTCCAGGTTGCCCAGGCAGCCCAGCTCGCCTTCCACCGACACACCCACCCGGTGGGCCATCTCCACCACGCGGCGGGTCACGTCCACGTTGTACTCGAAGCTGGCGGGGGTCTTGCCGTCTTCCTTCAGCGAGCCGTCCATCATCACCGAGCTGAAGCCCAGGTCGATGGCGCCCTGGCACACCGCCGGGCTCTGGCCGTGGTCCTGGTGCATCACCACCGGGATCTGCGGGTAGGCCTCGCAGGCGGCCTGCACCAGGTGCTTGATGAAGGGTTCGCCCGCGTACTTGCGCGCGCCGGCGCTGGCCTGCAGGATGACGGGGGCGCCCACTTCCTTGGCGGCTTCCATCACGGCCTGCACCTGTTCCAGGTTGTTGACGTTGAAAGCCGGAATGCCGTAGCCGTGTTCGGCGGCGTGGTCGAGCAGTTCGCGCATGGAAACGAGCGCCATGGATGATCCCCTGGAAACAACAGTACAGAAATGGTCAGCCGGCGATTTTAGCCGGCCACCCCCGAAATGCGCCTGGGCGCCATGGGGGCGGATGGATCAGCCGGTGTTGCGCAAGCCCGCGGCAATGCCGTTGATGGAAATGTGGATGCCGCGCTTGACCTTTTCCGCGGTGCTGCCGGCGCGGTAGCGGCCGATCAGTTCCACCTGCAGGTGGTGCAGCGGGTCGATGTAGGGGAAGCGGTGCGCGATGGAGCGCGCCAGCGCCCGGTTGTGGGCCAGCCGCTCCTCGGCGCCGGTGATCAGCGTCAGGGCGGCTTGCGTGCGCTGCCACTCGGCCTCGATGGCGGCAAACACCTTCTTGCGCAGCTTGGCGTCGGGCACCAGATCGGCGTAGCGCCGGCCCAGCGACAGGTCGCTCTTGGCCAGCACCATGTCCAGATTGGACAGCAGCGTGCGGAAGAAAGGCCATTTCTTGTGCATCTGCTGCAGCAGCTTGAGCGCCGCGGCCTCGCCCAGGCGGGCCTGCATCTGCGCCACCGCGCTGCCAAAGCCGTACCAGCCGGGCAGCGTCAGGCGGCACTGGCCCCAGCTGAAGCCCCAGGGGATGGCCCGCAGGTCTTCGATGCGCTGCGTGGCCTTGCGCGACGCCGGGCGCGAACCGATGTTGAGTTCGGCGATTTCGCGGATGGGCGTGGCGCTGAAAAAGTAGTCGGTGAAGCCCGGGGTTTCATAGACCAGGGCGCGGTAAGCGTCCATGCTGGCCTGCGACAGTTCGGCCGCGGCGGTCAGGTACTTGGCCGGCACCGGCTTGGCCGGGGGCAGCAGCGTGGCTTCCAGCGTGGCGGCCACCAGCGTTTCCAGGTTGCGCCGGCCGATGTCGGGGTTGGCGTACTTGGAGCCGATGACCTCGCCCTGTTCGGTCAGGCGGATCTGGCCGCGCACGGTGCCGGCCGGTTGCGCCAGGATGGCCTGGTAGCTGGGGCCGCCGCCACGGCCCACGGTGCCGCCGCGGCCGTGGAACATGCGCAACTGCACCGGCTGGCCCAGTTCTTGGGACAGTTCGTCGAACAGCGCCACCAGCGCGGTTTCGGCGCGGTACAGCTCCCAGTTGCTGGTGAAAATGCCACCGTCCTTGTTGCTGTCCGAATAGCCCAGCATCACGTCCTGTTCGTGGTACTGGTTCGCGCCACCGCGCAGCACCAGCGCCGCCACGCCGGGCAGGCGGTAGAACGCGTCCATGATGCCGGCGGCGTTGCGCAGGTCTTCTATGGTCTCGAACAGCGGCACCACGATCAGGTCGGCCACGGCGTCGCGGTCCAGGGTGCCGCGCATCAGGCCCACTTCCTTTTGCAGCAGCAGCACTTCCAGCAGGTCGCTCACCGTTTCGGTGTGGCTGATGATGGCGTGGCGGATGCAGGCGGCGCCGAAGCGCTCGCGCAGCTCGCGCGCGGTCTGGAAGATGGCCAGCTCGCTCAGGGTGTGGGCGGTGTAGGCCGCGCCGGGCACGCGCAACGGGCGCGCGTCGTTGAGCAGGCGCAGCAGCAGTTGCTGCTTGGCGTCTTCGCCCAGGGCGCTGTAGTCGGGCTCCAGGCGGGCGTGGGCCAGCAGATCGGCCACGGCCAGTTCGTGCTGGTCCGAACTCTGGCGCAGGTCCACCGTGGCGAGGTGGAAGCCGAACACCTCCACCGTGCGGATCAAGGGCCGGAGGCGGTGCTGGGCCAGGGCTTCGCAGCACTGGGCCTGCAACGCGCCTTCGATGGTGTGCAGGTCGGCCAGCAGCTCTTCCGCGCTGGCGTAGGGGCTTTGCGGGGCCACGGCGTGGCGCGCGGCTTCGCCACCGGTCAATTCGCGCAAGGTGGCGGCCAGGCGCGCGTAGACGCCGGTGAGCGCGCGGCGGTAGGGTTCGTCCTGGCGGTGGGCGTTGGTGTCGGGCGAGCGCTCGGCCAGCGCCTGCATGGCCGGCGGCACCGGCAGCAGCATGGCCGACAGTGACAGTTCCGCGCCCAGGCGGTGCACCTCGGTCAGCAGGTGGCGCAGGGCCACGTCAGCCTGCTGTTGCAGGGCGTGGCGCAGGGTGTCGGCGGTGACGTTGGGGTTGCCGTCGCGGTCGCCTCCGATCCACTGGCCCATGCGCAGGAAGGGCGCCACGGTGCGGCCGTCCAGGGCTTGTTCGATCTGGCCGTACAGGCGCGGGATTTCCGGCAGGAAGGTGCTCTGGTAGTAGGTCAGCGCGTTCTCGATCTCGTCGGCCACGGTGAGCTTGGTGAAGCGCAGCAGCCGGGTGTGCCAGAGCTGCGTCACGCGCGCCAGCATGTGCGCCTCGTTGGCGGCCAGTTCGCGCGCCAGCAAGCGGTCGCCGGGGCGCACCCCGCCGGCGGCCTGCTCGATGGCGTCGCGCTCGG
>NZ_NWMV01000058.1 GCF_002837145.1 Macromonas nakdongensis | reverse complement strand
GTTTGACAAGCGCCGGTTTGTTGGTATATTGTATACCGAACGTGGTCATGGAAACACACACCGACTGCGTCCGATTCCGCCCCCCCCCTTTTTTTTTGAAGGAGCCAAAGATGACCCCGAAACTGCTGAACCGAGACGAGCTGCGCACGGCGCTGGAGAACGCGATCAAGGGCAAGAGTGCCAACCAGTCGCCCTTCAGCCTGGCCTGGGCCAGCGGCACCCTCAGCCGCGAACACCTGGCGCGCTGGGCCGAGAACCACTACCACTACGTCGGCCCCTTCGCCGATTACCTGGCCTACGTCTACGCCCGCACCCCCGACCACATGACCGACGCCAAGGACTTCCTGCTGGCCAACATGTACGAGGAAGAGATCGGCGGTGACCGCCACACCGACCTGCTCATCCGCTTTGCCGAGGCCTGCGGCACCACCCGCGAGCGCGTGGTCGACCCCGACAACATGTCGCCCACCACCCGCGCCCTGCAGAGCTGGTGCTACGCCGTGGCCATGCGCGAAGACCCCATCGTCGCCGTCGCCGGTCTGGTCGTCGGCCTGGAGTCGCAGGTGCCTTCCATCTACCGCAAGCAGACCCCCACGCTGCGCGAGAAGTACGGCTTCACCGACGAGGAAGTGGAGTTCTTCGACCTGCACATCGTCTCCGACGAGATCCACGGCGAGCGCGGCTACCAGATCGTGCTGGAGCACGCGACCACGGTCGAGCTGCAGCAGCGCTGTCTGAAGATCTGTGAGATCGGCGCCCAGATGCGCCTGCTCTACACCACCGCGCTCTACCACGACTACGTGGCCTCCTCGGCGCAGGAGAGCGCCGCGCTGGCCCTGGCGGCCTGAGCCTGAGGGGCGGGCGGTCGGTGGCCGTTGCCATGGACCGCCCGCCCCTTGCACCGACCCGATTCCCACCCAGGGGCCGCTGGCCCCACCCCGCACCATGACCATGCCCGTCGAAGAATTCCTCAACCACATCCACGGCGAATGGGTCCGCAGCCGCAGCGGGCGCACGTTCGACAACATCAACCCGGCCGACACGCAGGACAATGTGGGGCGCTTTCAGGCCTCCACCGCCGCCGATGCCGAGGCCGCCGTGGGCGCTGCGGCCGCGGCGTTCGAGGGTTGGCGCAAGACCCCGATCGGCCAGCGTGCCAAGGTGCTGAACAAGGCCGCCGATTACCTGGAGGCCCACGCCGACCGTTTCGGCCTGGAGCTCAGCCGTGAGGAGGGCAAGTCGGTGGCGCTGGGGCGCGACGAGTTCCTGCGCGCGGCCCAGACCTTTCGCTTCTACGCCATGGAGGCCCAGACCTTTGGCGGCGAAACTTACCCCCAGGACGATGCCGACATGGTGGTCTACAGCCAGCGCGAGCCGCTGGGGGTGGTGACGGTGATCTCGCCCTGGAACTTCCCGGCCTCCATTCCGGCGCGCAAGCTGGCCCCGGCGCTGGTGATGGGCAACACGGTGGTCTTCAAGCCCTCGTCGGACGCGCCGCTGTCGGGCCTGCGCCTGACCGAGGCGCTGGTGCAGGCGGGTCTGCCCGCGGGGGTGCTCAATTTCATCACCGGTCGGGCCGGGGATGTGGGGCCGATCATCACGACCTCGCGCGCGATCAGCGCGATTTCGTTCACCGGTTCGACGCAGGCGGGCATGCACATCCAGCGCACGGTGCACCTGACGACGCGCCTGCAGATGGAGCTGGGGGGCAAGAACCCCCTGATCGTGATGGAGGACGCGGACCTGGACCAGGCCGTGGACCTGGCGGTCAAGGGCGGCTTGTCGCTGACCGGGCAGGCCTGCACGGGCACCAGCCGCCTCATCGTGGTGCCTCAGGTCAAGGAGGCTTTCACGCAGCGCCTGCTGCAGCGGGTGCAGGCGCTCAAGATCGGGCCGGGCACGACGCCGGGCATGGACCTGGGGCCGCTGGCCACGGCCAAGCAGCTGGAGACGGTCTTGTCTTACCTGGAGATCGGTCGGCGCGAGGCCACGCTGCTGTGTGGCGGTGAGCGCCTGACGCAGGGGGTCTATGCCCAGGGCTATTACGTCTCGCCGGCGGTCTTCACCGATGTGACGCCCCAGATGCGCATCGCCCGCGAGGAGATCTTCGGCCCGGTGCTGGCCATCATCGAGGCGGCCGACTTTGCCGATGCCATGGCCAAGGCCAATGACACGGAGTACGGCCTGTCGGCGGCCATCGCCACGCGCAATCCGAAGTACATGCACGCCTTCGCCCAGGACATCCAGGCCGGCACCGTCAAGATCAACCGCACCACCACCGGCAACCTGGTCAATGCCCCTTTCGGCGGTGTCAAAAACTCTTCCACCTCCACATTCCGTGAGTCCGGCCGCGTCGGCCTCGAATTCTTCTCCTCCACCAAAATCATCTAC
>NZ_NWMV01000057.1 GCF_002837145.1 Macromonas nakdongensis | reverse complement strand
CGCTGGACGCTGCCCCGGGCGCCTTCGACGCCTGGGCCGAGCAGGTGCTGGCCGCGCACACCCGCTTCCAGGTCCTGTGCGCCCTGCGCCAGGGCCCCTGGGGCGTCGCCGGCCTGAATCAGCGCATCGCCCACTGGCTGCACCAGGCCGGCTGCCTCGACACCCCCACCGGCTGGTACCCCGGCCGCCCGGTGCTGGTCACCCGCAACGAACACGCCCTGGGCCTGATGAACGGCGACATCGGCATCACCCTGGAAGTGCCCCACCCCGACCCCGCCGTGGGCGGCTGGACGCGCCGCGTCGCCTTCCCCAGCGCCGACGGCCAGCCCGGCGTGCGCTGGGTGCTGCCGAGCCGCCTGAACGCGGTGGAAACGGTGTTCGCGCTCACCGTGCACAAATCGCAGGGCTCGGAATTCGCCCACGCGGCCCTGGTGCTGCCCGAACACCCCAGCCCCGTGCTCACGCGCGAGCTGGTCTACACCGGCATCACCCGCGGCAAAAACTGCCTCAGCCTGGTCCACAGCGGCCCGGCCAGCGTCTGGCAAGCGGCGGTGGAACGCCGCACCCTGCGCGCCGGCGGCCTGGCCGAAGGGCTGTAAGCCTTGGCCCCACGCCGTCTGCTAGCATCGACCGGTTTTGCCCCACACGCCCCCAACCCCATGACCTACTGCGTCGCTGTCAAAATCAAAGCCGGCATGGTCTTCCTGTCCGACTCCCGCACCAACGCCGGACTCGACCAGATCAGCACCTTCCGCAAGATGATCGTCTACGAAAAGCCGGGCGATCGCTTCATGTGCCTGCTCTCGGCCGGCAACCTCAGCATCTCGCAGTCCATCCGAGAAATCCTGCAGGTCGAAAAAATCCCCGATGCCGAAGGCGGCGAACCCCTGACCATTTGGAACGCACGCAGCATGTTCGACGTGGCCCGCGTGCTCGGCGCGGCGGTGCGCCACGTCTACCAGCGCGACGGCGAGGCCCTCAAGCGCTCGGGCGTGGACTTCAACGTCAGCATGATCCTGGGCGGCCAGATCGCCGGTGAGGGCATGCGCCTGTTCCAGATCTACTCGCCCGGCAACTTCATCGAAGCCACGCCCGAAACGCCCTTCTTCCAGATCGGCGAAAGCAAGTACGGCAAGCCGGTGCTCGACCGCGTCATCACCCCCGACACCCCGCTGGACGAAGCCGCCAAGTGCGCGCTCATCTCCATGGACTCCACGCTCAAGTCCAACCTGTCGGTGGGCCTGCCGCTGGACATGGCGGTGTACGAAGCCGACCGCCTGGCCAGCGACCGGGTGGTCTGCATCGACGAGCAGAACCCCTACCTGCGCATGCTGCACAGCACCTGGGGCCAGAAGCTGCGCGAGGTGTTCGACAGCATCGAGGACCCGGCCTGGGACGGCAGCGCCAGCCCGCACCCGCTCATGGACGTGCCCGGCCGCCACCGCCCCCTGAAAAAAATCACCAACGCCCAGGAAAAACTGGTCTGATGGCCCCCGCCAGCGCCGCGCCCGCCCCGCACCACCCCACGGTGGTGTTTTCGCACGGCAACAGCTTCCCGTCGGCCACCTACGGCGTGCTGTTCCGCAGCCTGCGGGCACGCGGCTACCACCTCCAGGCGGTGGACCGGTTCGGGCACGACCCGCGCTACCCCGTCACCAGCAACTGGCCGCACCTGGTGCAGCAACTGGCCGACTTTGCCGACACCCAGTGCGCCGCCCACGCGCCCGGCCCGCTCTACCTGGTGGGCCATTCGCTGGGCGGCTTCCTCAGCCTGATGTGCGCGGCCCGACACCCGCAACTGGCCGGTCGGCCGGTGGCCGGCGTGGTCATGCTGGACTCGCCCGTGCTGGGCGGCTGGCGCGCCAAGGCGCTGCAGGCGGTCAAGCAGACCCGGCTCATCGGCGCCCTGTCGCCCGGCCAGGTCAGCCGCAAACGGCGCAACCGCTGGCCCAGCGCCCAGGCGGCGCTGGAACACTTTGCCCACAAGCGCAGCTTTGCCGCCTGGGACCCGCAGGTGCTGCAGGACTACATCGCCCACGGCACCCACGACGAAGCCACCGCCCAGGGCGTGCAGCGCGTGCTCAGCTTCGACCGCGACGTGGAAACCGCCATCTACAACACCCTGCCGCACAACCTGGACCGCCTGCTGCGCCGGCACCCGCTGGCCTGCCCGGTGGCCTTCGTCGGCGGCACGCAGTCGGCCGAAATGAAGCAGGTCGGCATGGCCATGACGCACAAGCTGGTGGGGCGCAGCCCGTCGGACCGGCTGCAAATGGTCGAAGGCAGCCACCTCTTCCCCATGGAAAAACCGCGGGAAACGGCCGCCGCCATCGACCGGGCGCTGCGCAGCTTCGCCGGCTGAAACGCGGCCCGGCGCCGCGCGGTGGGCCCCAGCCGTTCAGGCCGCCCAGTCCACCCAGCCCAGGGTCGAGGTCAGGAAAATCAGACCCCCGAAAGCGATGCGGTACCAGGCAAAGGGCACGAAGGAGTGGCTGGCCACGTAGCGCAGCAGCCAGCGCACGCAGACCCAGGCGCTCAGGAAGGAGAACAGCAGGCCGACGGCGAACATCGGCGCGTCCGCCAGCGACAGCAAAGCACGGTCCTTGTACAGGCTGTAGGCCCCGGCCCCGATCAGCGTGGGAATGGCCAGGAAAAAGCTGAAATCGGTGGCCGCCTTGCGCGACAGGCCCAGCAACATGCCCCCAATGATGGTGGCCCCACTGCGGCTGGTGCCCGGCACCATGGCCAGGCACTGCGCCAGGCCCACCTTCAGCGCGTCCAACGGGGTCATGTCGTCCACATTGGCGATGCGCGTGGCCGACGCCGGGCGGCGCTCCGCCCACAGAATGACCAGCCCGCCCACCACGAAGGTGGTGGCCACCACCATGGGCGTGAACAGGTGCGCCTTGATGGCCTTGCCCAGCAACAGCCCCAGCAGCACCGCGGGCACAAAGCCGATGAGCACGTTGAGGGTGAAGCGCTGCGCCTGGCGCTGGGTCGGCAGCCCGACCACGGTGGCGCGGATGCGCTGCCAGTACACGATGATCACCGCCAGGATGGCGCCGGTCTGGATGGCGATCTCGAACACCTTGGCACGCTCGTCGTGGAAACCGAGCAGCGAGCCGGCCAGGATCAGGTGTCCGGTGGACGAAATGGGGAGAAATTCGGTCAGGCCCTCGACCACCCCCATCAGGGCGGCCTTGAGCAACAGCATCAGATCCATGTCAGGGGCTTGGGCACAAAACCCCCGAGTGTAGTGGCTTCACCCCGGCTCAACGGCGGTGGTCGCGGCGATCGTCCCAGCGCTCGTGCCGGTCGTCGCGGTCGCCCCAACGCTCATCACGGCCGTACCGGTCATAGCGGTCGTGGCGGCGGTCGTCGTCGCGCCAGTGGCGGTGGCGGTCGTGGTGTTTGTGCCAATGCTTGCCGTGCCCGGGGGGCGCCCAGCCGGCACGGTACACCGGCGGCGCGTACACCACCACCGGGGGCGGGCCGTACACCACGCGCGGCCCGTTGCTCACGCCCACGTGCACGCCAGGCTGGTGCACACCGATCGACCAGTACACATCGGCCGCCTGCGCCGACTGCGCCGACCACAACAGCCCGGCCACACCGGCCACCAGCACGCCCGCTGCACGGCGGGTCCGCGTCCAACGCAGGCCCAAGGTTTTTGCCGAAGAAAACATTTGCAGCTCCTGTTCAAGCAGCCCCAAGGGCCGATGGGGGGATTACAGCCCCGAAACCCGGTTACCAGGGCGTCGCAAATGTGAAGAACGTATCCAACCGTAACCCGGGGGGCAGACGCCCCCCACAAACGCAACAGCGGGTCCACCGACCGGCGGACCCGCTGCGCTTCAAGCCAAGGCCGGTCAGAACGCGTGCTTGATGCCCACGTTCAACTGGGTGGTCGTTTCACCCGCCATGCCGGGGGTCAGCGTGGCAGAGGTCTTGGCGGTGGCGCCGGCCTTGGCGTTGATGAACGCGACCTGGCCGTACGCGGTGGTGCGCTTGGACAGGGCGTATTCGTTGCCCAGGATGAAGGTGTTGGTCTTGTCCGCGGCGTTGTCTTTGTCCTTGCCCAGGTACAGGGCCGCCAGCACCGTGTTGTTGGCGGAGGTTTTCCAGTCCAGGCCCAGGCCGACCACGCCCACGTCGCTGGTCTGCACTTGCGCGAGGTTCTGGTTCTTGCCGCGCAGGTAGTTGACCTTGGCGGTCAGGTCGCCCATGGCATAGGCAGCACCCAGGGTGTAGAGGGAATTGGCGCGGTTGCCGGTGGCAGAGCTGTTGGCGCTTTGGTAAGCCGCCGACAGGGTGACCGGGCCGGTGTAGGTGGCGCCCAAGGACAGCACGGAACCGACGTTCTCTTTCAGGCCGTAACCGGCGGCCAGCTTGACCGGGCCAAAGTTGTTGCTGTAAGAAATGGCGTTCTGCAGGAACACGCCCACGTCGTCGTTGCCGTTCAGGCCGTTCGTGTCGGAGTTGAAAGCCCAGTGGTACAGGCCCGAGAAGTTCTCGCGCAGGCCGCGCGGCTCGGTCGCCGCGAAAGCCAGAATGGCGGGGCTGTACTGGTTGCCGATGGTGACGGAGCCCCAGTCGTTGGACGACACCACCAGGTTGGACTGGCGGCGGAACAGCCCGCCCACGTTGGTGCCGGTGTCGGGGTTCAGGTGGCCTTCCAGGTTGAAGCTCACCTTCAGGCCGCTGCCCAGGTCTTCGGTGCCGCGCAGGCCCCAGATGCTGGGAGAAATGCCACCGCTGTCCAGGGAGGTAGAAGAAGTGCCGGCCGCGGTCTTGCTGTTGACCATCAAACCCAGGTCCATGTTGCCGTACAGCGTCACGGTACTTTGGGCCGCCGCCAGGCCCGAAACCAGGGCCAACGAGGCCAGGGCAATTCATCGCTTGTTCATTTTGCGTGTCTCCAGTGTGTATCGCCACCAAAAGGGTGGCGGCTCCCTTGGGCAAATGCCGTGCCTGCGCTGCCACCGGCCGCAAAAGTCGCCCGGCAACGCGCAAGCAGACGATCACTGTCTCCTGCGTGACACATTTCGGCACACGCTGCCCCCGAACGCCACACCCCCGGGCCGGCGTCGGCCCCCCGTGCAACAGCCCCGGCCCACCCTGCCGCAAGGCCTAGAATTCCGTCATGAGTTCCGCACCCTCCCACGCCCCGAAAAACACCGCCCCCGCCGCCGCCGGCGAGGAGCACAAGGTCTCCAACTTCCTGCGCCAGGTCATCGAAAAAGACCTCGCCACCGGCGCCTACGCCAGCCGCCAGTGGGGCGGTGGCCCGGGTGATGCCGCCTTCCACGCCGCCGGCGTGCCCGACCCGGCCAAAATCCGCACCCGCTTCCCGCCCGAGCCCAACGGCTACCTGCACGTGGGCCACGCCAAAAGCATCTGCCTGAACTTCGGCCTGGCGCGCGACTACGGCGGCGTCTGCCACATGCGCTTTGACGACACCAACCCCGAGAAGGAAGAAAAGGAGTACGTGGACTCCATCCTCGACGCGGTGCAGTGGCTGGGCTTTGGCTGGCAGAGCCGCTTCAACGGCAAGACCGAAGACCACCTGTACTACGCGTCGAACTACTTCGACTTCATGTACCGCGCGGCCGAACACCTCATCACCGCCGGCCACGCCTATGTAGACGAACAGAGCGCCGAAGACATGCGCGTCAACCGCGGCGACTTCGGCAAGCCTGGCGTGGACAGCCCCTTCCGCACCCGCAGCCCGGAAGAAAACCTGGCCCGCTTCCGCGAAATGCGCGACGGCCAGCTGGCCGACGGCGCCGCCGTGCTGCGCGCCAAGATCGACATGGCCTCGCCCAACATCAACATGCGCGACCCGGCCATCTACCGCATCCGCCGCGCCACGCATCACAACACGGGCGACGCCTGGTGCATCTACCCCATGTACACCTTCGCGCACCCCATCGAGGACGCGCTGGAGCAGATCACTCACTCCATCTGCACGCTGGAATTTGAAGACCAGCGCCCGTTCTACGACTGGTTGATGGAGCGCCTCATCGAAGGCGGCCTGCTCAAGGCCCCGCCGCCGCGGCAGTACGAATTTGCGCGCCTGAACCTGACCTACGTCATCACCAGCAAGCGCAAGCTGGCGCAGCTGGTGAACGAGAAGAAGGTCAGCGGCTGGGACGACCCGCGCATGCCCACCATCGTCGGTCTGCGCCGCCGCGGCTACACGCCCGAGGCCATCCAGCTGTTTGCCGAACGCATCGGCGTGACCAAGAGCGATTCCTGGATCGACTACAGCACGCTCGACGGCTGCCTGCGCGAAGACCTGGAAAACAAGGCCCACCGCGGCATGGCCGTGCTCGACCCCGTCAAGCTGGTGCTCACCAACTGGGCCGAGGTGTTCGGGTCTGACGGCTACACCGAAGACTGCACCCAGCCCGCCCTGCCCCACAGCGCGATTGCCGAAGGGCAAACGCCCCCGCCCGACCGCGTGTTCAAGATCGGCAAGGACGTGTGGATCGAACGCGAAGACTTTGAAGAAGTGCCACCCAAGGGCTACAAGCGCCTGTTCCCGGGCAACGTGGTGCGCCTCAAGGGCGGCTACGTCATCGAATGCACAGGTTGCGCCAAAGACGCCGACGGCCAAGTGACCGAAGTGCACGCCAAAGTGATCGCCGGCACCAAGAGCGGCACCCCCGGCGCCGACAGCGTCAAGGCCAAAGCCGCCATCACCTGGGTGGGCGCCGCCGACGGCGTGAGCGCCGAAGTGCGCCTGTACGACCGCCTGTTCACCGACCCGCAACCCGACGCGGGCGGTAAGAACTTCCTGGACGCCCTGAACCCACACAGCCTGAAGGTGGTGACGGCCTACGTGGAGCCATCACTGGCCGCCGCCCAGCCGGACCAGAAATTCCAGTTCGAGCGCCACGGCTACTTTGTGGCCGACCGGGCGGACCACGGCGTGGGCGGGCAAGTGGTGTTCAACCGGGTGACGGGGTTGAAGGATAGTTGGGGAAAGTGATAGCTTCAGAATATCAATTAGAAAGCCAGCAAACTGAAAGGTTTGCTGGCTTTCTAATTTGGGCACCGCTTAAATGAATGATCGACCTACGCACACGACAAAAACCAGCGACCTAAACAAACCAAATACATAATCGCGGGATAAATCACAATTATTCAAAACAACTCTCATCCGCCTCATCCAGCAAGCCATTGCTGCGGAATAAGCGCATTCCCCCCATGAAACTCCTCAACAAGATGGAAATTCTTAAACCCAACGAGCATCGATTTTGGCACATGCTCGAACACAATCATCTGAAAATCCATTTGGTAGTCAGAATTCATTCGACTAATAAAGTTATCTAGAAGCTTAAAGGCCGACATAATCTTTGCTTCATCACTATGACGATTCCTAGCAGGGTCAGTGCCGTTTTGACTCCCATAATATGGCCTACTGGGCTGATCAATAACAAGAAAACTGGGAACAAAAGACGAGCCTCTATTTATTGCAACCTCGTGAAGCGCGAGAAACTGTATAAGATGCAAAAACATATGATTGGAGCTGCTACCGACATTCTCAATCAATGTTGACTTCGGCTTACGAAGCTGGATTCTCTTTTCGCGGTAATTAAAGATGGCTTGCCAATTCGCATAGTTCTCCAACGAGGAACTAACCTCCTTAACCAACTCCAGAGCAACCTCGTTGATCAGCTGAACAACTGCATCGCGCTCATCCTCGATCTCTCGAACCTGAATAGCATCTATTTTTTTCTGCAAATCAGAAACATCCGGCCTATCAATTGCAACTGAAACTAAAGTTTCAGATTCAATATACGTTGCAAGCTTCCCTCGCGCCTCCCCGAGAAACAAATACAAATCGCGCATAGATTCGAACGATTTAGGCTCTACCGGAAGCGACTCCAACTCTCGCTCCAGAGACTGCTTGCTCCTCTCCAGATCTTTTACCAACGAGGTAATCTCACCGTCGACTGGACGCTTTGGAGCAATCGCTTCCTTGATATTTTTCAAATCAACTTTCAATCCGCTGATTAGTGGATCAAATACATCTGACTTTACGAGCTCGGAAGATCGCTCAAGAATAACGGCGAGAGGCCGAAGGCTGTCATCAGTCTTCCCCAGCGCCTCTTTGTATGCGTTGTACTCTTGTGTGAATTGCTGAAGTTTCCTTAGGCGGCGATTCACCGCATAGAGCTTCACACTAGTTTCTGAGTATCGATCAAGACCCTTTGGCGTCTTTGGTGACGAGGCCTCAATGAGGACATCACGTAGCCGTTCTGGTGTTATCTCATTCGGAGCTTCCTTCATAAGACCGAACATAGCCGCCTGGGCAGCAATCTGTCGCGCCTCACGATCAAATTCACCGCGCCTAGTTACCGTGCTTTCAGCGCGTCGTTCTGCCCGCTCAAGCTCCTTGCGCAACTGCTCTCTCTTTTCACGTGCAGCGATGTTCTCAATATCATCGACACCCATTGCAAGGTCAAATATTCTCGGGAGGGCCTCTCGATATCGCTCGTCTGACTGTTTATCGAAGAACGTTTTTGTGCTGAGAATTATTTCATCTGAAATCGTATTAAAGAGAAAGAAGAACCGAAAAGAGACCTTTGATCCGGCTCGCAATGCCCGACCACCATAGGAGACAACAGTGCGTTGATCGATTCCGAATTCTGCTTCAATGATATGCCGAAGATCATCTTCCGCAATATTTGGCTGAGGAATTTGAGGCAACTCTCCTACACTCGAAAAGCAATAATCAGAAGATACACTATTTCCACTGGGACTTCGCCTCGCTACAACGAGCTCCTTATCATTAATGCACACCCTCAGACCATACCAGGCCGTATTATCATTAATGACATCATGTGGCAAATTGTGATTGCTTGCAAGGAAACAGTAATCAATGATGCCGAGCAGTGCTGTTTTACCCGTTTGACTATCCCCCGTTATCACGTTCACGCGATTCCGAGAGAAATTAATATCCCGCCTTATCCCCGTGCGGGACCAAAGGCAAATTGTATCTATAGCGAATTTCAAAGCTGAATCCTAAAGTTAAGATAAAGTTCTTCAATCGGGCTTGACAAAATGACGGCAATATTTGGTGTAGCCCTAACAATCCGCTCTGCACGCCGACCAAAATCCGGCCCGATCAGAATTGGCTTTACTGGCAGGACATCCCCCTGAATGCGAACGTAACCAAGATGAGCCAGTAGCTGTATTGAATTTAGCGACAACACTAAGCTATTTTCAAATCGATCATTGAAATTGGCGAATAACTCCGGCTTCACCGAAACCAATGCAGCAACTTCCCGCCTACGAATATTGCCCTTACTCAAGAACGTCAGGGTCGCGTCATGCATTATGAGCGGCATAATGAGAAGCGCCTTCGAAACAGGCAAACTTCCACAATGCTCCACGATATTTGCAATTGCAGCCGCACAAAGCCCAACATTGTTG
This sequence comes from Macromonas nakdongensis, assembly GCF_002837145.1. Classification (GTDB taxonomy): domain Bacteria; phylum Pseudomonadota; class Gammaproteobacteria; order Burkholderiales; family Burkholderiaceae_C; genus Macromonas_B; species Macromonas_B nakdongensis. The sequence goes on along the minus strand of NZ_NWMV01000057.1, from coordinate 50,323 downwards.
AATGCACTCCAGTCCTGTCTCACATTGACTCCCAATCTCGATGCCAGCCGATTTTCTTTTGATCAGAGAGCAGGTACAACTCGCCATTACTTAAGCCGGTATCTAGAGTAGACGGCCCAACTGTGAATCGCTCCTTGCGGAACTGACGGAGAATTTCAATAGCTTCGCTTATTACTTCCTGATCGGACATACAATTTTTGAATGCAAGTTTGAATTCATTCTTCCATCTCAAAATCACATCTTCATGCAATCCTGAAACTTCATCCGAGATCAAGTCCCCGCTTTGAACCCAAACCTCCAGATATCGTGCGATACGAAGTTTGAGTAGCGTGTAATCTACAGCAGACTCCGTATCCGAAGGCGCAATAGCATTGATCTCAATAAGCCTTTTAATGAAGATTTGTGAAAATATTTGATCCGGAAGCGCCGGAGTGAATTTTGGAGCCGGCAAGCTCTTACTCCTCGCGTCAACGAACACATTTCGATATTTCTTCATGAACTGCTCATAACTAACAAGAACCGGCTTCCCAGCCTTTATTGATATGAAGTTATCTTGTCGTACATTAGAATCAAGCCTTTCAAAGACTTCATCCACGCGATGAGCATCAACAAATTTATCTCTAATTGAGACTTTTACTCTACCTACGATGTCCTCAAGGGAATGCAGGACAAAAACACGGCGAAGGAATTGCTCACCAACTGAGTCTCTTAAGCCAAGAAGCTTCTCAATGTAACTCTTTATTTTTGCATCACTCGTTTTTTTGGAAAGAGCTATCGCCGTAGCTTTTACACTACCAAAATCCAAATCCCCAATCTGAAGACGCCCCAACAGCGCCAGAAAATTATTTCCTTTGCTCTCAGATTTATTGGTAACAAGGTGAAATTCTGTCTTTCGAACAAATGCGAGCTGAGCATGCTCCTGCCCTCTCCCAAGAGCATCATCCGATATTAAAGATGACCAGTTATAAATAGTTTTCCAAAAATCAACATCAAGCTCGGGCAATGCGACTGGCTGACCTCCAACCACTTTCCTCACCGTATGCTTAAGTTGAAATAACAACAATAGATCAGCATCCATTTCAACATGAACATCATCCTCAACCTCCAACCCCACAGTTTGTCCGCTTTTTAAGTTCAATAGCCTATCTAGGAAGTAGTAATACTGATATTCAAATCCGATGCTCTTGTCATCAGCACTGGTCTTTTCTGCAACACTTTTATTATTCATAGTGTCATGCATTTAATTGGAATAAATACGCAAATAAGGGGCGCGTGCGAGTCAGGTCTTGCCTTTTGCCTATAGGCGAGCAGCGAACTTCCCGTCCCCACTCAAACCAATCACCAACCGCTGCGTCGCCCGCGTAGCCCCCACATAGAACAGCCGCGCTTCCTCGCGCTCGTCTTCGCCCTCGGCGGGCATGCGCCCGGCGCCCACCAGCGCCACCACCGGGAACTCCAGCCCTTTGCTGACGTGCAGCGTCATCACCTTGATGCTGTCGTGCGCGGGGTCGAACACGCTGGACGAGTTGCGGCGCAGCTGGTGCGGCAGCTTGCGTTTGCGCAGGAACTCGGCGCACATATCCATTTCGCTGTGGTGGCGGCAGAGGATGGCCATGTCGGCCCAGGCGTGGCCTTCGCGGTGGGCGGTGGCCAGCAGTTCGGCCACTTTGGCCACCTCTTCGCGCAGGGTGGGCAGGCGCACGATGAGCGGCGCCTCGCCGTCGCGCCCGCAGCTCACGGGCTTGAGCAGGGGCACGCCGTCGTCGTCCTTGTCTTCGGCGGTCAATAGATCAGCGGCAACGAGGCTGGCCGTTTGCAGGATCTGCCGCGTGTTGCGGTAGTTGATCTTGAGGATGGTGGTGCGCCCCTGCGCCTGGATGCCCACGCTCTTGAAGCTGAAGTTTTTCTTCTGCGTGCGTTCGTAGATGCTCTGCGCGTCGTCGTACAGCACAAGCAGGCTGTTGGTGGCGGGGTCCACCATCTGCACCACCAGGCGCAGCCATTCGGGCGCGAAGTCGTGGCCTTCGTCGATGAGCACGGCCTGGTATTGCCCGCTGGGGATCTGGTGGCGGTCCACGCCGGTGATGACGCGCTGGACCATGTCGGCCATCTTGTCGCTGACCGGCTGGTTGTTGGCCGGCATTTCCTGCCCGTAGGCCTTTAACTGGGCGTAACACCACTTGTGGAAGTGCACGGCGTGCACGCGGTCGGCAATGCCTTTGGCGGCCATCACGCGCGCAATCTGCCGGGCCAGCGGTTCGTTGTAGCAGAGGATGAGGATGGGTTTGCTGGCCGCTGTCTGCGCCTTGGCCAAGTGCTCGGCCCGGTAACCCAGCAGCATGGTTTTGCCCGAACCCGCCACGCCGTGGATGACGCGGTGCCCATCGCCCAGGCTGCGGGCCAGCTGTTCCTGCTGCAGGTCCATCACCCGCATGATGCTGGGCAGTTCGGCGGCTTCGTCGGTGTCGTCAAACAGGCTGTCTTGCGCGGCCACGCGCACCTGGGGGAACATGATCCAGCGCACGCGGTCCAGCTGCGGCAGCGACATGACGCCGCGCATGGCGTAGGGGAACATGTTCCACAGGTGGGTCTGCAGGTCTTCGGGGTCCACCTGCTCCAGCATTTCGTCTTGGCAGATGACGCGCTGCGGTTCGATGGCGTGGTGCAGTTCGGCCTTGTCGAACTGGGCACGGGTGATGTTGGGCAACACCACGCCGTAGCTCCATGGAAAGGCCAGCTTGCCCTGGTGTGGGCCGCTGGGTTGCACCAGTTGCGGGTCGCGCTCCAGCGCCTTGACCACCTGGTGGGCGTATTGCCGCGCCTGCTCCAGCGGGTTGGGTATGGTTTTGGGGCCTGCGTCGCCGTGAATGACCCAGGTTTGCCGGTCGGCCTGGATGAGCGTGCTCAGGCGAAAGTCCTTCACCTCCAGCACCAGAATGCCGCGCCGGGGGTGGATGATCACAAAGTCCGGGTGGGCGCTGCGCGGGCCCACGGGCACGTCGTACCAGAGCAGGTAGTCGTCGTCGAGCTTTTGCTCCAGCCGCTCGGCCACGCGGCGCTCGCCACCCGTCATGCGCGAGACGCAACTTCCCAATGCCGGTATCAGTGCAGCCATCCCTTGCCTTCTTGCTTTTGCGTTTCTTTGTTAGCAGATTTTGCACCATCTGCCGGGCGCATTCTGCACTCCCCACCCAACCAGCTACCGCACCGGCAACGCCGGCAGTGCTTCGTACCCAAACAGGTAAGGCACCAGCCGCCAGTCGAGCAGCAAGCCGCCTTGCGCCGGGGTCTGGCTCAGGCGGTCCAGGTCGGCCGGGGTGAGCGGGCGCACCAGGGCGGCGTCGCGCGAGCGGCTGAACACGCCGTGCCGCCACTGGTACACCTCGTCCAGCTTTTCGGCAAAGGTGTAGGCGTGGTGGTGGTCGTCGTAAAAGTCGTCGAACCGCCCACGCCCCAGGTAGATGGCGTTGGAGCCTTCGTAGCCGGTTTTCTCGTAGCTGGCGGGGTCGGTGTTGAGGAAGTAGGCCCAGTCGCCCGGCACGAAGTGGTGGGCCGGTGCGCCGCGCTCCAGCCGCAACAGCTTGCCTGGGTCGTGGCGGGTGGCGGGGTCGAAGCCGGCCTCGAAGTCCCAGGCGGCGGCGGGCTCCACGTCCACCAGGGGGTCGCCGTCGTGCAGCAGGCGCTGGCGCACCAGGGCGGCCTGGGCCGGGTCCTGGCGCACGCGGGCGTAGTAGTCGAGCACGCCGTGCGCGTACACCAGTTTGCAGGCGGTGTAGCAGCCTATGGCGTAGTCGGCCTGGCGCACGAAGGCGTCCAGCAAGGCCTCGTCCAGCGGCACGATGGGCACGCCTTTCAGCCATTTTTTCGGGTTCCAGCAAGCGGGGCCGCCATCGGGCCAGACCCAGTGCAGCTCTTCCGCCCAGGCGACGATGTGCTGGCGCAGGGCCACGTGTTCGCGCAGGGCTTGCAGGTCGCACGCGGGCCCGCCAAAGTGGTGGGCACGGCCGGGGTGGGCCAGGGCCAGCACGATTTCGCGCTGGGACACGGTGCGCACCGCCCGCGGCCGGCCCTGGGCGCGAGGCAGGTACACGGGCACGGGGCGCAGGCGGTAGCGGCGGTCCTGGTGCAGGTCCAGGGTGGAGCGGCCGGCACGGTCCAGCGTGAAGCTGAGGGCGCCGTCGGGCCATTCGGTCTGCACGATCCAGTCGCGGTCCACGTCGAGCCCGCGCAGGTAGCCGGCCATGGCCCGGGCCAGGCCGGCGCGCTGTGCAGGGGCACAGTGGAAGACCACCCCCTCTGGTACCAAGGCAGAGGGCTCGGCCGCCGGCTGGGCCACGGCCCAGGTGGCCCACAGGGCCAGCAGCCAGGCCAGCGCTAGTCGGACACGGGGGAATGAAAAGCATCGCATGGTCTGCGGCATTCTGCGCCCAAACCACCTAGGCCCGGCGCACGCCGTAACACACCACCCGCCTCAGGCGCCAGCGCCGGCCAGGGCGGGCGGCCGTGTCATGATCCGGGGTTTTGCCGCCATCTGCACACGCCATGAACTTTGCCGACCGCCTGAAACAGCTCCCCTCCGTCAGCCACCTGGCCGCCCTGCACCTGCTGGGCGCCCAGGGCGAGGTGCTGGCCACCATCGAAAACAAACCCGGGCAAGCCGGCTCCCTGGCGGTGTACCACGCGCTGGCGGCCGCCCACGGTGGTCACATCACCCCAGCCGCCGCCGCCCAGGGGCTGGAGTGGTACGCCGAGCACACGGCCGACGCCCGCACCCACCCGGGCAAACACCCCAACATCGACCGCCTGCTGACCTGGGCCGCGGGCACCGTCAGCCACCGGGTGGAGGCCGTGCCCCAAGCCGCCTCCTGAGCCCTGGGCCGGTCTGCGCGCGGCGGGTCAGCAACCCCACCCGCAGCAGGCCCATGCCCAAGCCGGACAATGCGGGCATGCCCCCCAGCCCACGGAAACCCGAGTGACCACCGCCGCCGACACGCCCATCCGCATCGCCTTCGACAACCGCTACGCCCGCGAACTGGAGGGCCTGTACCTGCCCTGTCAGCCGACCCCCTCGCCGGCGCCGCAGTGGCTCAAGTTCAACCACGCCCTGGCCGACGAACTGGGCCTGGACGGCGCGGCCCTGTCCAGCGACGCCGGCCTGGCCGTGCTGGCCGGCAACGTGGTGCCCGAAGGGGCGCAACCCATTGCCCAGGCCTACGCCGGCCACCAGTTCGGCGGCTTTGCCCCGCAGTTGGGCGACGGCCGCGCCCTGCTGCTGGGCGAGGTGCTGGACCGCCAGGGCCAACGGCGCGACATCGCCTTCAAGGGCTCGGGCCGCACGCCGTTTTCGCGCGGGGGCGACGGCAAGGCCGCCGTGGGGCCGGTGCTGCGCGAGTACCTGGTGAGCGAAGCCATGCACGCGCTCGGCATTCCCACCACCCGCACCCTGGCCGCGGTGGCCACCGGCGAAACCATCCGCCGCCAGCGCGCCCTGCCCGGTGCCGTGCTCACCCGGGTGGCGGCCAGCCACGTCCGCGTGGGCACCTTCGAATTCTTCGCCGCCCGGCAAGACTCCACCCATTTGCAGCGGCTGGCCGACCACGTCATCGCCCGCTTTGACCCGCATGTGCGGGAACACCCCGACAAGTACCTGGAACTGCTGCGCGCGGTGGTGGCGCGCCAGGCCCGGCTGGTGGCGCGCTGGATGGCGGTGGGCTTCGTCCACGGGGTGATGAACACCGACAACACCACCGTTTCGGGCGAAACCATCGACTACGGGCCCTGCGCCTTCATGGAGGCCTACGACCCGGCCACGGTGTTCAGCTCCATCGACCACCACGGCCGCTACGCCTACGGCAACCAGCCCAGCATCGCCCACTGGAACCTGGCCCGGCTGGCCGAGGCGCTGCTGCCGCTGATCGATACCGACAGCGAGCGCGCCGTGGAGCGCGCCACCGCGGCGCTGGACGAATTCCCGGCCCTGTACGCCAGCGCCTGGCGCAGCGCCATGCACGCCAAACTGGGGCTGGCCCCCGACGCCGACCCCACGCTGCTGGACGACTACCTGCAACTGCTGCACGGGCACCGGGTGGACTTCACCCTGGGCTTTCGCCACCTGGCCGACACGCTGCGCGGCCAGCCCGCCGACTGGCAGGCGCTGTTCACCGGCCCCGACCCACGCCTGGACGCGTGGTGGCAGCGCTGGCACGCCCAATGCCAGGCACCAGGCCAGCCGCCCGAAGACACGGCCCGGCGCATGGACGCCTGCAACCCGCTCTACATCCCCCGCAACCACCAGGTGGAAGCCGCCCTGGACGCCGCCACCGACCGCGGCGACCTGCAACCCTTCGAGCGGCTGCTGGCGGTGCTCACCCGCCCCTACCAGGCGCGAGCGTCCGACACCGCCTACGCCCTGCCGGGCACGCCGGAACAAAGCTTCGGCTACCAGACCTTCTGCGGCACCTGAGTGCCCCCCGGACTCAGCGCGCCCGGGTCGATCCGGTCAGGAGTTCGCGGAACACGCTGGCCGGCGGCGACAAAGGCCGCCCCGGGGCACGCAACAGCACCAGCGTGCGCGAAACGGCCGGCCGCCCCACCGGCCGGGCCACCAGGTGCAGCCAGTCCACCAGGGGCCGCAAGGCCGTGGTGATGACCGCCACCCCCAATTGCTCGCGCACCAGGCCCAGCATGGTCCAGGGCAAGGACACCTCGTGCGTGTACGACAAGCGCAGGCCCTGCCGGCCCAGTTGCTCGTCCAGGTGGCGCCGGACTGGGTTGTCAGGCAAAGGGCCGATCACCGGCACATCCCGCAGGTGGGCCCAGTTCAGCGCGGGGCGCTTGGCCAGGGGGTGTTCCGGCGGCATGGCCACGGTGTACTGGTCGGTGTAAAAGGGGGCGGCCACAAGGTCGGACCGGGCCTCGGTGGCGGTGGCAATGCCCAACTCCGCCACCCCGTCACGCACCAGGCCCTGCACCTGTTGCTCGCCCACATCGTGCAGCAGCAGTTGCACCTGCGGCAGGCGCTGGCTGAAGGCACGCACCACCGGCGGCAGCATCAGCGCGCATTGCGCCGTGGGCGCGGCCACGCACAGGCGCCCACGGCCCAGCGTGGCCAGGTCGCGGGCGTTGTCCGCCATGTGCTGCCAGTCTTGCACCAGTCGGCTGAGCGAGGGCAGCAAGGCCACGCCGGCCTCGCTCAGGCGGCACCCCCGGGTGTGCCGGTCGAACAGGCGCACCCCCAGCTGCGCCTCCAGCCGGGCGATTGCGTGGCTGAGCGTGGATTGGGACTGGCCCAGGCGCTGCGCCGCGCGGGTGAAGTTGCCGGCCTCGGCCAAGGCCAGGAAGGCCTTCATCTGGTCTATGGACGCTGTCATCGATTTTTTGGATTGATTTATCCAATTATCTGAATTTTTAGATGGCCAATCCTTCGTAGGATGCCTCCGAAGCGGTCCCACCACACCGCCCCCCAGCCCACCCACCAGGAGCCCCCATGCCCGACCCCCGCCTGCCCCCACCGTTGCGGCGCCGGACCTTCAGCGCCGCGCTCACCACCCTGCCCCTGGCCTGGGGCGCCGCCCGCGCCCAAGCCCCCACCAGAACGCTGCGCTTCACACTGGACTGGCGCGTGGACGGGCCAGGCGCCATCGTGCTGCTGACCCAAGGGCGCGGCTACTTTGCCCAGGAAGGTCTGGATGTGGGCATCGACGCCGGGGCCGGCTCGGCGGCCTCGGTGCAGCGCCTGGCCAGCGGCACACACGACATCGGCGTTGCCGACACCGGCGCGCTGGTGGAATACCTGGCCAACCACGCCCAGGGCGCCCGCCTGCAGGCGGTCTACATGCTGATGGAGCAGGCCCCGTCGGCGGTGTTCGCCCTCAAGAAGAGTGGCATCCTCCAACCGTCCGATCTGCCCGGCCGCACCCTGGGGGCCCCGGTGTTCGACGCCGGCCGCAAGGCCTTCCCGCTGTTCGCCAAGGCCAACCGCTTCGACGCGGGCCGCGTGCGCTGGACCAACGCCGACCCGGCCCTGCGCGAAACCCTGCTGATCAAGGGCGATGTGGACGCCATCACCGGCTTCTACTACACCAGCCTGCTCAACCTGGAGGCGCGCGGCGTCCGACGCGAGGACCTCACCATCCTGAAATACGCGGACCACGGTGTGCCCCTGTACGGCAACGCCGTGGTGGTCTCGCCCACGCTGGCGGCGGAGGAGCCGCAGGCGGTGCGGGGCTTCCTGCGCGCGCTCAACCGGGGCATCCGCGACTGCATCGCCGACCCGGCCGCCGCGGTGCGGTACGTCAAGGCGCGCGACAGCCTGCTCGACGTGAAGGTGGAGGAACGGCGCCTGCGGCATTTCCTCGACCACTTCGTGGCCACATCCGCCGTGCGCCGCGCCGGCCTGGGCGGGGTGGACCTGCCGCGCCTGCGCAACAACATCGTGCAGTTGAGCGACGCACTCGGCCTGAAGCGTTACGTGCCGGCGGAGGAGGTGTTCAGCAGCGCCTTCCTGCCCACGCTGCAGGAGCGGCGGCTGTGAACCGCACGGAAACCGGACAAGGCCCCTTCCTGCGCCAGGCCTGGTACGCCGCGGCCAGCAGCGACGAAGTCGGCGCCGGGCTGCTGGCGCGCACCCTGCTGAACGAGCCCGTGCTGCTCTACCGCCTCGAATCCGGCGAGCCCGTGGCGCTGCTGGACCGCTGCGCGCACCGCTTCGCGCCCCTGTCGCTGGGGCGGCGTTGTGGCGATGAAGTGGTCTGCCCCTACCACGGCATGCGCTACGGCCCCGACGGCGTCTGCACCCAGGTCCCCGGCCAAGCCACCGTGCCCGCACGGGCCCGGGTGCACCGCTACCCCACACTGGAACGCTACGGCCTGGTCTTCGTCTGGATGGGCGACCCGGCCCGGGCCGATGCCCGTCACCTGGTTTCGATCGCCCAGTACGGCCAGGCCGGCTGGGGGCTGTCGCGCGGACATGCCCTGTTCCATGCCTGCCTGGACAACATCCTGGACAACCTGATCGATCCGGCCCACACCACCTACGTGCACCCACGCACCATCGGCAGCGACGCCGGTGCCGATGTGGCCGTGCAAGCCGAACTGGAAGGGGCCGACACCCTGGTGTGTGGCCGCTGGGTCAACGACGCGCCGGCCGTGCCGATGGTGCAGCGCTTTGCCCCACCCGACGGACCGGTGGACCGCTGGCAGTTCTACCGGGTACGTCTGCCCTGCACCTCGTGGGTGGACTTTGGCTCCCTGCCTGCCGGCAGCCCGCACACCCCGGAGGCCATGGACGCCGCCCCCTACCGCGTCATCTCATACGCCTTTCTCACCCCGCAGGACGCCGAACACACCCACTATTTTTCCTTCCAGCTGCGCAACTTCGCCGCAGACGACGGCGCGGTCACCGCCGAATTCAACGCCCTGTACCGGGCCACCTTCGACGAGGACCGGGTGCTGCTCGAAGCCATCCAGCGCGAAGAGCGGCGCGCTCCCGGCACCGCGCCCACGCGCATCGCCTCCGACGCCGGGGTGGCCCGACTGCGGCGCATGGCCCACGCCTGGCGCGAGGCCGAGCAGCCACACGCCACTGCGGCAGCTCCACACCAGCGCACACCGGATCTCGGCGGATAATTCCCGCATGTATGTGTCTTCGCTTTTTCCCCTGGGCTGGCAACATTACCTGCTGGGCGGTCTGGTCATCGGCAGTGGGGTGGCTTTGCTGTTCGTCTGCACCGGTCTGGTCGGCGGCATGAGTTCGGTGTTTTCGTCCACCTGGTCGTACTGGGTGCAACGGCCCTATTTCCAGCAGGCACGCTACACCGGCTCGCGCACCTGGCGGCTGGTATACGCCCTGGGCCTGGTGCTGGGCGCTCTGATCTGGTGGCTGACGCTGGGCGATGGCACCCCGCTGACCACCGACATCCCCGTCTGGCAACTGCTGGTGGGCGGCTTTCTGGTGGGCTACGGCGCCCGCCTGGGCAATGGCTGCACCTCGGGCCACGGCATTTGCGGGCTGGGCTCGCTGCAATGGCCCTCGCTGCTGGCGGTGCTGACCTTCATGGCCACCGCCTTCCTCACCGCCAACCTGGTGGCCTGGGGGCTGGCATGAAGAAAACCGCCACTCCTCCCGACGCCCGGGCCCTGTTCGTCACCCTGGTGGCCGGCGCCCTGTTCGGCTTTGGTCTGGCCCTGTCCACCATGGTGCAACCCGAGGTGGTGCTGAGTTTCCTGCGCTTCCAGGACTGGGGCCTGATGCTGGTGATGGGTGGCGCCGTGGCGGTGACGCTGCTGGCCTACCAGCTCGCCCCGCGCCTGTGCCAGCGCTCGCTGCTGGGCCACGGATTCCAGGCCCACGCCAGCGTTTGGAACCGCGACACCTGGCGCGGCGCTGCCCTGTTCGGGGTGGGCTGGGGTTTGTGCGGCGTCTGTCCGGGCCCGGCCATCGCCGGCCTGGGCACCGGCAACTGGACCCTGCTGTGGGCCCTGGCGGGCATTGCCCTGGGTGCCCTGGCGCAAGGCTGGCGCGCCCGCGCCCCTCATTGACACCGCCCCACCGAACATGAAAAAAATTCTCATCCTCAACGGCCCCAACCTGAACCTGCTGGGCACCCGCGAGCCCGAACAATACGGCCGCACCACCCTGGCCGACGTGGAGGCGCAATGCCGCGCCGCCGGCGAGCGCGCGGGCTGCGCGGTGGAATGCTTCCAGAGCAACTGGGAAGGCGCCCTCATCGACAAGATCCACGAGTACGGCCGCCTCTACAAAGCGGGCGAGGCGCTGGGCTGCGTGTTCAACCCCGGGGCCTTCACCCACACCTCCATCGCGCTGCACGACGCCATCAAGGGTGTCGATGGGCTGCCGGTGATCGAGTGCCACATTTCCAACGTGCACGCGCGCGAGTCCTTCCGCCACCATTCGTGGATTTCGCCGGTGGCCGCCGGCATCGTGGTCGGCTTCGGCACCGACGGCTACCTGATCGCCCTGGACGCGCTGCTGCGCCGCGCCGACACGCCGCGCTGAATCCGCGCCAGCCCGCGCCTCTATCGCGCAGGTGACGCCCGCCGCTGGCGGGCCCCGCCCCGGCCACCCACAATCGGCGGGTGAACATCCGCTACCTGCTGCAACTGGTGGGCCTGTCGGCGCTGTGGGGCTCGTCCTTCGTGCTGCTGCGCATCGCCAGCCCCGACCTCGGCCCCCTGGTGCTGGCCACGCTGCGCCTGGGCCTGGCCGCCGCCACCCTGACCGTGTTGATGCTGGGCCTGCGCCACCGCTGGCCCCACAAGCACTGGAAAGAGGTGCTGGGCCTGGGCGTGCTGACGGCGGCCCTGCCTTTCCTGTTTTTCTCCTACGCCGCGCTGGAACTGCCAGCGGGTTACATCGCGCTGCTCAACAGCACGGCGGTGCTGTTCGGCACCCTGTCGTCGGCCTGGCTGAAGGAAGACACGCTGAACTGGCGCAAACTGGCCGGGTGCGCCGCCGGCTTCACCGGGGTGGCCATGGTGGTGCAACTGGGCCCAGTGGCCACCACCCCCGCCGTGCTGTGGGCGGCCCTGGCCGCGGTGCTGGGCGCCGGCTGCTACGGCGTGGCCACGCCGATGATGAAGCGCGCCACCACCCGCATGCAGCCCCTGGCGATTTCGGCCAGCATCCACCTGGCGGCCGGGCTGTTCATGTTGCCGGGTGCCGCCTGGGCCCTGCCGCAGGCCCGCTTCACCGCGCCCGCGCTGGCCGCGGTGGGGGTGCTCGGCATCGTCACCTCGGGCCTGGCGTACTGGGTGCACATCCGCATCCTCCAACACGTACCGCCGGTGGCGGCGATGAGCCCAGCCTTCATGATTCCGCTGTTCGGCGTGGGCTGGGGCCACCTGTTCCTGGGCGAGCCGCTGGGCTCCGGCGTGTACCTGGGCGGGGCCTTCGTGCTGCTGGCCACGGCCCTGGTCACCGGCTTCAACCCGCTGCGGCGGTTGTGGCCGGCCCCGCCGGTGGCCTGAAGCGGCACACAGACCCCAAACCCGCTACCCCGGCCCGGCAGCGCCCGACGCCGCCCGGCTCCGCGACAAGCGCCACAGCCACCAAGCCGACAGCGTGGCCAGGACCGCCGCCGCGGCCGCGCACCAGAACACCGCGGCCAGCCCCCAGCGGCTGCTGACCACGCCCCCGGCCCAGCCGCCCAGCACGCCCGACAGGCCGTAGCCCAGCACCGCGAACAGGGCCTGTCCGCGGGCGCGCAGCCGCCCCGGAAAGTGCGTGTTGACCCAGGCGATGCACACCGAATGGTGGGCCGCGAAAGTGATGGCGTGCACCGCCTGCGCGGCGAACAGCGCCCACAACCAGGCGCCGGCCGTGGCCGTCACGCCCATGCGCAACGCCATCAGGCCCGAGGCCAGCACCAGCCAGCCCGCCAGGCTCAGGCGCGGCAGCCAGCGCCCCTGGGTGAAGAACCAGCCGATCTCCACCACCACCGCGAAGGCCCACAGCAACCCGATGACGCCTTTGCCGTAGCCCAGCGCGTCCAGGTACAGCGAAAAAAAGATGTAGATGAAAACGTGCGCCAGGATGTGCCAGAACACCGCCACAAAGAACCAGCGCACCAGCGGCTGGCGCAGCACCGGGGCGACGGGCGGCTGCGTGCCGGGCGCGTGGCGCGCATCGCGCCGGTCGGGCATGGCCCAGACGCTGGCCACCACCGCCAGCAGGGTCGCCGCCGTCCAGGCCGGGAAGCTGCCCATGCCGTGGCGCTCGAACCAGGCCCCGGCCACCAGCACCGTCACCAAAAAACCCAGCGAGCCCCACAGGCGCACCCGGCCGTAGCGCCGGGCGTCAAAGGCCCCGCCCTGGCTCACCAGCTGCGACAACACCGACTCGCTCAAGGGCATCATGCCACTGGTGTGGGTGAACATCAGCAGCAGCACCACGAACAAGCCGACCGTGCCCCACTCCCACCACAAGGCCAGCGACACCGCCAGGGCCACGCTGGCGCAGTAGCGCAGCAGCCAGACGCGGTGGCCGCTGTGGTCGCTCAACCAACCCCACACGTAAGGGGCGAACAGACGCGTGGCCGACTGCAGCGATGTCATCAGGCCGATGGCCACCAGGCCGTAACCCAGGTCCTTCAGCCACAGCGGCAGGTAGGGGTTGAAAAAGCCGATGTGCGCGAAGTACCCCGCCGACAGCGCGGCGAAGGGCAGCAACTGCCGACGCGACACCGGGCCGGCCGCGGGCGCCGTGCTCACGGTGGGGACAGACCGCTCAGGCGTGACCGGGCGCGGCCGCGGGAATCGGGCCGACCGGCACGCGCACATCGCCGCACTGGGCGCGGTGGCGCAGGGCGTGGTCCATCACCACCAGCGCCAGCAGCGCCTCGGCGATGGGCGTGGCGCGGATGCCCACGCAGGGATCGTGCCGGCCCTTGGTGATCAGCTCCAGCGGCTGGCCCTGCACGTCGATGGAGGGGCGCGGGATCAGGATGGAGCTGGTCGGCTTGATGGCGATCGACACCTCCAGGTCCTGCCCGGTGCTGATGCCGCCGAGCACGCCACCGGCGTTGTTGGAGAGGAAACCTTCGGGCGTGAGCGCATCGCCGTGGGTGCTGCCGCGCTGGGCCACGCTGGCAAAGCCCGCGCCGATTTCCACGCCCTTGACCGCGTTCAGGCCCATCATGGCGTAGGCGATGTCGGCGTCCAGCTTGTCGTACAGCGGCTCGCCCAGGCCCACCGGCATGCCCTGGGCGGTGACGCGCAGCCGCGCGCCGCAGGAGTCGCCGGCCTTGCGCAGCTCGGCCATGTAGGCCTCCAGCGCCGCCGTATCGGCCACCGGCGCGAAGAAGGGGTTGTTCGGCACGTGGTCCCAGTGCTCGAACGGGATCTCCACTTCGCCCACGGCGGTCATGCAGCCGCGGAAGGTGGTGCCGAACTTTTCTTTCAGCCACTTTTTGGCCACGGCCCCGGCGGCCACGGTGGGCGCCGTCAGCCGGGCCGAGGAACGGCCGCCGCCGCGCGGGTCGCGGATGCCGTACTTCTGCCAGTAGGCGTAGTCGGCGTGGCCCGGGCGGAAGCTCTGCACGATGTCGCCGTAGTCCTTGCTGCGCTGGTCGGTGTTCTGGATCAGCAGGGCGATCGGCGTGCCGGTGGTCTGGCCCTGGTACACGCCGCTCAGGATCTGCACCTGGTCCGGCTCGTTGCGCTGGGTGACGAACTTGCTGGTGCCCGGGCGGCGGCGGTCCAGGTCGGCCTGGATGTCGGCCTCGCACAGCGCCAGGCCCGGCGGGCAGCCGTCGATGACGCAGCCGATGGCCGGGCCGTGGGATTCACCGAAGTTGGTGACCGTGAAAAGGGTGCCGAAGGTGTTGCCGCTCATGGCGCCAATTATCCCAGACGCGGCCGCACCGCCCGACGGCCGGCCCCGGTCCCATCCGGTGCGCCGCCTCCCCGTCGCGGTGCATGGCGCGCCCCAGGCCAGCGCCCACCGGCCCGCCATGGGCCATGGAACGGTTCCTGCATGATGCTGCAGCGCAGCAATTGGCTGCGGATTTTGGCGAAGGAGCGCACCATGCTGGACCGCACATCGACCCTGTTTTCGCACGTCAAACCCACCGACACCGACTTCCAAGGTGGCGGTCTGCGCGACTTTTTCCTCTACCGCGACCTGGGCGTGGCCGCGGCCACGCACGGCAAGGTCGTCGCCCACCTGGTCAAAGCCAACCTGCCGCCCGAAGGGGGCACCGGCTGGCATCGACACGAGGCCGACTTCCAGATCGTCATCATGACCCAAGGCTGGGCCAAGTTCATGTACGAAGACCAGGTGACGCTGGTGCAGGCCGGCGACGTGGTGCACCAGCGCCCAGGCATCCGCCACTACCTGTTCGACTACTCGCCCGACATGGAGTACCTGGAAATCGTCTCGCCGGCGGACTTCAAGTCCATCGACGTCGAGCCGGTGTGCGAGGTGCCACCCTCCACCCCTTGGCCCTGAAACGCCGCCCCGCAGACGGGGTAGGCACCACCAGCCCGAACGCCGGGCACGGATGCAGGTGCCGTTTGCGCGGCCACCGGCACGGCCGGTGGCCGCACCTCAGAACTCGGCGTCCAGCTCGTCGATCTCGTCCGGCTCCGCCTGGGCCGCGGCCACCCAGGCCTGCATGTCGGGCAGCGCCATCACGGTGACACAGTAGGCCACGCAGGCCGGCGGCAAGGTCACGTCGTAGGTGACGAAGCGGGTGACCACCGGGGCAAACATCGCATCGGCCATGCAGGGCCGGGCGCCGAACAGGTAGGGTCCGCCGTAGGTGGCCAGGCAGTCGGTCCAGATGTCAACGATGCGGTCGATGTCGGTCTGCGCCCGCGACCAGAGTTTGAAGCCCGGGAAGCGCGCCTTGATGTTCATGGGCAGCGAAGAGCGCAGTGCGGAAAAGCCGGAGTGCATCTCGCCGCAGATGGCGCGGCAATGGGCCCGGGCGGCGCGGTCGGCCGGCAGCAAACCGGCCTGGGGCGCGATCTCGTGCAGGTACTCGCCGATGGCCAGGGTGTCCCAGACGTGGATGCCGCCGTGGTCCAGGGCCGGCACCCGAATGGACGCCGACAACAGCAACATCTCGGCCTTCATGGCCGGGTCATCTGGGGAGACGGTGTGCTCCTCGAAGGGGAGCCCGGCGAGCCTGGCCATGAGCCAGCCGCGCAGGGCCCAGGCGCCGTAGTTTTTGCTGCTGATGGTGAGTACCGTTTTGGCCATGGTGTGCTCCTAGGGTGCGCCACAAGCAGAGCAAGGCCTGTGCCACACCGCGGCCACGAGCGCGCACCGAAACGGCGCGCCCACGGGCTGGCCCAGGACTTGCCTGTCCCGCAACAGCACCACCGGAAAGAACCCCATGCTCTACCAGGCCTACCAGTTTCAATCCGACCTGTTGTCGCCGCTGCGGCTGTCGGCCCAGGGCTTGGGCGCCGCCCTCTGGCTGCAGAAGACCGAACGCACCGTGTTGCGCCAGTTCGCGGCCGCCTGCGAAGTCGTGGCCCGGCTGCGGCTGACCCACGCCCGTCCCGCCTACGGCATCGACCGGGTGGAGGTGGACGGGCGCAGCGTGCCGGTGGTGGAGGAAACCGCCCTGCGCCTGCCCTTCGGCACCCTGCTGCACTTTCGCAAAGACGCCAGCGGCCTCCCGCCCCAACCCAAGGTGCTGCTGGCCGCGCCACTGTCCGGCCACTTCGCCACTTTGCTGCGCGACACGGTGCGCACCCTGCTGCAGGACCACGACGTCTACATCACCGACTGGCACAACGCCCGCGACGTCTCGCTGCGCCACGGCGAATTCGGGCTGGAGGACTACATCAGCTACCTGATGCGCTTCGTCGAAACGGTGGGCGAGCCTTGCCACCTCATGGCCGTGTGCCAGCCCTGCGTGGCGGCGCTCGCCGCCACCGCCCTGATGGCCGAAGGCCAGCACCCGGCCCAGCCGCGCAGCCTCACGCTGATGGCCGGACCGGTGGACTGCCGCGTGAACCCGACCGAAGTGAACCGGCTGGCCACGAGCAAGCCCATCGAGTGGTTCGAGCAAAACCTCATCAGCCACGTGCCGCTGCCGCACGCCGGCTTCATGCGCCGGGTCTACCCCGGTTTCGTGCAGCTGTCGGCCTTCATCAGCATGAACCTGGAACGCCACCGGCATTCCTTCCAACAGATGTACGAGCACCTGCTGGAAGGGCGCGAGGAAGAGGCCCGCACCATCCAGACCTTTTACGAGGAGTACCTGGCGGTGAACGACCTGCCCGCGCCCTTCTACCTGGAAACCGTGGAAAAGGTGTTCCAGACCTACGATCTGCCCCTGGGCCGGCTGCAATGGCAAGGCCGCACGGTCGATCCCGCCGCGATCCGGCGGACCGCCCTGATGACGGTGGAAGGCGAACGCGACGACATCTGTTCGGTCGGACAGACGGTGGCGGCGCAGGACCTGTGCCGCCACATCCGCCCCTACCTGAAAAAACACCACGTGCAGACCGGGGTGGGCCACTACGGCGTGTTCAGCGGCCGCAAGTGGCAGCAACAGATCTACCCGCGGGTGCGCGACATGATCCACGCCAGCGAGGGCTGACGCGGGGCCCCGCCCCGCAGCCGGGCCAGCGCGGCGTCAGGACGGGTGGGCCGTGCTCTGGCGGCTGTCTTCCTCGCCTTCGGGCCAGTCGCGGATGTAGGCCTTGAGCATCTTGTTCTCAAAGTTCTGGCTGTCCACCACGGCCTTGGCCACGTCGTAGAAGCTGATCACGCCCATCAGCATCTTGCCCTCCATCACAGGCATGTAGCGGGTGTGGCGCTCCAGCATCATGGGGCGCACCTCGTCGAGTTCGGTGTCGGGGGTGCAGAAGTGGGGCCCGGCGTCCATCACCTGGCGCACGGTGGTGGCCCCGACGCTGCCGCCGTTCTTGGCCGCGGTGTGGATGACTTCGCGGAAGGTCAGCATGCCGGCCAGGGCACCGCGTTCCATGACGGCCAGGGAGCCGATGTCGAACTGCGCCATGGTCTCGATGGCGCGGGCCAGGGATTCGTCCGGAGACACGGTGTACAACGTGCCGCCTTTGACACGCAGAATGTCGCTGACCTTCATGTTTTCTCCTCTGTCGCCGGTGTGGCGTGTGCGGAGTCAAATATAGCCCACAATTGCGCCCAACCACACCCGAGGAGACACCATGTCCGGCTACGCCGACCCCGGCTTCGATACGCTCGCGTTGCACGCGGGCGCCGCCCCCGACCCCGCCACCGGCGCGCGCGCCGTGCCCATCCACCTGACCACGTCGTTCGTGTTTGAATCGAGCGACCACGCGGCCGCGCTGTTCAACCTGGAACGCTCGGGCCACGTGTACAGCCGCATCAGCAACCCCACCAACGCGGTGCTGGAGCAGCGCGTGGCGGCGCTGGAAGGGGGCATTGGTGGCATTGCGGTGGCCAGCGGGCAGGCGGCGCTGCACCTGAGCGTGGCCACGCTGATGGGCGCGGGCTCGCACATCGTGGCGTCCACCGCGCTCTACGGCGGCAGCCAGAACCTGCTGCACTACACGATGCGGCGTTTCGGCATCGAGACCACGTTCGTGAAGCCCGGCGACATCGACGGCTGGCGCGCCGCCGTGCGGCCCAACACCAAGCTGTTCTTCGGCGAAACCATGGGCAACCCGGGGTTGGACGTGCTGGACATCCCGACCGTGGCGCAGATCGCCCACGAGACCGGCGTGCCGCTGCTGGTGGACTCGACGCTGACCACGCCCTGGCTGATGAAGCCGCTGGACCTGGGCGCCGACCTGGTCTACCACTCGGCCACCAAGTTCCTGAGCGGCCACGGCACGGTGGTGGGCGGCATCGTCGTCGATGGCGGCAGCTTCGACTGGGAGCGTTCGGGGAAATTCGCCGAACTGACCCAGGCCTACGAAGGCTTCCACCACATGGTGTTCAGCGAGGAATCGACCGTGGGCGCCTTCCTGCTGCGCGCCCGGCGCGAAGGCCTGCGCGACTTCGGCGCCTGCATGAGCCCGCACACCGCCTGGCTGATTTTGCAGGGCATCGAAACCCTGCCGCTGCGCATGGCGCGCCACATGAGCAACACCGAAAAGGTGGTGCAATTCCTGGCCAGCCACCCCTTCGTGGGCCGCGTGGGCCACCCGCTGCTGGAGAACCACCCCAGCCACGCCCTGGCGCAACAACTGCTGCCGCGCGGCGCCGGCAGCGTGTTCAGCTTCGACCTCAAAGGCAGCCGCACGCAGGGCAAGGCCTTCATCGAAACGCTGAAAATTTTCAGCCACCTGGCCAACGTGGGCGACTGCCGCAGCCTGGTCATCCACCCCGCCAGCACCACCCACTTCCGCATGGCCGACGAGGCCCTGGCCGGTGCCGGCATCGGCCCGGGCACCATCCGCCTGTCCATCGGACTGGAAGACCCGGACGACCTGATCGACGACCTGAAGCGCGCGCTGAAAGCGGCCGAGAAAGCGGGGGCTTGAGATGATCATCGACGTCCACGGCGCCCCGCTCTACGCCTACACCGGCGGCAAACCCTTCCACCCGGCCCAGCCCACGGTGGTGTTCGTCCACGGCGTGCTCAACGACCACAGCGTGTGGATCCTGCAAAGCCGCTACCTGGCCCACCACGGCTGGAACGTGCTGGCCATCGACCTGGCCGGTCACGGCAAAAGCGGCGGCGAAGCGCCCGCGAGCGTGCAGGACGCCTCGCGCGCAGTGCTCGGCCTGCTCGACGCGCTGAAGATCGAGAAAGCCGCGCTGGTCGGCCACAGCTTCGGCTCGCTGATTGCCTTGCAGACCGCGGCCGACGCGCCCGAGCGCGTGAGCCACCTGGCGATGGTGGGCACCGCCTACCCGATGAAGGTCTCGCCCGCGCTGCTGGACGCGTCGCTGAACCAGCCCATGAAGGCGATCGACATGGTCAACGTGTTCAGCCACTCCACGCTGGCCCCGCCGCCGTCGGCGCTGGGCCCCGGCACTTGGCTGCTGGGCGGCTCCAGGGCCTTGATGCGCCGGGTGCTGGCCAGCAACCCGCGGGTGAACGTGTTCCACCGCGGCTTTGTGGCCTGCGACGGCTACGACCAGGGCGAGCAAGCCATGGACCGGGTGCAATGCCCCACCCTGTTCGTGCTGGGCCGTCTGGACCAGATGACCCCGCCCAAAGCGGCCCAAAGTCTGGTGCGGCGGGCCCGCCAGGGCCAGGTCGTCGAACTCGCGGCCGGCCACTCGCTCATGACCGAAGACCCCGACGGGGTGCTGCACGCGCTGCAGCGCTTCCTGCGGCCGGCCTGAACCGCGCCGGCCGGCGCCGCCACGGCGCTGGCTGGAACACAAATTGCTAGATCTGGTCATCGGCCTGCGGGCCGCCCGGGCCCACCGCCATGACCAACAGCCAGCCTCTCGACCTCCTCTGGGTGCTTCTGTGCGCCGGCCTCGTCTTCGTGATGCAGGCCGGCTTCCTGTGCCTGGAGTCGGGGCTGACGCGCAACAAGAATTCGATCAACGTCGCGGCCAAGAACGTGGCCGACTTCGCCGTGGCTTCGCTGCTGTACTGGCTGGTGGGCTTCGGGCTGATGTTCGGCGCCTCGGACCGGGGCTGGGTCGGCAGCACCCTGTTCGGCGCCTTCGACCAGTTGCCGGCCGACCCGGCGCTGCTGACCTTCGTGTTGTTCCAGCTCATGTTCTGTGCCACCGCGGCGACCATCGTCTCGGGGGCGGTGGCCGAGCGCATGCGCTTCGGTGCCTACCTGGGCCTGTCGGCGTGCGTGTCCCTGCTGGTCTACCCGGTCTTCGGCCACTGGGCCTGGGCCGGCGCCTGGAACGGCGACCAGGGCTGGCTGAAGGCGCTGGGCTTCGTCGATTTTGCGGGCTCGACCGTGGTGCACAGCGTGGGCGGCTGGGTGTCGCTGGTGGCGGTCTGGCTGGTCGGCCCACGCCAGGGGCGCTTCGTCGCCGGACAGGCGGCCACGGTCATCCCGGCGGGTAACCTGCCCATGGCCATGCTCGGGGCACTGCTGCTGTTTTTCGGCTGGATCGGCTTCAACGGCGGCAGCACCCTGGGGTTCACCGAAGCGGTGCCCGGTATCCTGCTCAACACCACCCTGGCCGCCGTGGCGGGTTGCACCAGCGGGCTGCTGCTGGGGCGCATCTGGCACGGCTACTACGAAACGCTGTACCTGATCAACGGCCTGATCGCCGGGCTGGTGGCCATCACCGCCGGGGCGCACGCGGTGTCGGGGCTGGAGGCCATGCTGATCGGCCTGGTCGGTGCCCTGCTGATGGTCTGGGCCAACGGCATCCTGCTGCGCCTGGGCGTGGACGACGCGGTGGGCGCCATCCCCGCCCACCTGATGGCCGGTATCTGGGGCACCCTGGCCGTGGGCCTGTTCGGCGACTTGGCGGTGCTGGGCACCGGCCACGGCCGCTGGGCCCAGGTGGGGGTGCAACTGCTGGGCATCCTGAGCTGCGGGGCCTGGTGCGTGGCCGTGACCTGGCTCTGCCTGCGCCCCTGGATCCGCGGCGGGGGCCTGCGCGTGACCGCCGAAGAAGAGCAGATGGGCCTGAACGTGGCCGAGCACGGCGCCCGCACCGAACTGATCGACCTGCTCAACGCCATGGAAACCCAGCGCCGCTCGGGCGACCTGAGGCAGCGCGTGCCCGAAGAGGCCTTCACCGAAGTGGGCCAGGTGGCGCAGGCCTACAACCGCGTCATCGCGGCCCTGGAACAGGCCACGCAACGCACCCTGTCGGTGGTGCGGGACATGCGCGACGGCATCGTCACCTTCACCCGCGACGGGGTGCTGACCAGCCTGAACCCCGGCGCCGAAAAACTGCTGGGCGTGGCCGCCAGCGGCGCCACCGGGCGCCCCTTCGTGCAGGTGCTGCGCGAGGCCGGCCACCCCGACCCCCTCGACACCGAGCGCCTCTGCCGCCCCGGCGCCAAGCTGGAACTGCGCATCGCCCGGCCGGGCAAGACCAAACTGTATTACGAGGTCTCGGTCAGCGAAAACCACCAGGACCAGGAACTGCGCTTCACCGGCGCGGTGCGCGACATCACCGAACGCAAGGCCGTGGAAGCCCAGCTCCACCGCGAGCGCGACCTGGCGCAGGTGACGCTGGCCTCCATCGGTGACGGCGTCATCACCACCGACGAGGCCGGGGTGATCCAGTACATCAACCCGGTGGCCGCGCGGCTGACCGGTTGGCCGGCGCACCAGGCCAAGGGGCAGCTGATCACCACCGTCTACAACCTGCAAGACGAACACACCCACCAGCCCCTGCCCAACCCGGTGCGCGAGGTGCTCAAGCGCAGCCAGCTGCTGCCCCGGCGCGAGCACGCCCTGCTGCTGCGCCGCGACCAGGACAGCGTGCCGGTGCTCGACACCACCGCCCCCATCCGCTCGCGCGACGGCATCCTGATCGGGGCGGTGCTGGTGTTCCACGACGTCACCGTGACCCTGAACCTGGCGCGCGAACTCACCCACCAAGCCACACACGACGCGCTCACCGGCATCCCCAACCGGCGCGAGTTCGAGCGCCGGCTGAACGAACTGCTGGCCCGCCCCGAACCGCAGACCCAGCAGCACGTGCTCTGCTACCTCGACCTGGACCAGTTCAAGATCGTCAACGACACCTGCGGCCACGTGGCGGGCGACGAACTGCTGCGCCAGGTGACGCAGCTGATGCGCGGCCTGCTGCGCGCGGCCGACACCCTGGCCCGCCTGGGCGGCGACGAGTTCGGCCTGATCCTGCAGAACTGCCCGCTGGAACGCGCCCTGCAGTTGGCCAACAAGCTGCGCGAGGCGATCGCCGATTTCCGTTTTGGCTGGGAGGGCAAGTCGTTCTCCATCGGGGTGTCCATCGGGCTGGTCTGCATCGACAGCGAACAACGCGACCTGGGCCTGCTGCTGGCCTGCGCCGACGCGGCCTGCTACGCGGCCAAGGAAAGCGGCCGCAACCGGGTGCACGTCTACCAGGCCGACGACAGCCGCCTGATGGAGCAGCAGGGGCAGATGCAATGGGTGGCGCGCCTGCAATCGGCGCTGGACCAGGACCGTCTGCGCCTGTACGTGCAGCCCATCGTGCCGCTGTTCCCCGCGCCGGGGCAGAAAACCCACTACGAAATCCTGGTGCGGCTGGAAGAGGAGGGCAAGCTCATCCTGCCCGGCGCCTTCCTGCCGGCGGCCGAACGCTACGGACTGATGCCCCGCATCGACCAATGGGTGGTCAACAACACCCTGGCCTGGATGGGCGACCGCCTGCGGCAGAGCGGCAGCCTGGACGGCGTGTACTGCATCAACCTGTCGGGGGCTTCACTGTCGGACGAGCGCTTCCGCCAAAGCCTGCATGCCACCCTGGAGCAGCTGCACCTGCCGCCCGGCGCGGTGTGCTTCGAAATCACCGAAACCGCGGCGGTGGCCCACCTGTCCAAGGTGGTGCACTTCATCGGCGAGGTCAAGCAGCTCGGCTGCCTGTTCGCGCTCGACGATTTCGGCAGCGGCCTGTCCTCCTTCGCCTACCTGAAAAACCTGCCGGTGGACTTCCTGAAGATCGACGGCGGCTTCGTCAAAGACATCGAGACCGACCCGATCGACCTGGCCATGGTGCAGGCGATCAACGCCATCGGGCACGTGATGGGCCTGCAGACCATCGCCGAGTACGTCTCCAGCCCAGGCATCCTGGAACGCATCCGCGACATCGGGGTGGACTTTGCCCAAGGCTTCCACCTGGGCGAACCGCAGCCCCTGGCCAAGCTGGCACAGGTGCGCATGATGCCGCGCTGAAGGCCGCTCAAGCCCGGGGCAGAACGTCCAGCAGGCGCAGGCGGTCCCATCCACTGGCCTGCCAGGCGGCGTGTGCCCCCGGGCTGCGGGGCAGCAGCAGGGCCTGGGCCAGCGGGGCCAGCGGCACCGCGTCCGGATCGACCAGCAGCACCAACCGGCCCTCTTCGCCGGTGAGCTGCCCGACCCAACCGAAGGCCAGCAAGGTTTCCACCGAATCCGCCAATTGCAGCGGGTCCACCTGCAGTTGCTGGGCCAGCACCGCCTGGCCCAGCCCGGCGCCGTGGCGACCGCGATCGGCGTGCAGGGCCGCCACCACCTCCAGCGCCAGTTGGAAACCCCAGCCCGGGGTGTCGCCGCGCCGGGCAATGCCGGCCAGCAAACTGGGCAGGTAGGCCGTGACCACCGCCCCCAGCAGCACGATCACCCAGGCCAGGTAGAGCCAGATGAGCAAGATCGGCACGGTGGCGAAGGTGCCGTACACCACCGAATAGGTGGGCACGCTCGACAGGTACCAGGCCAGCAGCTTTTTTGCGCTCTCCAGGGACAGCGACACGAACAGCCCCCCCACCACGGCGTGGCCCCAGCGCACCTGGGCGTTGGGCACGTAGCGGTAGAGCGCGGCCATGGCCAGGATCACGACCCCGAACTCGAGCACATCGAGCGCGACCTTGACCCCGCCGTGCAGCCCGCCGACCCAGCCGCGCGAAGCGGAGATGGCGTAGGAACTCAGGCTCAGGCTGAGGGCGATGAGCAGCGGCCCCAGCGTCAGCAAAGCCCAGTAGACCAGCACCCGCTGCGTCAGCGGGCGCAGCTTGCGCACCCGCCAGATGTCGTTGAGCTTGCGGTCGATGGTGAGGATCAGCGCCAGCGCCGACACCAGCAGCACCAGGGCCCCGGCCCAGCCCATCTGCCCGGCCTTGTTGGCGAACTGCAGCAGGTAGTTGGACACCTGGCGCGCGATATTTTCCGGCACCAGGCTTTGCACCAGCCATTTCTGGAGCTGGGTTTCCATGCGGCTGAACATGGGAAAGGCGCTGAAAATGGCCAGGGCCACGGTGAACAGCGGCACCAGCGAGATGGTGGTGGTGAAGGTCAGGCTGCCGGCGGTCACGCCCAGGCGGTCTTCGCGGAAACGCTCGCGCAGCGTGCTCACGGTGGTGGCCCAGGGGAAGATGCGCAGGTCCGCCCACAGCGCCTCGGCGCGCTGGCGCAAGCGTTCCATCAACCCCGACAACCCTGTGGCACTGTGCATCCCGGTATCATGCCACCTCCCGACGCCGCACCATGACCGACACGCCCGCCCTGCCCCCGTCCACCGCCACCCCGCCCGAAGCCCTGGCCGCCGCCGGCTGGACCCGCCTGCTGGGCGTGGTCAGCCTGCTGGCCATGATCGTCCTGGGCCTGGGCTGGGAACTGTGGTGGGCGCCGCTGCGCGAAGGCGGCTCCTGGTGGGCCATCAAGGTGCTGCCGCTGACCCTGCCCCTGACCGGCCTGCTCAAACACCGCATGTACACCTACCGCTGGCTGAGCCTGCTGGTGTGGCTGTACTTCACCGAAGGCGTTGTGCGCGCCTACAGCGACACCGGCCTGTCGGCCACGCTGGCGCTGGTGCAGGTGCTGCTGTGCGTGGCCTTGTTCGTGGCCTGTGCCTCGCATGTGCGGCTGCGGCTGCGGGCGGCCAAGGCCGCGGCCCCCCGCCCACCCCAGGACTGACGCCATGATGAACCCCACCCCCCGCCCCGTTCGCCACCAGTACGAAGACTTCATGCGCCACGTGTTCGAACACGGCGTGGCCAAGGGCGACCGCACCGGCACCGGTACGCGCAGCGTGTTCGGCCACCAGATGAGGTTTGACCTGAACGAAGGCTTCCCGCTGGTGACGACCAAGAAGGTCTTCCTCAAAGCCGTCATCGTCGAGTTGCTGTGGTTCCTGCGCGGCGACTCCAACGTGAAATGGCTGCAGGAACGCGGCTGCACCATCTGGGACGAATGGGCGCGCGACGACGGCGAACTGGGCCCGGTGTACGGCGTGCAATGGCGCAACTGGCCCAAGCCGGGCGGCGGCCACATCGACCAGATCGCCGAGGTGGTGCGCACCCTCAAGACCAACCCCGACAGCCGGCGCATCATCGTCAGCGCCTGGAACGTGGCCGACCTGGACCAGATGGCCCTGATGCCCTGCCACGCCTTCTTCCAGTTCTACGTGGCACCGGCCACCGAGCCGGGCGGCAAAGGCAAATTAAGCTGCCAGCTCTACCAGCGCAGCGCCGACATCTTTCTGGGCGTGCCCTTCAACATCGCCAGCTACGCCCTGCTGACGCACATGCTGGCGCAGCAGTGCGACCTGGAGGTGGGCGACTTCGTCTGGACCGGGGGCGACTGCCACATCTACAGCAACCACTTCGAGCAGGTGGCGCTGCAACTGGGCCGTGAACCGCTGCCCTACCCCACGCTGCACCTCCAGCGCCGGCCGAACTCGATCTTCGACTACGAACTCGACGACTTCGAGGTGCGGGACTACCAGCACCACCCGGCCATCAAGGCGCCGGTGGCGGTGTAAGCCCCCGGCCGAGCCCGCGCGGGGGCGGCCGGGGTGTGCAGGTCCGCGCAGGCCCGCCGCTCACTCGACGATGACGTAGACCTTGGTCACCGCCTCCAGCACCTCGAAGGAGCCGGCAAAACCGGGCGGGATGTGGATGGCCTGGCCGGGCCCGGCTTCCTGACACCCACCGGCCGCGCTGTGGACGCGGCAACGGCCTTGCACCACGGTGAAGACTTCGCGTTCGGTCGGTCCGAAGGCGATGCGCCAATGCCCCGGTTCGCAGCGCCAGACGCCGGTGCTCAGGTTTTGGGCGCCGGCCAGCGGCGCGTCCAGCGCGTTCCAGGTTTCGCGCAGCGGCTTGCCGGCGATCAGGCGCTCGGGTTTGGGGTGGGACAACTCCGCCTCACCCGAGACGGGCAGGCCGAACGCCAGCAGGCCGTGGGCCCCTGCGGCCATGGGGCTGGGTGCCGAGGTGGGTGGGGTGCTCATGCGGGATCGGGAGCGGTCGGAGCGCTGGCGGGCGGGCCGAACTGGTATCAGGCGCGCGGCAGGGTCACGCCGTGCTGGCCCTGGTACTTGCCGCCGCGATCCTTGTAGCTGGTCTCGCAGACCTCGTCGCTCTCGAAAAACAGCACCTGGGCGCAGCCCTCGCCGGCGTAGATCTTGGCTGGCAGCGGCGTGGTGTTGCTGAACTCCAGCGTCACGTAGCCTTCCCACTCGGGCTCGAAGGGGGTGACGTTGACGATGATGCCGCAGCGCGCGTAGGTGCTCTTGCCCAGGCAGATGGTCAGCACGTTGCGCGGGATGCGGAAATACTCCACCGTGCGCGCCAGCGCGAAGCTGTTGGGCGGGATGATGCAGTGGTCGCCGTGGAAATCGACGAAGCTCTTTTCGTCGAAATTTTTGGGGTCCACCACGGTGCTGTGGATGTTGGTGAAGACCTTGAATTCGGGCGCGCAGCGGATGTCGTAGCCGTAGCTGCTGGTGCCGTAGCTGATGATCTTCTTGCCATCGGCCTGGCGGACCTGCCCCGGCTCGAACGGCTCGATCATGCCGTGCTGCTCGGCCATGCGGCGGATCCACTTGTCGCTTTTGATGCTCATGCGTGTGCGCTCCAGTTCGCGCCGATTGTAGTGGGGGCGTGCGCGGGCTCAGTCGTGCTCGCGCAGCCCTTCGAAATAGCTTTTGAGCTGGCGCTCCCAGCCGCGCTTGGCGGCCTCGTCGGCAAAGCTGGCCTCGAAGCTGTTGAAGGCCAGTTGGTAGGCGTGGCGCGGCTCCAGGTCGAGCGCGGCAAAGAGCTGCAGGTAGTTCTCGTTCAGGTAGCCGCCGAAGTAGGCCGGATCGTCCGAATTGACGGTGGCGCACAGGCCGGCGTCGAGCAGCTGGCGCAGGTTGTGCTGCGCCATGCTGGGGAACACGCAGAGCTTGACGTTCGACAAGGGGCACACCGTCAGCGGCACCTGCGCGTCGGCCAGGCGGCGCAGCAGCACCGGATCGTGCACCGCCTGGACGCCGTGGTCGATGCGCTCGGCCCCCAGCACGTCCAGCGCGCTCCAGATGTAGGCGGGCGGGCCTTCTTCACCGGCGTGGGCCACCACGCGCAGGCCCAGTTCGCGGCAGCGGGCGAAGACGCGCTCGAACTTTTCGGGCGGGTGGCCCATTTCGCTGGAGTCCAGCCCCACGCCGATGAAGTGGTGGCGGTAAGGCAAGGCCGCTTCCAGCGTGGCGAATGCGTCTGCCTCGCTCAGGTGGCGCAGGAAGCAGAGGATCAGCTTCGCGCTCAGGCCAAATTCCTGGTGCGCCCGCTGACAGGCGTGGTGCAGGCCCTGGATGACGCTGCCCATGGGCACGCCACGGGCGGTGTGGGTCTGCGGGTCGAAGAAGATTTCGGCGTGCACCACGTTCTCGGCGGCGGCCTTTTCCAGGTAGGCCCAGGCCATGTCGAAAAAGTCCTGCTCCTTCAGCAGCACGCTGGCCCCGGCGTAGTAGATGTCGAGGAAGCTCTGCAAATCGGTGAAGGCGTAGGCGGCGCGCAAGGCCTCGACGCTGGCGTAGGGCAGCGCCACGCCGTTGCGCTGCGCCAGCTTGAAGATCAGCTCCGGCTCCAGCGAGCCTTCGATGTGGATGTGCAGCTCGGCCTTGGGCATGCCGCGCAACACGGCGGGCAGGCGCTGGGGGGGGATGTGGGGCAAATGGAACATCAGCACACTCCGAACGTGATGCCGCAGGCCTGCAGGTAGCGGCGGTAGGCGGCACTCAGGCGGTCGGCGGCGCTGTGCGCCTCGCCGCCGCTCAAGGGCAGCCGCTTGGGTTGCTGCGACTCCAGCACCGGCTGGTCCTGCGAAAAAATCTCCACCTGGAAATCGCGCAACGCGTCGTCGGACGATACCGCATCGGTGGTGTATTGGGCAAACCACAGTCGGCAATGGTCGGGCGCGGTTGGGCAGGCCCAGATGGTGTAGCTGTCTTGCGGGCCGCCGGCGTCGCCCTGCTTGCTCAGCAGCGCGCTGTAGGGGCTGAGCACTTCGTAGCGGTAAGTCACCCAGTCGCCCCCCGCTGCTGCGGCGCTGGCGCGCGGTTGCCAGGCCTTGTAGCGTTCGATGACGGGGCGGCCGTCGGCGGTGTGGGTGACCTCGTAGGGCGGCACCTCAGGGTGGTCGGCGGCGCCCAGCCAGCCTTCGTGCACGAAGGCGAAGTGCGAGGTGTCAAGGAAGTTTTCCACGGCACGCGGGGCGCTGGTGGCCACGTCGAAGGGACCGTAGACCAGGCGCCGCTGCGGCAGGGCGCTGAGGTCGGGCAAGGCTTCGCGGACGGTGGCGTCGGCGGCCAGGGCCACCCAGACCAGACCTTCGTGCTCCACCGCGGCGTGGCGGCAGACGCCGCTGCTGGCCGGCGGGGTGAAACCCGGCTGTGCCGGAATGCCCACACACCGCCCTTGCGGCTCGAAGCGCCAGCCGTGGTAGGGACACTGCAAGGTGCCCGCCACCACCCGGCCCAGCGACAGTTGCGCGCCCCGGTGCGGGCAGCGGTCCACCATGGCCACCGGCTGGCCCTGGGCGTCGCGCCACAGCACCAGGGGCTGGTCCAGCAGACGCAGGCCCAGCGGCTGCGTGCCCAATTCACTGGCCAGACACACCGGCCACCACCAACGCATTTCGTTCAACATCGCGCCATCCCCATGCAGGTCGAAAAAAACAAAAAACCACCCGACCGGCGCTGCCGGTGGGGTGGCCGTGCCGAGTGCCACCCCGCGGTGGCACCGGCCCTGTGAGCCCAAAGGGATTTACTTGCCGGACGGCACTTTGCCTTCCACGCCCTTGACGAAGAAGTTGATGCCGTCTTTCCAGGCCTGGTCGGCCTGCACGCCGGCGGCCAGCACTTCCTTGCCGGTGTTGTCCTTGATCGGGCCGGTGAAGGGCTCGAAGGTGCCGGCCTTCAGGCTGGCCTTGATCTCGTCCACCTTGGTCTTGGCCGCGGCGGGCACCATGTCGCTGATCTTGATCAGGTCGTTCAGGCCTTCCTTCACGCCCCAGACGGTGCGCTCGGTCTTCCAGGTGCCGCCCTTCACGTCCTCGATGGACTTGATGTAGTACGGGCCCCAATCGGCAATGGCCGAGGCCAGGTGCGCTTTCGGGCCGAAGGCGCTCATGTCGCTGTCCCAGCCAAAGGCGTACTTGCCGTTCTTCTCGGCGGTCTGCAGCACGGCGGTGGAGTCGGTGTTCTGCAGCAGCACGTCGGCGCCCTGGTTGATCAGGCTTTGCGCGGCGTCGCTTTCCTTGGGCGGGTCGAACCAGGTGTTGACCCACACCACCTTGACCTTGGCCTTGGGGTTGACGCTCTGCGCGCCCAGAGAATAGGCGTTGATGTTGCGCAGCACCTCGGGGATGGGGAAGGAACCGACGAAGCCCAGGGTGTTGGACTTGGTCATGCTGCCCGCGATGACGCCGGCCATGTAGGTGTCCTGGTAGAAGCTGGCGTCGTAGATGCGCATGTTGTCGGCCGTTTTGTAGCCGGTGGCGTGTTCGAACTTGACGTCGGGGAATTCGGCGGCCACCTTCAGCATCGGCTCCATGTAACCGAAGGAGGTGGCGAAGATGATCTTGTTGCCCTGCTGGGCCAGGTCGCGGATGACGCGCTCGGCGTCGGCGCCTTCGGGCACGCTTTCGACGAAGGTGGTCTGCAGGTCGGCCCCGAACTTGGCCTCGGCGGCCTTGCGGCCGAGGTCGTGGGCGAAGGACCAGCCGGCGTCACCGACCGGGCCGACGTAGATCCAGGCGGCTTTCAGCGGTTCGGCCTTCGGCGCTTCGGTCACAGGGGCCGGCGCGGGTGCGGGCTCCTCTTTCTTGCCGCAACCCACCAGGGCCGCGGACGCCACCACGGTCAGGGCCGCGGCCTTGAGCCACACACGCTTGTGCACGTCGATCATCTCAACACTCCTCAAAAAGAAACACAAAAAACCATTATGTAGGCAGACCCGTGTTCAGGCACCCGGGTAGAACGGTTTGCCCAGGGACTGCGGCATGTTGGTGCGGATCCACAGCGGGCTGCGCGAGATCAGCACCAGCACCACCACCGTGGCCAGATAGGGCAACATGGTCAGGAACTGGCTGGGCACGTCCACCCCCATGCCCTGGAGGTGGAACTGCACCATGGTCAGCCCGCCGAACAGATAAGCCCCAAGCAATACGCGTGCCGGCCGCCAGGTGGCGAAGGTGGTCAGGGCCAGGGCGATCCAGCCCTTGCCGGCGATCATGCCCTCCACCCACAAGGGGGTGTACACGGTGGACACATAGGCCCCGGCCAGGCCGCACAAGGCCCCGCCCGCCACCACCGCCAGCAGGCGGATGCGGCGCACCGGGTAGCCCAGCGCGTGCGCCGATTCGGGGCTTTCGCCCACGCTGCGCAGCACCAGCCCGTTGCGCGTGCGGTACAGGAACCACACCAGCGCCAGGGTCAGCAGCACGGCGAAGTAGGCCATGGGGTGCTGGCGGAACAGCGCCGGGCCGACGAAAGGCAGATCGCTCAGAAAGGGCACGGCCGACATGCCCTGCTCCGGCAGCTTGGCCTGGGTGTAGGGGATGCCGGCGAAGGCCGACAGCCCGGCCCCGAACAGGCTCAGCGCCAGGCCGGTGGCGTACTGGTTGGTGTTGAGCCAGATGACGAGCACGCCGAACACCAGCGAGAGCAAGGCCCCAGCGCCCAGCCCGGCCAGGAAGCCCCAGCCGGTGGCACCGAAATGCACCACCGCGGCAAAGCCGGCCAGGGCACCGCACAGCATCAGCCCCTCGGCCCCGAGGTTGACGATGCCGGCCTTTTCGTTGATGAGCAGGCCCAGCGCCGCGATGGCCAACACCGTGCCGGCGTTGAGCGACGAGGCGATCAGCAGAGCGGTGGCGTCCATCAGCGGCTCCCCCATTTGACGCGGTAGGCGATGAGCGTGTCGGCGGCCAGCAGGGCGAACAGCAGCACCCCCTGGAACACGCCGGTGATGGCCTTGGGCAGCCCCAGGCGGGACTGCGCCAGTTCACCGCCGATGTAGAACATGCTCATGAGCACCGCCGAAAACACCATGCCCACCGGGTGCAGCCGCCCCACGAACGCCACGATGATGGCGGCAAAACCGTAGCCCGCCGGCACGTGCGGCGTGAGCTGGCCGATGGGCCCGGCCACCTCCAGCGCCCCCGCCAGGCCGGCCATGGCGCCCGAAAACAGCAGCGCGATCCACAAGGCCCGGCGCGAGGAAAACCCGGCGTAGCGCGCCGCCGCCGGCGCCAGCCCGCCCACCTGCTGGGCAAAGCCCGAGTGGGTGCGGAACAGGTAAAGCCAGACCCCGGCCACGCCGGCCAGCGCCAACAGCAGGCCGATGTTGACGCGCGACCGTTCGAACAGGCGCGGCACCTGGGCCACCTTCTCGAAGGTCTGGGTCTGCGGGAAGTTGAAACCCATCGGGTCCTTCCAGGGGCCGTAGACC
The DNA here is from genome assembly GCF_002837145.1 of Macromonas nakdongensis. Taxonomy (GTDB): domain Bacteria; phylum Pseudomonadota; class Gammaproteobacteria; order Burkholderiales; family Burkholderiaceae_C; genus Macromonas_B; species Macromonas_B nakdongensis. The sequence goes on along the minus strand of NZ_NWMV01000057.1, from coordinate 18,536 downwards.
AGGTAATTGAGGATCTGCACCGCCACGTAGACCAGCATCAGGCTGACCAGGATCTCGTTGGCGTTGAAGCGGTCGCGCAGCAGCGCCGTGACGGCCGCCCACACCATGCCACCCAGCACGCCCGCGGCCAGCACCGCCCAGACGATCCAGGGGCCGGTGCTCTTGTCGGCCATGAGCGCCACGCCCCCGGCAAACACCGCGCCGATGACGAACTGCCCCTCGGCCCCGATGTTCCAGACGTTGGAGCGGAAACACACCGCCAGCCCCAGGCCGATGAGCAGCAGCGGCGTGGCCTTGACCATCAGCTCGCCCACCGCGTACCAGGACTTGACCGGCTCCACGAAAAACACCTGCAGGCCGCGCACCGGGTCCTTGCCCAGCAGCATGAACAGTCCGATGCCGATGAGCACCGTGACCGCCAGCGCCAGCACGGGCGAGGCGTAGCCCCACAGCGTCGAGGGCTGGGGCCGCATTTCAAGCTTGAGCATGGGCGCCCTCCTCGCGGCGTTCCGGCACCTGCCACAGGCCCGACATCCATTCGCCGATGCGCTCCACCGTGGCCTGCGCCCGCATCACCGGCGGCGACAGCCGGCCCTTGGCGATCACGTGCAGGCGGTCGCTGATTTCAAACAATTCGTCCAACTCCTCACTCACCACCAGCACCGCGCAACCGGCGTCGCGCAGGGCCAGAATCTCGCCGCGGATCTGCGCCGCCGCACCCACGTCCACGCCCCAGGTGGGCTGGCTGACGATGAGCAGCTTGGGCTGGGCCTCGATTTCGCGGCCCACGATGAACTTCTGCAAATTGCCGCCCGACAGCGACTTGGCCGCCGCGTCGGGCCCGTTGGCCTTGACCTGGTAGCGGGCGATGATGTCGCGCGCCTGCTGCTGGAGCGCGCCCAGCTTGAGCCAACCCAGCGGACCGATGGCGTCGCGACGCGACAGCAACAGGTTCTGCGCCAGGCTGAGCGTGGGCACGGCGCCGCGGCCCAGGCGTTCTTCGGGCACGAAATGCAGACCCAGCTTGCGGCGACGCCCCGGCGCCATGCGCGACACATCCTGCCCGTCCAGACAGATGCTGCCCGCCGGCGAACGCGGGTTCTCGCCCGACAGGGCGTAGAGCAGTTCGCCCTGGCCGTTGCCCGAGACGCCGGCAATGCCCACCACCTCGCCGGCCTTGACCTGCAGGTCGATGCCCTGCAGCGCGGTGCCAAAGGGGTCGGCGCTGGGCAAGTCCAGTCCGCGCACGTCGAGCACCGTGGCACCCGGTGCGCAGGCCCGGGCCTGCAGCGCCGGGGGCTCGGCCCCGATCATCAACCGGCTGAGCGAGGCGTTGGACTCCTGCCGCGGGTCGCATTCGCCGGTCACCCGGCCGCCGCGCATCACGGTGCAGGCCTGGCACAGGGCGCGGATCTCGTGCAGCTTGTGGCTGATGTAAAGGATGCTGCAGCCCTCGTCGGCCAGCTGCCGCAGCACCACGAAGAGCTTGTCCACCGCCTGCGGCGTCAGCACCGAGGTGGGCTCGTCCAGAATCAGCAACTGCGGGCTGGTCAGCAGCGCACGGATGATTTCGACCCGCTGCATCTCGCCCACGCTCAGGCTGTGCACCGGGCGGTTCGGGTCCACGTCCAGACCGTAGGCCTTGGCCTTGAGGCTGATGCTCTCGCTCACCTCCTGCAGGCTGAGAGATTTGTCCAACCCCAGCCAGACGTTTTCGGCCACGGTGAGGGTGTCGAACAGGCTGAAGTGCTGGAACACCATGCTGATGCCCAGCGCCCGCGCCTCCTGCGGGTTGCGGATGTGCACCGGCTTGCCGTTGAACAGCAGGGCGCCGTCGTCGGGCTTGACCGCGCCGTAGATGATCTTCATCAGCGTGGACTTGCCCGCGCCGTTCTCGCCCAGCACGGCGTGCACGGTGCCGGGCGCCACCGTCAGCGAGACGTTGTCGTTGGCGACCACGCCGGGGTAGCGTTTGGTGATCTGCGTCAGTTGCAGGCGGGGGGGATGGCTCATGCGGCGGACGGGTTGGGGCTGCGCCGGGCCGGGCGCGCGCGGGACCGGGTGGCGGCCGGGACCGGGATGGGGGCTTCGGCGCCAGCGTGGTCGTCGTGGCGCAGGGCCGCGGCCACGGTGCGCACGCTGTCGCGCAACCACTGCGCCGCCGGCGAGGTGTGGGTGCGCCCGTGCCAGAGCTGGTAGTACATCAGGCGCGGGAAGGGCACCGGGCAGGGCAGGATGTCCACGGGCAGGGTCTCCACGAACCGCTCGCAGAAATGGCGACCGGTGGTCAGCACAAGCAAGCTGGATGCCACCATGGCCGGGATCAGGCTGAAATGCGGGCAGCGGGCGGTGATCTGGCGCGTCAGGCCCTGGCTGGCCAGGTGGTCGTCGATCACGCCGCGCGCGCCCGGGTGGGTCGGCGTGGGCGCGATGTGCTCGGCCTGCAGCCATTCGTCCACGCTCCAGCCGCGGCGCACCGCGGGGTGGTTTTTCGAGACCAGGCACACCACCTCGTCACCGAACAAGCGGCCCAAGTGCAGGTCGCCCGAGGGCTGGGCCCAGTTGCCAATCACCACGTCCACCTCGCCCTGGGCCAGCCGGCGGTGGTAGTCGGACTCGCCCGACAGCGGCTGGATCTCGATCGGGCACAGCGGCGCCTGGGTCTTGAGGTGGGTGACCAGTTGCGGCAGGAAGAAGGGGTCGAGGTAGTCGCTGGCGGCCAGGGTGAAGGTGTGGCGGGCGGTGGCGGGGTCGAAACGGCGCGCGTCGGAAAACATCACCTCGGCCGAACGCAGGATGTGGCCGGCCGGCTCGATCATGCGCAGCCCGGCAGGGGTGGGCACCATGCCCGGGCCGGAGCGCACCAGCAAGGGGTCGCCGGCGAGCTCGCGCAGACGGCGCAGGGCGGCGCTGACCGCCGGCTGGTGCATGCCCAGGCGCAGGGCGGTGCGGGAAACGTTGCGTTCAGTGAGCACGGTGTGCAAGACCCGAATGAGATGAAGGTCTATCTTGTCGAAAAGCGTCTGATCTTTCATACCCCGCCTTGCATGGAGCGCATACCATGGCACATATGTTGCAGGCCGCCGCAGCCCCTACCCTTCGCGCATGACGATGCTTTCTGCCCCCGAAACCCCGACCCGGCCCCTGACGTTCGTGCGACGCGGCGCCCGGGTGACGCTGCCGAATGTACCACCCAGCCGCACGCTGCTGGACCTGCTGCGCGAGGACCTGCACCTGAGCGCCACCAAGGAGGGCTGCGGCGAAGGCGACTGCGGGGCCTGCACCGTGGTGCTGGCCGACACCGAGGGCGACGGCCTGCGCTACCGCGCCGTCAACAGCTGCATCCAGCTGGCCCATTCGGTGCACGGCATGGCGCTGTGGACCGCCGCCGACCTGGCCAGCGACCCGCTGATCGACCGCCAGGGCGCCGCCCTGCACCCGGTCCAGCAGGCCCTGCTGGACGCGCACGGCTCGCAATGCGGCTTTTGCACGCCCGGCTTCGCGATGAGCCTGTTCGGCATGTACCAAAACCACTGCGCGCAGGGTGGCGCCATCGACCGCGCCACCGCACAGGCCGAACTGTCGGGCAACCTGTGCCGCTGCACCGGCTACCGCCCCATCCTCGACGCCGCGCAGGCCATGGGCGAATTGCCCGCCGCGCGGGTGGACGAAGCCACCCTGGTCGGCCTGCTGCGCCAGATCGACCCGGCCGACCCCGCCCCCGATGCCGATCCGGCTTACCGCGCCCCCGCCACGCTGGCGACGCTGCTGCAGGCGCGCGCACGCCACCCCGACGCCCAGGTGGTGGCCGGCTGCACCGACGTGGGCCTGTGGGTGACCAAAGGCCACCGGCAATACCGCCAGGTGCTGGACGTGACCCGCGCCGCCGAGTTGCGGCGCATCGAGCACCACCCGCAGCACCTGGCCATCGGCGCGGCCGCCACCCTGACCGACGCTTTCGCCGCCCTGGTGCAGGACCGCCCGCAGCTCGCCGCCTTCGCCGAACGCTTTGCCGGGCTGCCCGTGCGCAACGCCGGCACCCTGGGCGGCAACGTGGCCAACGGCTCGCCCATCGGCGACGGCATGCCCCTGCTCATCGCCCTGGGCGCCCGCGTGGTGCTGGCGCGCTGGACGGACGGACAGGTGGCCGAGCGCGAACTGGCGCTGGAAGACTTCTACACCGGCTACCGCCAGAACGTGCTGCGCCCGGACGAACTGCTGACCCGGATCCTCGTGCCCCGCCCGGCGGCGCCCTGCCCCGCCGGCGAGCCCGGTGGCCTCGGCGAATGGACGCGCGTCTACAAGGTGTCCAAGCGCTTCGACGACGACATCTCGGCCGTGTGCCTGGCCGTGTCGCTGCAACTGGAGCAGGGCACGGTGGTGCGCGCCTCCATCGGCGCCGGCGGCGTGGCCGCGACGCCGGCACGCGCCACGGCCGCCGAAGCCGCGCTCACCGGCCAGCCCTGGAACGCCGACAGCGTGCGCCACGCCATGGCGGTGCTGCGCGACGCCTTCCAGCCCATTTCCGACATGCGCGCCAGCGCCGCCTACCGCCGCGAGGTGCTGGGCAACCTGCTGTGGCGCTGCTGGCTCGACAGCCGCACCCCGCCGGACGGTCCGGTCATCGGCCTGGAACGCCTGCACCCCGCGCTTCTGCGCACGCCCGCCACCCAGGAGGGCGCACGATGAACGCCGCCACCCGCGCCCCCAACCCCAACCCCAACCCCGACACGCAGGCCAGGGCCTGCGGCCAGTCGCACCCGCACGACAGCGCCCGCGCGCAAATCCTGGGCGCGGCCACTTACATCGACGACATACCCGAGTTGCAGGGCACGCTGCACGCCGCCCCCATCCTCTCGCCGGTGGCGCACGGCCGGCTGCGCGGGGTGGACGCCCGCGCCGCCTTGGCACTGCCCGGCGTGCACCACGTGGTGCTGGCCGCCGACATCCCCGGCGACCGGACCCTGGCCGCCTTCGCCCACGACGAACCCGTGTTCGCCCACGACACGGTGCAGCACGTGGGCCAGGTGATCGGTCTGGTGCTGGCCGACGATGCGATGGCCGCACGCCGCGCCGCGCGCCAGGTCCAGCTCGACATCGAAACCCTGCCCGCGGTGCTGACCCCACGCGAGGCCCACGCCCGCCAGAGCTACGTGCTGCCGCCGGTGCACGTCAGGCGCGGCGACGCCGCCAGCGCCCTGGCACAGGCCCCGCACACCCTGAGCGGTGCGTTCGAAGTGGGCGGTCAGGAACACTTTTACCTGGAAGGCCAGATCGCCTACGCCGTGCCACACGAGCAGCAACAGTGGGTGATCCACAGCAGCACCCAGCACCCCGGCGAAATCCAGCACTGGGTCGCCCACGCCCTGGGCCTGCCCCAGCACCGCGTGCGGGTGGAGTGCCGGCGCATGGGTGGCGGCTTCGGCGGCAAGGAAACCCAGGCCGGCCACCTGGCGGTGTGGGCCGCGGTGGCCGCGCTCAAGGCCGGCTGCCCGGTCAAGCTGCGGCTGGACCGCGACGACGACTTCCTCGTCACCGGCAAGCGCCACCCCTTTGCCTACGACTACACAGTGGGCTTTGACGACACCGGCCGCCTGCACGGGCTGGACCTGACGCTGCTGGCCAACTGCGGCTTCAGCGCCGACCTGTCCGGCCCGGTGGCGGACCGCGCCATCTTCCACAGCGACAACGCCTACTTCCTGGAGCACGTGGCCATCCACAGCTTCCGCTGCCGGACGAATCTGCAGAGCTTCACCGCCTTCCGCGGCTTCGGCGGGCCGCAAGGCGTCATCGCCATCGAGACCATCCTGGGCGACATCGCCCGCCACCTGGGACTGGACCCGCTGGCGGTGCGGCTGCGCAACCTGTACAGCGACGCCCCCGCCGCCCCGGGCCTGACCGCCAGCGGCCGGCGCGACACCACCCACTACCAGATGCGGGTGGAGGACAACATCCTCGAACCCCTGATGACGCAACTGGCCGACACCAGCCGCTACGCCGCGCGCCGCGCCGCCATCGCCGACTGGAACGCCGGCAGCCCGGTGGTCAAGCGCGGGCTGGCACTGACGCCGGTGAAGTTCGGCATCAGCTTCACCGCCACGCTGTTCAACCAGGCCGGCGCGCTGGTGCACGTCTACACCGACGGCAGCGTGCTGGTGAACCACGGCGGCACCGAGATGGGCCAGGGCCTGCACACCAAGGTGGCGCAGGTGGTGGCCGACGAGCTGGGTGTGCCCTTCGAGCGGGTGCTGGTGAGCGCCAGCGACACCGCCCGCGTGCCCAACGCCAGCGCCACCGCCGCCTCCAGCGGCACCGACCTGAACGGCCGCGCGGCCCAGTTCGCGGCGCGCAACGTGCGCCAGAACCTGGCGGCCTTCGTCTGCGGGTTGGACGGCTGCGGCGCCGGCGAGGTGGAATTTGACGCCGGCCAGGTGTGCACGCCCCAGGCCACCCGCCCCTTCGCCGAGGTGGTGGGCATGGCCTACGCCAACCGCATCCAGCTCTGGAGCGACGGTTTTTACCGCACCCCGAAAATCCACTACGACAAGACCACCCTCACCGGCCGGCCCTTCTACTACTTCGCCTACGGCGCGGCCTGCACAGAAGTCGCCATCGACACCCTCACCGGCGAAACCCGGGTGCTGGCGGTGGACATCCTGCACGACGTGGGCCACAGCATCAACCCGGCGATCGACATCGGGCAGATCGAAGGCGGTTTTGTGCAGGGCATGGGCTGGCTGACCACCGAGGAACTGGTGTGGAAGGCCGACGGCCAGCTGGCCACCCACGCGCCCAGCACCTACAAAATCCCCACCACCGGCGACGTGCCCGCGCACCTGCGGGTGGACCTGTGGCCCGAACCCAACCGCGAAGACAACGTGTTCGGCAGCAAGGCCGTGGGCGAGCCGCCGTTCATGCTGGGCATCAGCGTGTGGGAGGCCATCCGCGACGCGGTGGCACAGGCGCGCGGCGACGGTGCCCCGGTGCGCCTGGACGCACCGGCCACGCCGGAACGGGTGTTGTGGGCGGTGTCGACCGACGGCCCGCCCGGCCCCACGCCCTGAACGCCGCGGGCGGCGCGGCCCTGCGGTTACAGTCGGGTCCGTGCCCTTGTCCACCCCACCCGCCTTCACCCCCAGCACCCTGCCGGACGCGCGCCAGCGCATCGCCGCGGTCCAGGCCGCCCTGGCCCAGGCCGGCGTGCCGCTGCGTGCGCCACCGCCCGAGCCCACCACCTGTTGCGGCCGGGGCTGCAACGGCTGTGTCTGGGAAGGCTATTACGCCGCCCTGACCTTCTGGCTGGAAGACGCCCAGGCGGCGCTGGACGCGGCGGCCCTCACACCCCGATGACGGCGCGCGACACCGGCCGGCTGCGGGCGTAGGCCGGGGCCTCGCTGACGCAGGCCGGCCGCCCGAACAGGTAGCCCTGGAAGGCGCGGCAACCGTGCCCGGCCAGGAAGTCGTGTTGCTCGGGCAGCTCCACCCCCTCGGCCACCACCGACAGGCCGAGCGTCTGCGCCAAGGTCAGGATGGCGCGCACGATGGCGGCGTCGTCCTCGTCGTCCAACACGTCGCGCACAAAGGACTGGTCGATCTTGATCTCGTCCAGCGGCAGGCGCTTGAGGTAGCTCAGCGACGAGTAGCCGGTGCCGAAGTCGTCCAGCGCAAACCGGATGCCGAACTCGCGCAGCGCCGCCATCTTGGCCGCGGTGTCCTCGGCGTCGTGCATGAACATGCTCTCGGTCACCTCCAGCTTGAGGCGGTGGGGCTGGGCGCCGGCGCGCCGCACCTCGGCCTTGACCTGGTCCACGAAACCGGCCTCGCGGAATTCGCGGGTGCTGACGTTGACCGACAGCGTCCAGTGACGCAGCTGCGGGTCCCGCGCCCAGTCGGCCAGGCATTCGCAGGCGCGACGCAGCACCCACTGGCCCAGTGGCAGGATCATGCCGCTCTGCTCGGCCAACGGGATGAAGGCGCCGGGCGGCACCATGCCGCGCTCGGGGTGTTCCCAGCGCACCAGGGCTTCGGCGCCCAGCACATGACCCAAGGCGTCCACCACCGGCTGGAAGTACAGGCGCCACTGTTCTTCGCGCAAGGCGGTGCGCAGGTCGGCCTCCAGCGCGGCGCGGCGCAGGGCACTGGCCTGCATCTCGGGGTCGAAGAAGCTGATGGTGTTGCGGCCGTCGATCTTGGCGCGGTACATGGCCAGGTCGGCGCGCTTGAGCAGGTCCTCCACCGTGTCCTGCGGCTGTCCGAACAGCGCCACCCCGATGCTGGGCGTGCTGCTGTGCCCGCAGCTCGACAGGTCGTAGGGCTGGCGCAGGGTGGTCAGGACCTTGCGCGCCACTTTGTCGGCCTCGCCGGCCGCGGCGGCGACATCGCTGCTCAGGCCCTCGATCATCACCAGGAATTCGTCGCCGCCCAAGCGCGCGACGGTGTCCACGTCGCGCACGCAGCCGCGCAGCCGCACCGCCACCAGCTGCAGCAGTTCGTCGCCCTGGTCGTGGCCCTGCGTGTCGTTCAGGTCCTTGAAGTTGTCGAGGTCGATGAACAGCAGCGCCCCGTGCTGCTGCTGCCGCTTGGCGGCTTTCAGGGCCTTGGCCAGCCGGTCCTGCACCAGCCGGCGGTTGGGCAGGTTGGTCAGTGCGTCGTGGAAGGCCAGGTGCTGGATGCGCTCGTCGATCAGGCGGCGCTGGGTGATGTCGCGCGCCAGCATGACGAAGCGCGGCGGCTGGCCGGGCTGGGGCTCGCGCCGCGTCATCGACAGTTCGTACCAGTGGACACCGTCGGGCAGCTCCAGCCGGTACTGGTGGCCGAGCGAGGCGCCGCAGATCGAGGCCTCAGCCATGGCAGCGTCGATCTCGGCAGCGGCCTCGGGCGGCAGCACGTCGTGGTAAGTGGCTTGGGCCAGGGTATCGGGCGGCGCGGTCAGCAGCTCCGGCTGACCTTTGCCGATGTAGAGGTAACGGCCCTTCGCGTCGAATTCGTAGAGCAGGTCGGGGATCGCCTCCAGGATGGTCTTGAGCTGGTCGGCCATCTCGCGGTGGGTCTGCTCCCCGGCCTGCAGCGCCTGCTGCACCCGGATGTAATCCGTCACGTCGGTGTAGGTGCGCACGCTGGCGCCATCGGCCACCACCTGCACCTGGATTTCGATGGTGCGCTGGGCCGCCGTCTTGAGCCAGAAGGTACCGGGCGCGTCGGGGCCGAGCAAGGCCCCGTGGGTTTCCAGCGCGCGGATGTGCGGTTGCCCAGCCAGGGTACCCGCTGGCAGGCCCAGCAGGATCTCCACGCGGTCGTTGCAGAAGTCCACCTGGCCGTGCCGGTTGACGCAGAGCAGCCCCTGGTTGATGTGCGACAGGGTGAGCTGCAGCGAGCGTTCGGCCTTGGCGCGGGCGGCCTGTGCACGCCAGGCCGCCGCCATGTGCGCCAGCGCGGTCAGCACGGGAGCGAGCTGCTCGGCGTCGTCCATGGCGTATCCGCCGGGCTTGTTGGCCAGACCGACCACACCCACCACCCGGCCGTCCAGCACCACGGGCAGGCCCAGGTAACTGTCGAGTCGGCGGTGGCCCTCGGGCAGGCCACGGGGGGAGCGGCGCTCGTCCTGCATCGGGTCGTTGGCCAGCACCGGGCGGGCGGTGCGCACCACCGCACCGATCAGGCTGGAGGGGTTGTCCATGGCCTGCGCCAGGGTCCGGCCCAAGGCCCGTTCGGCCTTGGACAGGCCACGGTCGCTGCGGTCGGCCAGGGCCTGCAGCTTCAAATGGGGCTGCGCACCTTCCCGGTCGTAGACCTCGGCCACGAAGCCGTGCTCGCTGTCGGTCACGCGCAGCAGTTCATTGAGCAGGCCCGCCAGCACCTGGCGCGGCGTGGCGCTGGCGATGAAGCGCGACTGGGCCGTGGCCAGGGCCTTGAGCAGGCGCTCCTGGCGCCGCCGCAGCAGTTCCGACTGCTGCAGGGCCATGCGCTGGGCCTCGCGCCGCTGCTGGCGCACCCGCGTTTCCTGGTGCAGGCTGCGCTGCAGGCGCACCCGCTTCACCGCGTCCTCGATGGACTGCGGCAAGCGCTCCAGCCAGCCGCCGTGGCGGTCCTGCACCAGGTGGTCGGCGTAACCGGCGGACTTGGCGCGCTGGGCCTTGTCGCGCTCGCCCTCGGGCAGCATCAGCAGGGCCAGGGCTTCGGTGTGCTGGGGCAGCAGGGCCAGCAACTGGTCCAACGTCCAGTGGCCGTCCACCAGCAGCAGGTCGTGCCCGGCCTCGCAGGCGTGGGCCAATGCCTCGTCCGGGTGGTGAACCACGCACAGTTGCACCGGCCGCCCAAACACACGCTGGCAAGACAGATGGTGGGCGGCCACGGCGGGCGGGGGCTCTACGGCAAGGACTCGGAAGTTCACGGACTAGATTGTCATGAATTATCCGAATAAATCAAATTACTAGTCTTAAATGAACTATTTGTACGATATATTTGATACCAATGTGTCGCATTCAGCCGACACCGCACCCCGGTGCGGGCATCAGTCCCGCGCTGTCATCCAGCCCAGACCGGCCTCGGTGCCGCCCGGTCCGGCCTGGGCCGGGTGGTATTCGCAGCCCACATGGCCGCGGTAACCGATCTGGTCCAGCCGGCGCAGCAAAAAGCCAAAGTGGATTTCGCCGGTGCCGGGTTCGTGCCGGCCCGGGTTGTCGGCCAGCTGCACATGACCGATGTGAGGCAACAACCGCTCCAAGGTGGCGGCCAGTTCGCCTTCCATGCGCTGGGCGTGGTAAATGTCGTATTGCAGGCGCAGGTTGGGCGCCCCCACCGCCTCGATCAACGCCACGGCGGCGTCCGACCGACTCACGAAAAACCCTGGAATGTCGTGGGTGTTGATGGGTTCGAGCAACAGGGTCAGGCCGTGCGCGGCCAGGGCCTGGGCCGCGAAACGCAGGTTGTCCACCAAGGTGGCGTGGGCCTGGGCCGGTGTCACGCCCGCCGGCAACACCCCGGCCAGGCAATTCAGGTGCGGCACGCCCAAAGCCCGGGCGTAAGCCAGGGCCTGCGGCACGCCCTGGCGGAACGCGTCCACCCGGTCGGGGTGGCAGGCGATGCCACGGTCGCCGGCCGCCCAATCGCCCGCGGGCAAGTTGTGCAGCACCATGTCCAGGCTGTGGGTGTGCAGGCGCGCTGCGATCTCGTCGGCCGGCCAGTCGTAAGGAAACTGGCACTCCACCGCACGGAAACCGGCGCGGGCCGCGGCCTCAAAGCGGTCCAGAAACGGCCGGTCGGTGAACAGGAGGCTGAGGTTGGCGGCAAACTGGGGCATGGGGGGGTCCTCTGACCGTTCGGGGATAGCCGACTTCAGCCGGCGCTGGCAGCCAGCTCGGCCGGCGTGACCTGGGTGAACGGCGGCAGGCCGCTGAGCAGGCGCTGGCCGTAGCTGGTCTGGCTCAGGCGGCGGTCGTAGCAATACACATGGGCCTCGTCGTCTTCGGTGCGGATGGCGCGGCCCACCCACTGCGCCAGCCGGATGGCGGTGGCCGGCACCACCAGTTCCATGAAGGGGTCGCGGCCGTTGGCGCGCAGCCACTCGGCGCGGGCCTCGCCCACGGGGTCGTCGGGCGGCATGAAGGGCAGTTTGGTGATGAACAGGTCTTCGCAGAGGCGGCCGGGCAGGTCCAGGCCCTCGCCGAAGGACTGCATGCCAAAGACGATGGACGCTTGCCCGCCGGCGACGCGCTCGCCGTGGCGCGACAGCAACTGGGCGCGCGGCCACTCGGTCTGCACCAGCACGCGCTCGCGCAGGCCGGGGGGCAGCGCCTCGGTGGCCTGGCGCAGTTGCTCGCGCGAGGTGAACAGCACCAGCGCGCCGTGCTTGACCTGGGCCAGGTCGCGCAGCAAAGCCTGCACCATTTCGGCGGTGAAGGCGGCGGCGTCCTTGGGGTCGGCGCGGGTGCCGGCCAGCACCAGCCGGCCCTGGGCGGCGAAATCGAAGGGACTGGGCACCTCCAGCGCGACCGCGTCTGGGTCGCCCTGCAGGCCGGCCTCCTTCAGGAAAAAGTCGAACTTGCCGCAGCTGGTCAGGGTGGCCGAGGTGAGCACCGCGCCGCGCACCGCCGCCCACAGGTGGTGGCGCAGGGTGGCACCGGGCAGGGTGGGGCTGGCGTGGGCCTGCACCACGAGGTAGTCGCCCCGGGTCTGCAGGGTGAACCACTTGGCCACAGGGGCACTGCTGGCTTCGGGCTGTTGCAGCAGCAGCTGGGCGGTGGCATGCACCGCCTCCAGCCGCGGCGCGAGCGATCCGAGCTGCGCGTAGTAGGTGGCCAGGCGCCGGGCCTCTTCGGGGTGGTCGCGCATTTCGGCGCGCAGGGCCTTGCTCACCGCGCGCAGGGCGTCGATGAACACCTGCGCGCTGTGCGCCAGCTGGGCCATGGGAGTGATCAGCACCTCTGGCAGGCGGCCTTGCGGCAGCCGCACCCGGCCCGGCATTTCGCGCACGTGGCGCCCGCCGCCCCAGACGCGCTGGCTGCCACGCAGCTCGTCGCCATGCTGGTGCAGCACCAGGCGCGCCAGGTCCTGCAGGCCCTGGCGCAGCAGGGCGGCGTGCTTGGGCACGTCGGCCATTTCCTCCACCGCCAGCAGCCCGCCCACCTTCAGGGTGCGGCTGGCCAGGCGGTCCACCCAGGTCAGGCGGCTCAGGTCCATGTGGCTGGCGAACTGGTCCAGCGCGGTGGCCGGCAGGTGGTGCGCCTCGTCCAGCACCAGCAGGCAGTTGTCGAGTTCGGGCAGGGCCCGCGAGCCGAGCGAACTCAACAGCAGGTCGTGGTTGACGACGATGACCTGCGCCCCCACCAGTTGCTTGCGCTGTTCGTAGTAGCTGCATTGCCCGTAGGACGGGCAGTGCTTGGCAGCGCAGGAGCCCACGTCCGCCGCCACCGATTGCCAGAGCACCGGATCGGGCGGGGTGGCCAGGGTGTCGCGGTCGCCGCTCCAGCGGCCGCTGGCCAGGTCGCCCAGCATCGCGGCGTAGGTGGCCTGGCGCACGGCGTCGTCCTGCACCGCGAGCGCGGCCTGGGCCCCGGCCGGCTCGTGGAACAGGTCGTCGTCGTGCAGGTCGTCGTCGTCCATCTCGGGGTGGGCCACCGGGTCGTGAGCCGCCAGCAGCCGCTCCAGCTTGAGCCGGCACAGGTAGCGCCCGCGCCCCTTGGCCAAGGCAAAGCGGAAGGGCTGCTCGAAGGCCTTGGCCAGGGCCGGCAGGTCCTTGTGGACGAGCTGCTCCTGCAGCGCCACGGTGGCGGTCGAGATCATCACCCGGGTGTTGCGCGCCAGCGCCAGCGCGATGGCCGGAGCGGCGTAGGCCAAGGACTTGCCCACGCCGGTACCGGCCTGAATGACGGCGATCGAACGGGCCGGGGGCTCGGCCTCGGCGTCAAGGGTGGACGGCTTGCCCAGGTCGGCCTCGCTGAAGGTGCAGGCCACCTGTTCGGCCATCAGGCGCTGCCCCGGGCGGGCGCGCAAACCCCCGCCCGTTTGCACCAGGCGGTCGAACACGGCCAGCGCCGCCCGCGCCATCTCAGCTTTTTCCATGGATGGCGAGTGTGGCACAAGCCAAAAAACACCTGCGGACCACGCATAATGGCAGGCGACGACGGCGCCAGACCGATCGCCAGGCCCAGGGAGCCTACTGCACCAGACGACAGGATCATCCGCACATGACCTTCGCGCCCCCACCCCGTCCGCCCGGCCCCGCCCGCCTGGACCTGGACAGGGCTTTGCAGGTCTTCTCGGCTTACTGGATACCGGTATTGGTGGCCTTGCTGACCCTGGCGGCCATGGGCCTGTGGCCGAACCAGTTTCCCAGCAGCACCGGTCGGGTGCTGAGCTTCCAGGCCCTGCAGGACCGCAGCGGGCAGTGGGACGCGGCCACGGCATTGACACAACTTCCCGGCAGCCCGGCGGCCGAATTGCTGGACACGCGCCTGTCCGAAGCCCCTTTTTGGGTGTTGCTGCCGCCCGCGGCCGCTTCCGAAGTGCTGGAATTCCCTTCGCGCCACGCCAGCAGCCTGGCCTGCTGGGACACCGCCACCCTGAGCCTGCTGGGCCGCATCGACCGCACCCAGGCCGAAGGTGCCCTGCGGCCATCGCGCGCGGGCTTCGCCCTGGCGCCACCGGCCGGTACCGGCCTGCTGTGCCGGGCCAGCTTCATGGGGCCGGCGCGCTTCAGCGCCAAGGCCTGGACGGCCGAACAGTTGAGTACGCGCGAGCGGGAGTTCCAGCGCAACTCGGGCTTGCTGGACGGCGGGATTCTGGTGCTGGCCCTGTTCACCCTGATCGCCGGCTTCATCAACCACAACCGGCATTACCTGCTGTTTGCCGCCTGGCTGGTGGTGAACCTGCGCATGGCCGCCCTGTCCATGGGCTGGGACGACCAGTGGCTGGGCCAGCTCATCCCCTTCGACTGGCTGATGCGGCTGCGCCCCCTCACCCTGGCGCTGTATTTCCTGGCCACCGTGGTGCTGTTCCGCGCGCTGTTCGAACACGACCTGGTCAAGGCCGGCAGCGACAAATGGGTGCGCGGGGTCCAGTGGCTGTGTTTTCCGCTGGTGTTCCTGTCGCTGGTGCTGCCTTACGCGCACTTCCTTCCGGTCATCTGGGTCAGCACCGCCCTGGGCACGGCCTTGCTGGTGTACACCCTCTCGCGCCTGCTGCTGCGCACCCGCTCGCGCGTGGCCATGTGGTACGCCGCTTCCATCGCCATCGCGCTGTTCGCCAGCCTGTACGAGGTGGTGGCAGCGGCCCTGGGGCTCAAGGGCCTGATCGGCACGGTCAACAGCGTCACCGCGGCCCTGACTTCCAGCCTGCTGGCCTCGCTGGCCATCGCCGAGCAGATGCGCCAGGAACACCAGCAGCGCCTGGCCGCCCAGGAAGAACTCAGCCACACCTACGAGGTCATTCCCATCGGCCTGTTCACCCTGGACCTGCAAGGCCACTGGGTGAGCGCCAACCCGGCCCTGCTGCAGATGCTGGGCGTGCCGGCCCTGCCACCGGACGCGCGCTGGCAGCAGCAGTTTTCCGAAGAGGCCTGGCAGCAGCTCGTGGCGCGCACCCAGGGCGGTGTGCCGGTGGAAATGGAGGTGCTGGTCGACCCCGACCGCCCAGTTTCCAAGCGCTTTCTGGTCAAGGCCGCGCTGGCCAGCGACAAGATCGAAGGCTCGCTGCAGGACATCACCGAAAAGGCCCGGGCCACCGAACACCTGCAGTTCCTGGCCGACCACGACACCTTGACCAAGGTGCTCAACCGCCGCGGCATCGAAGCCAAGCTGCAGCGCGGCCTGCAACGCCTGGGCCGGGGCCGGCCGCTGTCGGTGGCCTACCTGGACCTGGACCGATTCAAGCTCATCAACGACCTGTACGGCCACGCCGCTGGCGACGTGGTGCTGCAGGAAGTCTGTGCCCGCGCCCAGGCCCCGCTGGCCCCCAACATGCACCTGGGCCGCGTCGGCGGTGACGAGTTCCTGCTGGTGATGATCGACACCCCGCTGCACCGGGCCGAAACCATCTGCCGCGACATCGTGGCCCGCCTGGCCAGCAGTCCCTGCCAGGTGGGCGACCGCGCCTTCCAGGTGCGCGGCTCGATCGGGCTCATCGAAGTGGGCGTGGGCGCGCAGGCCAAGGACATCGTCTCCACCGCCGACCACGCCTGCCGCCAGGCCAAGAAGGCCCAGCCTTGCGGGCTGGTGGTGTTCGAGCAGGGCTCGCGCGTGTTCACCGAACACGAGGCCGAACTGCAGCTGATCGAACGGCTGGCCTCGAACCAGCGCATCGAAGGCCTGTTCCTGGAAATGCAGCCCATCATGTCGCTGCACCAGCCGCACGCCTCGCTCAACTTCGAGGTGCTGCTGCGCATGCAGGACGAGCACGGCGACCGGGTCCCCACCGAGCGGCTGATCCACGCCGGCGAGAACGCCGGCCGCATGGGCGTGATCGATCGCTGGGTGCTGCACAACACCCTGGAGTGGATGGAAGCGCACGCGCAGGCGCTGGCCAACACCCAGTTCGTCTGCATGAACCTCAGCGGCGCCTCGCTCAACGACGAGCGCTTCATGGAGGACGTGTTCGCCCTGCTCGACAGCAAACGCCACCTGGCGCAGCGCATCTGCCTGGAAATCACCGAAAGCGTGGCCCTGCACGACATGGGCAACACCCGCCGCTTCATCGACAAGGTGCGCAGCTACGGCGCGCGCGTGGCACTGGACGACTTTGGCGCCGGCTACACCTCGTTCTCCTACCTGAAGGACCTGCCGGCCGACCTGCTCAAGATCGACGGCAGCTTCATCGTCAACATGAACCGGCACCCGGCCAACATCGCCATCGTCGAGGCCATCGTCAGCCTGGCGCAGAACCTGGGCATGAAAACGATTGCCGAATGGGCCGAAGATTTCGAAACGGTGGAAACGCTGGCCGAAATCGGGGTGGACTACGTGCAGGGCTACGTGGTGGCCCGGCCGCTGGACCCGTCACGCTTGCTGCAGGCCACCTCGGGCGCCGACTTCATCCGCGACGCTCACCTGCAGCACTACCTCAGCACCCTGGCCCCCGACGACGAACTCGGCCACGTCGATCTGGTGCTGGGCCAGCCCCAGGCCGGCCTGGGCACCGATCACACCAGCACCAAGTCCGGGTGACGGGTGTGGAACATGTAGTCGCTCAGGGGGTGGCCTTCGCTCTTCCAGAGGCGCTCGACGTTGTACACGTCCAGGTACATGATGCGGTGCGGCAGGTTGAACACGTGCTCCAGCGGCATGTAGCCCATGCCCGGGTACACGTCCTGGAACAGCAGGCGGTCGTACTGGCGGTCGATCGGCGCGCGCGCGGTGATCACCATGTAGCGGATGTCGTGCAGCAGGCAATAGAGGTAGTAGGCCTTGAACAGCACCGTTTTGACCACCCGGCCCACCTTGTCCTGGGTGATGCCCAGGCGGGTGGCCTCGGCCAGACCGTGGCCGGCCATCCAGTCCGGCAGGGTCATGGACTGCTCCAGCGTCAGCGGCCGGTGCGTGTTGGTCTGGATGCGCATGGTGCCCAGCGGCGAACCATCGACCTTGGACTCGGCCAGCAGCACCACCACGCCAGGGGCCTGGTCCAGCGCCTCGGGCTGTTGCAGGGCCGCGGTCATGCTCGGCGCCAGGTGGCGGGCGTAGGCGGCGTGGCGGATGGCCACGGCCTTTTGCAGATCGGCCGACTCGCGCACCACCCGCACGGTGAACGGCAGCGATTCGGACTGCAGATGCCGGCGCACCGCAGGATGATCGGCCGGGGCCTGGACGCGGCGGGCCAGGGCGGCCACAGCGGGAACGGTCAACACTTCCGACACAGCGCTCGAGTACATGAAGAATCCCTCCTGCGGAACGGTCCGCGACAAACTGCAAAACAGCTGGGGTTCACTGTAGGCAAGCCCGGCGGCGACTGAAGTCGGAAACACGCCGTTTCGCGTGTAGGGTTTCGCTGACACCGCGCCAGGGATGGCCACACGCGGCATGCCCTTACAATCAGGTCTGACATGGGAAGCTTGGCAGAGTGGTCGATTGCACCGGTCTTGAAAACCGGCAGCCCGCAAGGGCTCCAGGGTTCGAATCCCTGAGCTTCCGCCAGCCACCCTCACCCGCCAACGGGCACAGCCGGCCGCCCCATGGCCCCATCCGTTTCCGTCCGTGCCCTCCCCCGACGCCTTCAGCCTCCTGGCCCACCAACGCCGATCGGTGCGCGCCTTCCTGCCCACCCCGGTGCCCGACGCGCAGCTGCATGCCCTGCTGGCCACGGCACGGCGTGCCCCGAGCGGCGCCAACCTGCAACCGGGGCACTTCATTGCGGTGCGCGGGGCCGCCCGGGCCCGGCTGAGCGAGGCCCTGGTCCAGGCCTGGCGTTCGGCCCACCCGGAACAGGAAGACTACGGCTACTTCCCCCGCCCCATGCCGCGCGTGCTCAAACGCCGGCAGGTGGCGGCGGCCCAGGCCCTGTACGGTGCCCTGGGCGTGGCGCGCGACGACCGCGCCGGCCGGGACGCGCACTTCGAACGCAACTTCCGCTTCTTCGATGCGCCCGTGGCCCTGGTCGTGGCCCTGGAGCACGACTTCGGCAGCGGTGGCTACATGGACCTGGGCATGGCCTTGTACGGCCTGATGCTGGCGGCCGAGGCACAGGGGCTGGCCAGCTGTGCCATCGGCGCCCTGGCCTCCTACCCTGGGGTGGTGCGCGAGCAACTGGGGCTGGACGGGCGCTTCAAGATCGTCTGCGGCATGGCCCTGGGCCACGCCGACCCGCAGGCCCCGGTGAACCAGACGCGCACCGAGCGTTGCGAATTGGACGAGTACTTCCGCGTGATCGAATGAAGCAGGGCGGCCCGGTCGGTCCGCTCAACAGCGCTCCAGCACCGCTGCAGCGCCCAGGCCACCGGCACCGGCCACGGCCGCCAGGCCCAGGTCGCCGGCACGGCCTTCGTGGCCCAGGTCGGCCAACATGCGCACCAGGGCCACGGCCGCGGAGGCCCCGATCGGGTGGCCCCG
>NZ_NWMV01000056.1 GCF_002837145.1 Macromonas nakdongensis | reverse complement strand
CGGGGTGGACGGTGCGCCGGGCGGTGGTGCCGGGGGCCGAGCAGGCGCAGCGCTGGAGCGGGCCGGCCGTGGACCACCGGGGCCAGCCCCTGCGTGCGGAGGTGCTGTGGGCGGCCCGTCGGGGTTGGCTGGTGCAGGCGGCCTGGTACGGCGAGTCCCTCGAGCCCGAGGTGGCAGACACCTTCTTCGGCGGGGTGCGGTTGCCATGAGGGCGGTGGCCGAACCCCTGGGCCGTGGCCGCGCCATCGGCGTGTTCCTGGCGTTTGCCGCGGCCTATTTCCTGTCGGCCCTGCTGCGGGCGGTCACCGCCACCCTGGCCCCCACCTTGAGTGCCGAACTGGCGCTGCAGGCCAGCGACCTGGGGTTGCTGGCGGGGGGCTATTTCCTAGGCTTTTCGGCGATGCAGCTGCCACTGGGCCGCTGGCTCGACCGCCACGGGCCGAAGCGGGTGGTGCTGTTGTTCCTGTCGGTGGCGGTGGCCGGGTGTGCGGCCTTTGCCTGGGCCGACCATTTTTACGGGCTGCTCGCGGCCCGGGTGCTGACCGGGGCCGGGGTCAGCGCCTGCCTGATGGCGCCGTTGACCGGGTACCGGCGCTGGCTGCACCCGGACATGCAGTTGCGCGCCAATGCGTGGATGCTGATGGTGGGGGCGCTGGGCATGGTGGCGGCCACCTTGCCGGTGCAGTGGCTGGTGCCACTGGTGGGGTGGCGCGGGGTGTTCTGGGTGCTGGCCGCGGCCATCGTGGCGGCGGCGGCGTGGATCGCCTGGGCCGCGCCCGGCTGGTCGCAGGGGTCGGGCGAACACGGAACATGCATGGCCGGCTCGGACCATCTCCCCGACGCCGGGGGCTACGCCCAGGTGCTGCGGCACCCGTATTTCCGGCGCATGGCGGGGATCGGTCTGGTCAACTACGGTGGCATGGTGGCCATCCAGACCCTGTGGGCCGGGCCCTGGCTGGTGCAGGTGGCCGGGCACAGCGCCGCGCAGGCGGCCCAGGGCCTGTTCTGGATCAACGTCTGCATGCTGGGCATGTTCTGGGTTTGGGGCTGGGTCACCCCGACCCTGGCGCGGCGCGGGCTGCGCGTGGAGCAACTGATCGCCTGGGGCTTGCCCGGGAGTTTTCTGGCCCTGGGCGCCCTGTTGTGGCAGGGGCCACAGACCGGTTGGGGCCACTGGGCGCTGTTCTGCCTCGCGTCCACGGTGGGCTCGCTGGCCCAGCCCGCGGTGGCGCAGGCCTTCCCGGCGGCCATGGCCGGACGCGCCCTGTCGGCCTACAACCTCCTCATTTTCTCGGGCGTGTTTGCGGTGCAGTGGGGCATCGGCCTGGCGGTGGACGCGTTTGTGGGTCTGGGGTGGTCGGTGGTGGCGGCTTTTCGCGGGGCGGTGGGGGGCTATCTGGCGGCCTGTGTGCTGTGTTACGGTTATTTCTTGGTGGCCAAGGCCCATAATCGACGTCCATGAACGGCATCCTCGTCATTGCCCACGCGCCGCTGGCTTCGGCGCTGCGCCAGTGCGTGCTGCACGTCTTCCCGGATGCGGGCGGGCATGTGGGCGCGCTCGATGTGCCGCCCAACCAGCCGCCGGCCGAAACGCTGGCGCAGGCGCAGCAGTTGGTGGCCTTGCAGGGCGCGACGCACACGCTGGTGCTGACCGATGTGTTCGGCGCCACCCCCTGCAACGTCGCCACCAAGCTGATCGACGGGGTGCACACCCGTTTGCTGACCGGTGTCAACCTGCCCATGCTGCTGCGGGCCGTGTCGTACCGGCACGAGTCGCTCGATGCGCTGGTGTCGCGTGCCATGCTGGGGGGCACCCAGGGGGTGATGCCGGTCTCGGTCACCGCACAACAAAATCAAATACGCAGGAGCACCCATGATCAAAACCACCGCGATCATCAGCAATAAGCTGGGGTTGCACGCCCGGGCTTCGGCCAAACTGACCAAGCTGGCCGGGAGCTTTCCCTGTGAGGTCTGGATGAGCCGCAACGGCCGCCGGATCAATGCCAAAAGCATCATGGGGGTGATGATGCTGGCCGCGGGCCTGGGCAGCGAGGTCGAACTGGAAACCGATGGCCCCGAGGAACAGGTGGCGATGGACGCGCTGCTGGCGCTGATCGCCGACAAGTTCGGAGAGGGCGAATGACGTTCACGGTCCATGGACAGGCGGTGTCGCGCGGCATCGCCATCGGGCGGGCGGTGCTGGTGGCGTCCAGTCGCATGGATGTGGCGCACTACTTCATTGCCGACGACCAGGTGGCGGACGAACTGCGCCGCCTGCGCGGCGCGCGCGACGCGGTGGTGGCCGAAATCACCCGGGTGCAGCAGGGCCTGCAGGAAACCGTGGGCAAGGACGCCCACCACGAGCTCACGGCCCTGCTGGACGTGCACCTGATGTTGCTGCAGGACACGCAGCTCCAGGACGGCGTGAAACAGTGGGTGGTGGAACGTCGTTACAACGCGGAGTGGGCGCTCACCTCGCAGATGGAGCAGATCGCCAAGCAGTTCGACGAGATGGAAGACCCCTACCTGCGGGAGCGCAAGGCCGACTTGGAGCAGGTGGTCGAGCGCATGCTGCGGCACATGCGGGGCGTGGCCTCGCCGGTGGCCGCGCCACCCGTGGGCGAGGACGCGGAGCCGGACGCGTCGGCGGGCGGCCCGTTGGTGCTGGTGGCGCACGACCTGTCGCCGGCCGACATGCTGCAGTTCAAGCAGAGCGTGTTCGCCGGTTTCGTCACCGACGTGGGGGGCAAGACCAGCCACACCGCCATCGTCGCGCGCAGCATGGACATCCCGGCGGTGGTGGGGGCCCGCACGGCCAGCCAGCTGGTCCAGCAGGACGACTGGGTCGTCATCGACGGCGACGCGGGTGTGGTCATCGTCAACCCGTCGCCCATCGTGTTGGCCGAATACGGCTTCAAGCAGCGCCAGGGCGAGGTCGAGCGCGAGCGCCTGTCGCGCATCAAGAACACCCCGGCGGTCACGTTGGACGGCGAGCGCATCGAATTGCTGGCCAACATCGAACAACCGCAGGACACGGTGCCGGCCCTGTCGGTCAGCGCGGTGGGGGTGGGTCTGTTCCGCACCGAGTTCCTGTTCATGGGGCGCGACGGCAAGCTGCCCGACGAGGAGGAGCAGTACCAGGCCTACCGGGCCGCGGTGGAGGGCATGCACGGCCTGCCCGTGACCATCCGAACGGTGGACGTGGGCGCCGACAAACCGCTGGACCGCAACGTCCGCGACGACCACCTGAACCCGGCCCTGGGGCTGCGCGCCATCCGCTGGAGCCTGTCCGAGCCGGCCATGTTCCTGACGCAGCTGCGTGCCGTGCTGCGCGCGGCGGCGCATGGCAAGGTCAACCTGCTGATCCCGATGCTGGCGCATGCCAGCGAAATCCAGCAGGTCAAGGTCTTGCTGGCCAAGGCCCAGGAACAGCTCGACGAGCGCGCCGCGGTGCACGGCACGGTGCGACTGGGCGCCATGATTGAGGTGCCGGCCGCCGCCCTGGCGGTGAAGATGTTCCTCAAGCACTTCGATTTCCTGTCCATCGGCACCAACGACCTGATCCAGTACACCCTGGCCATCGACCGGGTGGACGAGACCGTGGCCCACCTGTACGACCCCCTGCACCCGGCCGTGTTGCAGCTGGTGGCCCAGACGATCGCCGAAGGCCGGGCCCAGGGCAAGAGCGTCAGCGTGTGCGGTGAAATGGCCGGCGACGTGACCATGACCCGCCTGTTGCTGGGCCTGGGCCTGCGCAGCTTTTCCATGCACCCATCGCAGATCCTGGCGGTCAAGCAGCAGATCCTGCGCGCCGACACCCGCAAGCTGCGGGCCTGGGCGCAGGAGGTGGTGCACAGCGACGACCCGAACGCCCTCATGGCCGACTGAGTTGCGGACCTGGGGCCGGGGTTGTGAAATGCCCGGCCTCCTGGCTGGAAGGTGTGTATGAATTTGTTACACTGATTTCCACTATTGCGTGTTTGGCGTTGTGTTGCCTCTTGTTCTCTGGGGGGTATCCGCCAGGCACCGGCGGAGGTTTGAATGGCAGTACACACCGGGTTCCCCGGCCTGGACGAACCCCACGCGGCGGCAGACCGCGACGAATTGCTGGCATGTCTGGTCATCGTGGCGCGCAGCCACGGCGAAACCATCACCCGCGACGGGGCCCTGGCCGGGCTGCCGGTCGAAGGCGGTCGGCTCAGCCCGGGGCTGTTCGAGCGCGCCGCGCACCGCGCCGGGCTCAGCAGCAAGCTGGTGCGTCAGCCCATCGAGGCGCTGAACCCGGCCCTGTTGCCGGCCGTGCTGCTGCTGGAAGAGGAGCACGCCTGTGTGCTGCTGGGCCGCAGCGCCGACGGTACCACCCTGCAGGTGGTGTTTCCCGAACTGGGCGACGCGCCGGTGGAGGTGCCGGCCGCGGAGCTGGCACCGCGGTACAGCGGCCACGCCATCTACGCCCGGCCGCGCCTGCGTTTTGACGCGCGCAGCCCGGTGGTCAACACCACCCGCAGCGGGCACTGGTTCTGGCGCGTCATTGGCGAAAACACCCCGCTCTACCGCGACGTGCTGCTGGCCGCCTTCCTGACCAACCTGTTCGCGGTGGCCATGCCCCTGTTCGTCATGAACGTATACGACCGGGTGGTGCCCAACCAAGCGACTGACACGCTCTGGGTGCTGGCGGTCGGGTTGACGCTGGTGCTCTTCGGCGATCTGGTGCTGCGCACCTTGCGCGGCAAGTTCGTCGATCTGGCCAGCAGCCGGGCCGACGTCAAGCTGTCGGCCTACATCATGGAGCGGGTGCTGGGCACGCGCATGGAGCAGCGCCCGGTGTCGGCGGGCTCCTTCGCCGCCAACCTGCGCGCGTTCGAGTCGGTGCGCGACTTCATCGGCTCGGCCACGGTGGTGACCTTCATCGATTTGCCGTTCGCGCTGATCTTCTTCGTCGTCATCGGCTGGATCGCCTGGCCCATGCTGATTCCGTTGGTGCTGGGGGCGGTGCTCTTGCTGCTCTACGCCCTGGCGGTGCAGGGCCGCATGCACGAGCTGGCCGAAACCACCTACCGCGCCGGCGCCCAGCGCAACGCCACGCTGGTGGAGGGCTTGGTGGGCTTCGAGACGGTCAAGGCCCTGGGTGCGGAAGCGCCGATCCAGCGCAAGTGGGAAAAGAGCGCGGCCCTGCTGGCGCGGGTGGGGGCGCAGCTGCGGCTGCTGTCGTCCAGCGCGTCCAACGGTTCGGCCTTCATGCAGCAGAGCATCAACATGTTCCTGGTCATCCTGGGCGTGTACCTGATCGGCGAGCGGGCGCTGTCCATGGGTGGGCTGATCGCCTGCACCATGCTGGCTTCGCGCGCCATGGCGCCGGTGGGGCAGGTGGCTGGGCTGCTGGTGCAATACCACACCGCGTCCACTGCGCTTACCTCGCTCAACGAGATGATGAAGCGCGAGGTCGAGCGCCCGGAGGATGCCAACTTCATCACCCGCGGCAGCATCAAGGGGGCGATCGAGTTCAAGGACGTGTCCTTCAACTACCCCGGCCAGCAGAACGCCTCGCTGCGCAACGTCAGCCTGCGCATCCAGCCGGGGGAACGGGTGGCCATCCTGGGGCGCATCGGCTCGGGCAAGACCACGCTGGAAAAACTCATCCTGGGCCTGTACCGGCCCACCAGCGGCGCGGTGCTGGTCGATGGCATCGACCAACGCCAGCTTGACCCGGCCGAGCTGCGCCGCCACATCGGCTACGTGCAACAGGACGTGATGCTGTTCTACGGCACCCTGCGCGAGAACATCACACTGAGCGCGCCTTTGGCCGACGACGCCGACGTGCTCAAGGCCGCCACCCTGGGCGGCATCCTCGACCTGGTCAACGCCCATCCGCAGGGTTTCGACATGCTGGTGGGCGAGCGCGGCGAATCGCTCTCGGGTGGGCAGCGCCAGGGCGTGGCCATCGCGCGGGCGGTCATCAACGACCCGTCCATCCTGCTGCTCGACGAACCGACCGCGTCGATGGACCATTCCAGCGAGGAGGACATCAAGGCGCGTCTGCGCGAATTCATGCCCGGCAAGACGGTGATCCTGGTCAGCCACCGCACCTCGTTGCTCGACCTGGTGGACCGCATCGTCGTCATGGATGCCGGACGCATCGTGGCCGACGGGCCGAAGGACCAGGTGGTGCAGGCGCTGCGCCAGGGCCGCATCGGAAAGGCCGCGTGATGTCGGAACTGAACGAACAAGATTTCGAGCGCATCGGCCGAGCCACGCAGCGGGCCGGCAAGCTGGGCGAACGGCTGTTCGGCCGCTTGGTGCACAAGCTGGGCGCCGACGCGCCCGACCGCGAATCGCTGGATTGGGCGGCCGATGCCGACTGGGCGCAGTTGCAGCAGGAGCCCCTGCGCGCCCGCGTGCTGCTGCGCGGTGCCGGGGTGGTGTTGCTGCTGTTGTTGCTGTGGGCCGCGTTTGCGCCTGTGGACGAAGTCACCCGCGGCGAGGCCAAGGTGGTGCCCACCAGCCAGGTGCAGATCATCCAGAGCGTGGACGGGGGCGTGGTCGAGGAAATCCGCGTGCAGGAAGGGCAGGTGGTGAACGCCGGCCAGTTGCTGTTGCGGGTGGACCCGACGCGTTTTGCCTCCACCCTGGGCGAAAGCCGGGTCAGCCAGCAGGCCTTGCAGGCCAAGGCCGAGCGCTTGCAGGCCCTGGTGCAGAACCGCCCCTTCAACCCGCCGCCCGAGTTGCTGAAAGCAGCGCCGGACGTGGTGGCCCAGGAGCGCAGCCTGTACGAATCGCGCCGGGCCGAGCTGAGCGCGCAAATCTCCATCACCCAGAGCCAGTTGAGCCAGCGGCAACAGGAGCTGAACGAGGCCCGGGCGCGCAAGGAACAGGCCGAGCGCGGGCTGGAACTGGTGCAGCGCGAATTGGCCGCCACCCGGCCCATGGTCGCCACCGGCGCCGTCTCCGAGGTGGAGGTGCTGCGCCTGGACCAGCAGGTCGCGCGCCTGCGCGGCGACCGCGACCAGGCCACGGCCCAGATCTCGCGCGTGCAGTCGGCCATTGCCGAGGCGCAGCGCCGCATCGAGGAGGTGCAGCTCAACGCCCGCAACCAGATGGGGGCCGAGCTGTCCGACACCATGAGCCGGCTGTCGGCCCTGTCCGAAGGCGGGCGGGCGCTGGCCGACAAGGTGGCCAAAGCCGAGATCAAGTCGCCGGTGCGCGGCACCGTCAAGCGCCTGCTGGTCAACACCGTGGGCGGGGTGGTGCAGCCCGGGCGCGAGGTGGTGGAAATCGTGCCGTTGGACGACGCCCTGGTGCTGGAGGCACGCATCACCCCCAAGGACATCGCCTTCCTGCGCCCCGGCCTGGAGGCCACGATCAAGTTCACCGCCTACGACTTCGCCATCTACGGCGGGTTGAAGGCCGATGTGGAGAACATCGGCGCCGATTCGGTGGTGGACGACAAGGGCAACGCCTTCTACATCGTGCGCCTGCGCACCCGCCAGTCCAGCCTGGGCGAAGGCCTGCCCATCATCCCGGGCATGGTGGCGCAGGTGGACATCCTGACCGGCAAAAAGACCGTGCTGGCCTACCTGCTCAAGCCCGTGTTGCGGGCCAAGGCCAACGCCTTGTCCGAACGCTGAACCACCGCTGTCACACCATGAGCAAGTCGCATTTTCTGGTCGATGCCCGTGCCACGTCGGGGGGCTCGCTGCTGGCGCCGCCGGAGCGCTGGCTGCAGGCCTTTCCCGAGGGGCAGTGGAGCAACTGGGCCACGCTGTCGTCCTCCGTGCAGGCCGGCGACACCGTGTGGGTGCCCGTAACCTACCCCGATTGGGAGGCCCGCGTGTCCGCCCTGCTGGTGCAGCAGCCGGCGTGCGGGGTGGTGGTGCTCAGCGGGGTGCTGCAGGACCCCGAAGGCCTGCGCGCCCTCAACGCCGGCGCGCGCGGCTACTGCCACCTGCTGGCCGTGCCCGAGTTGATGCGCGAGGTCGCCCAGGTGGTGGCCCACGGTGGCCTGTGGGTGGGGCCCAGCCTGGTGCAGCGCCTCATGTCGGCCACGCGCGAGGCCCTGGCGCGCAGCCCAAATGCCCAGCCCCCTGCGGCCGACCTGTCGCAACTGTCCGAACGCGAGGCCCAGGTGGCCCGCGCCGTGGCGGCGGGCAAGTCCAACAAGGAGGTGGCCGAACAGCTGTTCATCTCCGAGCGCACCGTCAAGGCCCACCTCGGTGCGGTGTTTGAAAAACTGGGCGTGCGCGACCGGGTGCAGCTCGTGCTGCACCTGGCGGGCAGTGTCCACCCGGGCTGAACCAGGAGTGCCCATGAACCCGACCGACCCTGTGGAGCCGCCCGACGAACTGGCCGGCCAGCGTGCCTTGGCCGACAGCGACGCCGGGCTGGCGCGCGTCACCGAAGACCTGATCGACATCCTCATCAACCGCGGTGTGATCCACTTCACCGACTTCCCGCCCGCGGCCCAGGCCAAGCTGCTGCAGCGCCGCCAGACCCGCGCCACCCTGAGCAAACGGCTGCAATTGCTGGACGATGGCGATCACGGCCTGATTTGATCCCGGTCAACAACGGCTTGCCGCCCCGGATGGACACTGCAACGATCGGCAGACCATTCCAAGGAGGCGCCACATGGCTCAATCTGCGACCGTCACCGCCCTGAGCGGCAAAGTGTTGGTGATCGATGCGGCGGGTGCGCCGCGCATGCTCGCGGTGGGCGACACCGTCCAGGCGGGCGACACCGTTCGCCCCGCCCCCGGGGCCCAGGTCCAGTTGACGCTGGACGACGGCCAGCCGCTCGGTCTGAGCGAAGGGCAGGCCTGGCTGGTGGGGGACGATGCGCCCGTGCCTGCACCGCCGGCCCTGACCGACGCGGTGGCCGCCGTCATCGACGTGCTGGAGCGCGGCGGCGACCTGAACGAACTCGAAGCCGCGGCCGCCGGTGTGGGCGGCGCGGGGGGCGGTGGCGATGGCAACAGCTTCGTGCGGCTGTTGCGCATCGCAGAAGGCGTCACGCCCTTGAGTTACGAGTACGGCGTGGACGGCCCGGCGCCGATCGACACCATCGAAGGTGGACGCGCGGTTGGCGCCCAAGCGGTGCCCGTGCCGGGCGAACCGCCGGTGGAGCCGCCGCCCCCGCCTCCGCCTCCGCCACCCGGGCCGGACAAGATGCCCGACGCCCAGGACGATGCCGACGTGGCCTACGTCGTCGTCACGCGCGAGGGGGGCGGCTTCAACAGCGACGTGAAAATCGCCGGCCACGGCCCCGATGTGCTGGACGGCCACCAGGACCGCTGGATCGCCAGCGACAACTCCTTCCACATCGTCCACGGTGGTGAGGGTTCGACCAAACCCAGCTTCCTGATGACGGACGTGGCCCGATCCGAAGCCTCGGCGGACTACGTCGCCACACCCCGGTTCACGGCCGGTGCGGCCGACACCTTCAAGTTCACCCTGGCGTCCAACGCCGATCTGGTGCAGGATGCCGGGCAAGACCTGTTCAAGGCCGAGGTGTACCAGTACGCCGACGGCAACTGGAACCACGTGGGCGACGTGACCGACGCCAACGGCGATGGCGTTTACACCCACACCTTTGCCGCGGACGGTGATTACCGCATCCAGTTCCAGCTCAACGACGTGACCGACGGCCAGGCCGAGGCCACCGTGCAGTTGGACACGGACCACTACTTCGCCGGCCCCATCACCGAAACCGTGGACACCGTGGCGGCCAGCGGCAACATCCTCGGCAACGACGCCTACGGCGACGGCGCGCACCAATGGGCTTTCGCTGGCGGGGTGCTCGACGCCGACAGCGGCAACGTGGTGGTGTCCGGCGCCTACGGCACCCTGACCGTGGAGCCCGACGGCGACTACATCTACCAGCCCCACGGCAGCGGCGGCGGCACCGACCACTTCGAGTACACCCTCACCGATGCCGACGGCGACGCCGACCGGGCCACCCTTAGCATCGACGTCAACCACACCGTCATCGAACACGACGAGTCCGACTTCGACCTCGATGTGCAGGGCCACGACGACCCGAGCACCCTCGACATCGGCGATCTGCTCGACGTGGACGACCACAGCGCCGCCAGCCTGAACCAGTACATCACTTTCGGGCCGGACGACGATGGCCGGGCGGTCATGTCGATCAGTGCGGGCCCGGACATCAACGGCGACGGCATTCCGGACTACCAGCAGAACATCACCCTCAGCGGGGTGGACTGGGACGACCTGCTGGACTACGCCGGGCTGGACGCCTACCTGGGCGAAGCAAGCGACCTCGCCATCCTGCAGAAACTGCTGGACGACGGGCGCCTGTCCACCGGCAACGACTGACGCCGCCGTTTCCGCCCAAAAACTGTACTTAAGTCCAATGGCCGCAGCACTTGCCCAGGGGTAAGCTGCGGCCATAGTTATTTACCAGGAGTGTCACCATGGCCAAAGCCACCGTACTGTCCGTCACCGGCAACGCCGTCGTCGTCCAAGCCGACGGCAGCACCCGCGCCCTCAAAGTGGGCGACGTGGTCCAGAAAGGCGAAACCGTCCGCACCGCGGCCGGCGCCCGCGTGGAA
The DNA here is from genome assembly GCF_002837145.1 of Macromonas nakdongensis. GTDB lineage: Bacteria > Pseudomonadota > Gammaproteobacteria > Burkholderiales > Burkholderiaceae_C > Macromonas_B > Macromonas_B nakdongensis. Next base: position 44,599 of record NZ_NWMV01000056.1, on the reverse strand, counting down.
TTGATGATGGAAGACGGCCAGGTGGTGGCCATGGGCCCCACGCAAACCGTGCGCGTGGACGAAGCCATGGCCAAGGCCGAGGACACCCCGGCCGCCGAAAACGCCGCGGTGCAAAACGGCACCATCGAGCAGATCACCCAGGTGCTGGAGCAGGGCGGCGACCTGACGCAGGAACTGGAAGCCGCAGCGGCCGGTGCCACCGCCGGTGGTGGTGGCGACGGCAGCGACTTTGTGCGCCTGCTGCGGATTGTTGAGGGTGTGGACCCGCTGGCTTACGACTACAACTTTGATCCGTTGGGCCAGCCGGATGAAATCCTGTTGAGTGCTGCGGTGGTGGAGCCGGACCCTGTGACTTTGACTCAGACCTTGATGGTCGAAGAAGAGTCGATCCCCGAAAGTGGCGGTATCAATGAGCCTGATGACGGACTTGACTACCAAGCAGGTGGGCAGGTGTGGTCTGGTGGCGCTTCTGGGACGATCAACACGGTTTCGTTGCCAGGCACCAACTTTGCGCCGGTTGCTGTTCCGCCGGGCGGAAGCGTCACCGTCTTCTTTGATGCGGATGGCCTGCCCATAGAGGCCGGCAGCAGCAGCGTTGCGGCAGTCAAGCTGACCGTGACTTCGAGTGGCTCATACACGCTGGAAGTGGTCGGCCCGGTCAATCACAAAATTGGCGGTGGTGAGAACGACTTTACCTTGCCTGCAGTCACGCTGACTGGCGAGGAAAGCAACGGTGCAGATACGACGCTCAATTTGACGTTGACGGTTCAGGATGATGTGCCAGTTGCGCAAGTTCAAGATCCTGATGTGGTTTTTGAAGGTGAGTACACGGTTCCTAGCTTGGTGGTGGATGAGTCTCCCGAGCCTGAGGTTGGTGATGGTGCTCGTTCTGCGACCGCAGATTTCTCTATTTACTTTGTCACGGATGCTGATGCTGATATATCCAATAACGTAGCTTATGGTGCAGATGGGCCCGGAGCTGCCACGTACAGCATGGCTCTGACAAGCACTTCTGGTGGAGTGGTTACGTCTGCGGATGGTGTTGATAGCGGTATTTTTGCTTTGGATGTCGACGGCGGAAAAGGCGATGTCATTAAGCTTTACGTTAATTCTGAGACTGGTGCGATTGAGGGGAGAATATCGGCGGACGGGGATGTCTATTTCACCATTTCGATTGATCAAGCTTTAGGGCATGTTCAATTGTCCTTGGAAGAAGGTATGCCTGTGTGGCATGCGCAAGGCGGAGCCGAGCACGACGATTCGTCTTATCTGACTTTGGCATTTGATGAGTCGGGTGGGTATGCGTTGACCATTACCCAGACCGTTACTGATGCAGATGGCGATTTTGATACTGTGTCGGTGAATATCGCGGGTTACAACTCTGTTGCTGGTCAAGAGGCATTTGATATTCAGGACGACGGCCCGACGCTGACGGTGAGCGAGGATGTGTCCGCGACGGAAGCTGCTGCGCTGGCGGTCAATGTGGACGAGACCGAGGGTGCTGAGCGTCTGGCCGCGGGCGAGACGGACACGGACGGCAACACCGACGATGCTGGTGCGGGTCTGGGTCAAGCCACCACGACAGTGTCGGGTGGTCTGGTGAACCTGTTTGCCGCGCTGGGCGGCAACTACGGTGCCGACGGCGCCGGCGGCACCAGCGGCACGTTCAGCTTCGTGGGCATCCCCGAAGACGGAGAGTTGGCGACCAACCTGAAGGCCACGGACGGTGGCGACATCGTGCTGCAGATGGGCACGGGCGACTACGCTGGCATGGTGGTGGGTGTGGACACGGACGACGATGTGGTGTTCAGCATCGCGATCGTGAACACGGGCACGGCGCAAGCGCCGGTGTACCAGTTGCAGACCACCTTGTACGAGGCGATCGATCACTCGGCGGCCCAAGGCGGTGACGAGGCCAAGTTCGACGAAGCGCTGGCCCTGAACCTGGCCGAGGACGGTGCGCTGCAGTTGCAGTACAGCGTCACGCGAGAAGACGCCGACGGTGACAGCATCACCGAGTCGGCCACGGTGGACCTGGTCAGCCGCAGCACGGACGAAGAGACCGAAGAGGTCAGCGACACAAGCTACTTCAGCTTCGACGACGACGGCCCCCTGGCCGCTGTGCCGAATGCATCTTTGCTGGGTACGGTCACTCCGGCCAAGCTGGACGAATCCAAACTCCCGGCCAACGGTGGCGACGGTGTGTACAGCGCAACGGTGAGTGTGGCCGCAGCGTTTGGTACCACTGCTGCGGGCAGCTATGGCACGGATGGCCAAGGCGCGACGACCTATGCGGTCAAACTTAACCTGGCACAGGGTGAAACCCGAGTGGGCTCTGGCTTGTACCTGCTGGATCCGACAGACAAAGTGGCCTCAACCAACAACGATGCCAACTTGCAGGACAACGACGGTTATGGCCAAGGCGTCGAGATCATGTTGTTTGATAACGGCGACGGCACGGTCAGCGGCAAGGCCGATGTGAACGGAGACGGTACCTACGAATTGTCGGTGTTCACCCTGTCGGTCAGCGCCACTGGCGTGGTGACTTTTGCCTACGCCAATCAAATCGATCCGGCCAACATCTGGCACGCCAACACGGCCAGCGGTGACGATGCGGCCTCGTTGCAGACGGCGGTTGCGGGCAAATTGGTGGTGGTGCAGACCATCACCGATGCCGATGGTGATTCGGCCACCTCTGCCGGTCTGGACATCGGCACGGGTGGGTTCTTCAAGATCGAAGACGACGGTTTGACGGCATTCACCCCGGAGAAGGCCCGCCTGGTCGATCAATTGGGCACGGCGCACACTTACACCGGCTCGCTGAACTTTGCAGGCCACTATGGCACCGACGGTTTGGGTGGGACGGTGTTTTTCACCTTCACCGAAGGCACTGCAGCGACGGATGCGAGTGGCAAAACTTTGTCCTTGAACGGCGAAACCTTGTACCTCTATTACGGTGCTGACGGGGACAAGACGATGTTGATTGCCAAAACCCTGACCGGTGTGGTCGGTTTCACCATCGACATGGATGCAGCAACCGACAGCTACACCATGACCGAGTACGGCATCATTTCCAATGGTGTCCAACAGGTCAATGTCAACGACTTGTCGGGGGTGGGCGGGGGTAATAACGCCTACAAAGCGCTCAACCTCGGCACCAACCAGACGCCCGACACCAACCCGGCCAACGATGTCCTGGCCTCTACGGTGTCCGGTGAGACGGTCAACACCAGTTCCGCTTACATTGGGGTCGGTGAGGGGCAGGACATGGGCGATGACGATCGCCTGCGTCTGGACTTTGTGAACAACTTGGGCACGACGGCCATCACCGCCAGCAACCCAACCGGTTTCACTTACACGTCACACAACCTGACCTCGGTGTTCCAGCAAGAGGTGGCGTGGGTGAAGGGTTCTGGCAACACCGCCAACCTCAAACTCACGGCCATCCGAGCCGACAACGACAACTCATTCATCGGTGATGCTTCTGGCGAAACCAAGGTGAACCTGAGCCCGTCAAATATCACGGTGTATGACGCCGGCGGCAATGTGGTGACGTCTGGCACCAACGGCTTGCTTGTGCTGGATTCAGGGGACTCGGTATTGATCCTGGGCATGCAGGAAGGCTGGGATTACAAAATCACCACCACTGGGGCTTCCAACCAGTTCAGCGCCGTGGAAATTGAAGGTATGGGTGACTACCTCTACGACCCGCCATCTGGCTCCGACGTGAAGTACGAAGGAGACGACTTCAAGCTGGGGGTGTTTTCTTACGAAACCCCGGGCACGTCCAGCCCCCTGGACTTGTCCTACGGCATCGTGGGCTTGGACGGCGATGGCGACTCAGTCACCAGCAGCATCGCGGCCACCTTGTACCCGTTCTCCTTGGTCACGGAAGGCAGTGGTTCGGACAACGTCATCAATGGCGATTCGACCGGCGTTTTGTCCGATGTGATCTTTGGCTATGCCGGCAACGACACCCTGGACGGCAAAGCCGGCCATGATGTGCTGGTGGGTGGCGAAGGCGACGACATCCTGCGTGGAGGCCTGGGCAACGACACCCTCAGTGGCGGCTCCGGCAACGACACTTTGATTGGCGATCCTGTTGGGCGTCGGGTCGTGGCCGATGTCCGCTCCGGCGACACCGGCGCCACCGGCGGAGCCAGCAACAACCAATTTGGATTTGTCTTTGCCAGCGGTATTGGTCTGTCCGTCACGCAGATCACAATTGATATCACAGGCTTGGGCACTTTCGATCAGGCCGAAAGCAATTCCAAGGCGTTTGTCGTTGGCAGCGAGTCTGGTGTGCTGGCCGCTGACATCGCTACGATGAGCTCTGGGGATGTCACCAAACTGGTGATCACTTTCCAGCCTGGCGCATTTGTGGCGGGGGAAACCCTTCGCTTCGGTATCGATACCGACGGTTCTAATATCGATGAAGGTGGAGATTTTGGTGACGAGGCGGTGCCCTTCACCGTGACTTTCAGCGATGGTGTGACCTTGAGCGGCACGTACGGAGAGAACGGCGCGGCCAGTCTCGGGTCTGTCGAGACGAGCGGTGGTTCCGACATGTTGAGTGGCGGTGCAGGCAACGACACCCTCATCGGAGGTGTGGGCAACGACATCCTGATCGGCGATGCGGGCCAAGACGCTTTCGTCTGGAACTTGGGGGATGCTGGGTCTGCGGGTGCCAAAGATGTCATCAAAGATTTCGACGTCAGCACCAACGCGAACGCTGGGGGCACTGGAGACGTTCTTGACATCCGTGACCTGATCAATGTCGAGGAAAACGCAACGTCGTTGGCCCCTTACCTCAGCTTTGCGAATGTCGACAACAAGCTGGCCTTGGTGGTGGATGTCGACGGTGCTGGTTTGGGTACCATCAAACAGACCATCGTGTTCGACAATGTGGATGTGAGCGGCGGCAACTTGCAGGGCGCGATTGATACTTTCGCAAACAGCATGGGATTGGCTGGAACCGGGGTATCGAGTGCAGACTTGATTTCCAAGATGCTGGCCGATGGCCATTTGAAGACCGATCTCTGATTTCGATGACGCCCTGGGCCTTGCTCGGCAGGCATGGGGCCAGACAAAACCTCGCTTCAAAAGAGCGGGGTTTTCTTTTTAAAAAGCTTCAGTGCTGCTGAAATCCCCTTGAAAACCTGAACCAGTGGGGAGTAGGAAGTCCATTCAACTGAGTCTCTAATGAAGAAATTCAGATTCAGTGAAGCGCATACGTGCCCTCTCCCCGGTCGAGAACTGTGTAAAAAATTTCCCAACCTCTACTTCTGAATGGCTCAGGAGTTCGAGGTGGCTTCACCTCAGCTTCGAATCCGACGTGAGGGTTCTCTGGTGCAGCCCAAAAAGCGCGATGGCTTTAACTGGTTTTGAAATAAATCGTGCTCTTTTCCTTGCCGGCATTCACCGTCAGCGAAAAGGTTTTGTCTTTTTTGTCGGGCGCTTCCATGTCGATTTCCAGCGTCCCTTTTTTGCTGTTGTAGGAAAAGTCGTCCACCTTTGCCCCACCCGTGGTGACCAGTTTGATGTCTTTTTCGGAAATCTTGCCCAAGCCTTGCACGCTGAACGACACCTCAAAGTCGTCTCCGGCTTTGACCCGGCACGTTTTACCCTCGCTCGTGCAGTCCTTGTACTGGTCCGACACCTGCAAAGCAGCTTGGGCGTTGTCGCCGCCAGTGGCGCCCCCCTTGTTGCTGCCTGACGCAGCAGTGCTAGGCGGTTCTGGGGTGGGCTCTGCTGCGGGTGCGGTGGTTTCCGCGCTGGGGCTTGCCGCGTTTCCCGTCGTGCCGTCTGTTGGCGTTGACCCCGACGCGGAAGGGGGCTGTGTGGCCTCGGGCGGGTTGGTGGCGTTGGCGGGGGACGCTGGCGAAGCCGTGTCGCTGGTCTGGGGTGGGTTGGCAGGAGCCGTGGCTGCAGGGGGCGTGGCAGCCCCAGCGCTGGGTATAGGGCCTTCCAGGGCTTCCACCGCCAGCGCAATGCGCTCGCCCATCCCTTCGACCGTGTCAGAGGTGGTTTCGGCCCTCTCCACAAAAGCCCGGTAGCTGGGCACAGCAATCATGGCCAGTATGCCGATGACGGCGGTGACCACCATGATTTCGACGAGTGTGTATCCCTGCTGTTGCATGCGCTATCCCTGTAAAAGTATTTTTTGAGTATAAAAAATATCAAAATAAATTTCAATTTTCTTTTTTTAAGTGGTTTGAGCGCTCTCATCGCACCCCCGGCCCCGTTGCCCCATCAAACCCCAGCTGTGCCAGCAGAGGCAGGTCGTCCCGGCTTTCCACGCCCAGGGCAATCACGGTGATGCCCAGTGCATGTGCCATGGCGCACAGGCCTTTCAGGAATTCCTGGTTGCCCACGTTGGTGCTGATGCCGCGCACATAACTCGGGTGCACCTTGATGTAGTCCAGCCCCAGGCTGGCCAGCTTGTCGGTTTCGGCAAAACGCTGGCCGAAGTATTCGATGCCCACCCGGCAGCCCAGCGCCTTGAGGCTGCGCGCCAGGTCGCGAAAGGCCTCGAACTGCTTGAACACGCCGTACTCCGGCACCTCGAACAGCAGGCGCGGGCACAGGTCCGGGTAGTTCTGCAGCAGCTGCACCAGCCGCTGGCGGAAGCCGAAGTCCGCGATCGTCTCGGCCGACAGGTTCACCGCCACGTCCCCCGCCACCTGCCGCAGGTGTTCGATGGCCAGCTTCACCACGCCCAGGTCGATGGGCGCGGTCAGGTTCAGGTTGGCGGCCATGGGCATGAAGTCCCCGGCCGACAGGCGCTGGCCCATGCCGTCCATTTGCAGGCGGATCACGCCCTCCTGGTGCAGCGGGCGGCTGGCGTCGCCACGCACCACCGGGAAAAAGGCCAGGCTCAGTTGCCCGCCGTTGACCGCCTCGGTCAGCAGGGTGCGCCAGCGTTCGGCCGGCAGGCTGGGTTGGTGGGTGCCTTCTTCCACCGCGTGCCAGCTGTTGGGGCCTTTGGCCTGGGCCTGGGCCAGGGCCTGGTCCACCCGGCTCAACAGGTCGCCCACGCCCTGGTTGCGCACATAACCCACCGCGGCCAGGCTGAACAGGTCGGGGAAGCCGCCTTCCCAGTGCGGCAGCCAGTCGCGGCACAGGCGTTCGTGGATGTCTTGTGCCGCGGCCGTGGGCGAGGCGATGGTGGGGCACACCACCGCGAATTCGCCGCCCTTGACCCGACCGGCCCGCTGGCCGGGGTGGTCGTTGCCGCTGTCGTACAGCACCTGGCCCAGCTCCTTCAGCAACTGGTCGGCGCGCTGGTGGCCCAGCTTGGCGTTCAATTCGTTCAGGTAGGCCAGGCGCACCACCACCAGGCTGCCGTTGGAGCCGAACTGCTCGCCCGTCAGGATCTCGCGCAGGTGCGACAGGAAATATTCCCGGTTGGCCAGGCCGGTCACCGGGTCGCTGTTGACCTTCTTGCGCAGCGCCTCCAGCCGGGCCGATTCTTCGGCGAACATGGCCTTGAGCCGCCCCACCATGTCGTTCATGGCACGCGTCACCGCGCGCAGCTCGGGCGTGCGCGGTTCGCCCACGGTCAGGAAGCGCCGCTCCGCGATCGCGTGCGCCTGGCCCACCACCTCGCCCAGTGGCCGGGTGATGACGCGGATGGCAAACGTGCCGGCCACGCCGGTGAACAGGCTGCCCGCCACGAACCACAGCAGCAGCTCCAGCGTGCCTTCCCACAGGCTCTTGTAGGCGTACTGTTCGTGGCTGGCCAGGCTGATGGTGCCGAACTGTTTCCAGCCGTCTTGGATCAGCGCCTGACCCGGTTGCACGTCGATCGGGATCAGGTCGGCGAACCACTGCGGCGCCCCTTCGAGCTGGCCTTCGTACTGTTTCTCCACAATCACCTCGCCCGTGGGGGCGGTGACGCGGATGAAGCGGTAGTGCCCCGCGTCGAACTGCGCCGACACCTGCAGCTCCACCGTCACCGGGTCTTTGTCGAGCTGCGTCAGCGACAGCGCCAGCGAGGTCGCGTTGTCGATGTTCTTCACCTGCAGCTGTTGCTCCAGGTAATGCCGCGCCGACAGCACGCTGACCACCAGGCTGCCGCCGAAGGCCAGGGTCATGACCAGCGCGATCGCGGTCCAGAGTTGTTTGATGAGTGACATGCTAGAGCCCCTTGGGTATGGCGGGTATGTGCTTCACAAACCCTCCTGTTTCATCCGTTCCAGCACCTCGCGCCATTTGGACAGGCGGGCGGTGGGGTCGGCCGCCGAGGCGGATTGTCCGGCCACCCACAGGCCTTGCTGATTGAAGCTGAACACGGGTGACAGGTCGGTGCGCTGTGCGGCCGGCCGCACGCTGCTGATGAGGTTGTCCAGGATCACCGGCTCGCCGGTCGGGTCTTCGAAATAGCCCAGCACCATGTGCGCTTCGGTCTTGGCGCCGGCGGTGCGGGCGCGCACGTAGATCATGCGCAGCTTGTCGTTGGGCACGTCCAGCAGCAACAGCGTCATGTACTTGGCGATGGCGAAGTCCTCGCAGTCGCCGGTGGCGCGGCCCATGAATTCCAGCGGCGTGGCCCAGTAGTCGTTCTGCTGCCACACCACCGGGTCCAATTCGTAAAAGATGCGCCGGTTGAAGAAGGTGTTGACCGCGGCCAGTTTCTGTTCCACCGGTTGGCTGCGGTTGTCTTCCATCATGCGCCGCCAGGCGGCCACCGTCTGGGTGGCCTGGGCGCCGTAGCGTTCCTGGGCCAGCGTCTGCATGCGGTCCAGGTTGGGGGCGGCCAGGGTCAGGCCCCACAGCGACGCGAGCAAGCCCAGGCCCGCCCACCACAGCGACCCAGAAACCCGGACGATACTGAAAAAATGCCTCACGTGTTGCGGTTCATAAAGCTTGGTAGAAAAAAACGCAAGCCCCCCACACAAAAGACCTTGACGTTGATTAGGATACCGCAAGACAATGATCGTCCGATTTGATTCGAATGATAGTCGGTTGTCTGAAGTAAGTCTTGCGTTTCCGGAAGCCGGGGACGCGCAACCCAAGGGGAAATCCAAATGAAAGCCCAAACCGCTTTGACCGCGGTCGCCATGGCCGTGGTGGTGTTCAGTGCCCAGGCCGCCTTGGCCCAGGCCCTGCCCGAGCCCATGGTCGCGGCCATCCGCCAGGCCGTTGCCAACAACCCCGAAGTCCAGGCCCGCTGGCACAACTTCACCGCCGCCGACGCCGAAAAGGACGTCGCCAAGGCCGGCTGGCGGCCCCAGGTGGACCTGACCCACGGTTTCGGTGTAGAGCGCAACAAGGGCCCTGGCGTGCTGCCCAGCGGCGACTCCGGCACCTACAGCCGCAACGGCGGTGCCCTGACCCTGACGCAAACCCTGTTCGACGGCTTCTACACCAAGAACGAGGTGCAGCGCCTGAGCTACGCCAAGCTCACCCGCTACTACGAGTTGCTGGAGGCCGCCGAAACCGTGGCCCTGGAAGCCGCCCGCGCCTACGCCGACGTGGCCCGCTATTCCGCCCTGGTGGAAGAGGCCAAGCAGAACTTCGTGGAGCACAAGGTCACCGCCAACCAGATCGAAGAACGCTCCAGCGCAGGTGTCAGCCGCCGTGTGGACACCGACCAGGCCACCGGCCGTCTGGCCCTGGCCGAGTCCAACCTGCTGACCGAGGTGTCCAACCTGCACGACGTGAGCGCGCGTTACCAGCGCATCATGGGCGTGGTACCGCCGGCCACGCTGCCGCCCATGGCCGGGGGCCTCAAGCTCCAGGGCCTGCCCGGCAGCATGACCCAGGCCATGACCGAGGGCCTGCCCAACAGCCCCACCATCAACGCCGCCTACGAGAACGTGCGCTCCACGCGTTCGCAGATCGAATCGCGCAAGGCCGGCTACTGGCCGCGGGTGGACTTCCGCATCCGCCAGACCTGGGGCCACAACATCGACAACGTCCAGGGCAACAGCCGCGACACCGTGGCCGAGGTGCTGCTGAACTACAACCTGTACCGCGGCGGTGCCGACAAGGCCCGCGAATCGCAGGCGGTGGAGTTCAACAAACAGGCCCGCGATCTGCAGGAGAAGGCTTGCCGTGACGTGCGCCAGACCCTGGCCATCGCCTACAACGACGTGGTCCGCTTGAACGAACAACTCGGTTACCTGAACCAGCACCGCCTGTCCACCGAAGTGGCGCGCGAGGCCTACCGCCAGCAGTTCGACATCGGCCAGCGCACCCTGCTCGACGTGCTCGACACCCAGAACGAATACTTCGAAGCCAGCCGGGCCTACCTGAACGCCCAGTACAACGAGTTCGTGGCCCAGGCCCGCACCCTGTCCAGCATGGGCCGTCTGGTGTCGGCCCTGGGCGTGACCCGCGCCAACCAGCCCACCCTGGAAGACGTGGGCCAAGACCGCGGCCTGTTGCCGCCGGAAGAGCTGTGTCCGTTTGAAACGCCTGCCCTGCTGGCCGTGGACAAGGCCAAGGCCGTGGCCGACGCCCCGGTGCGTGCCCGTCCCGCTGCACCCGCCCCGGCGGCCGCTGCACCTGCGCCCACCAAAGTCACCTTCAAGTCCGATGCGCTCTTCGACTTCGACAAGGCCGAACTCAAGCCCGAAGGCAAGAAGGGCTTGGACGAGCTGGTCACCAAAATCAAGGGCATGAGCCTGGATGTGGCGATCGCCGTGGGCCACACCGACGGCATGGGGTCCGATGCCTACAACCAGGCCCTGTCGGAGCGCCGTGCCAACGCCGTGAAGGACTACCTGGTGAGCCAGGGCCTGCCGGCCGACAAGGTGCGCGCCGAAGGCAAGGGCGAAAGCGAGCCCGTGGCCAGCAACGACACCCGCGAAGGCCGCGCCAAGAACCGCCGCGTGGAAGTGACGGTGGTGGAGACCGCCAAGGCCAAGTGAGTTTGCGGTAGCAGCGCGGGATTTTCACCCGCGCCAGCCAAGCAAAAGGCCACTCCTGAGGAGTGGCCTTTTTTGTTCGCGTGGGCTGGGGCCTTGCGTTGGGCGGTGTTGCCCGGGGGTCAGACCCCGGCCGCGTGCGCCTGCTGGTCGGCGTGGTAGCTGCTGCGCACCATGGCCCCCACGGCGGCGTGGGAAAAACCCATCTCGTAGGCCTGGGCCTCGAACATCTTGAAGGTGTCCGGGTGCACGTAGCGGCGCACCGGCAGGTGGTGGCCGCTGGGCGCCAGGTATTGGCCAATGGTCAGCATGTCGATGTCGTGGGCGCGCATGTCGCGCATCACGTCCAGGATTTCCTCGTCGGTTTCGCCCAGGCCCACCATCAGTCCGCTCTTGGTGGGCACGTCGGGGTGCAGGGCCTTGAACTTTTTCAGCAGGTTCAGGCTGAAGGCGTAGTCGGAACCCGGGCGCGCTTCCTTGTACAGGCGCGGCACGGTTTCCAGGTTGTGGTTCATCACGTCGGGCGGCGCGGCCTTCAGGATCTCCAGCGCGCGGTCGTCCCGGCCGCGAAAGTCGGGCACCAGCACCTCGATCTGCGTCAGCGGTGACAGCTCGCGGGTTTTCTGGATGCAGGCCACAAAGTGCCCGGCGCCGCCGTCGCGCAGGTCGTCGCGGTCCACGCTGGTGATCACCACGTACTTCAGCTTCAGCGCCGCGATGGTCTTGGCCAGGTTCTCGGGCTCGTTCACGTCGAGCGGGTCCGGGCGGCCGTGGCCCACGTCGCAGAAGGGGCAGCGGCGGGTGCACTTGTCGCCCATGATCATGAAGGTGGCCGTGCCCTTGCCGAAGCATTCGCCGATGTTGGGGCAGGACGCTTCCTCGCACACCGTCACCAGCTTGTTCTGGCGCAGGATGTCCTTGATCTCGTAGAAGCGGGTGCTGGGCGAGCCGGCCTTGACGCGGATCCAATCGGGTTTTTTCAGCACCTCGGCCGGCACCACCTTGATCGGGATGCGGGCCGTCTTGGCCTGGCTTTTCTGCTTGGCGGTGGGGTCGTACTGGTCGGCCGGGGCCGCGTCGCGAACGACGGGAGGGGTGCTCATGGTGCGGGTTCCGTGTGGGGTGTCGGGGGCTCAAGGGGCCAGCAGGGCGCCGAGCTGTTGGCTCAACACTGCGGCCACCTCGGCGGGCGATGCCTGTACCCCGATTGTAGAAAGGTCCACGGTTTGCAGGCCGGCGTAGCCGCAGGGGTTGATGCGGCGGTAGGGTTCCAGGTCCATGGCCACGTTCAAGGCCAGGCCGTGGTAGGTGCTGTGGCGCTGCACCTTGATGCCCAGGGCGCTGATCTTGCCCAGGCCGGCGAAAGGGTCGCCGCCGGGGCGCGGGCCGGTCAGGGCGCTGTGGTCGAAGGGGTTGGCCAGCCGGACGTAAATGCCGGGCGCGCTGGCCACGCGGTGCCCGGTCACGTGCCAGTGGCGCAGGGTGCGGATCACCGCTTCTTCCAGCCGGTAGACGTATTCCTTGACGAAGTAGCCGGCGCGCTGCAGGTCGATCAGGGGGTAGGCCACGACTTGGCCGGGGCCGTGGTAGGTGACCTGGCCGCCGCGGTTGGTGGCCACCACCGGGATGTCGCCGGGCAGCAGCACGTGGTCGGCCTTGCCGGCCAGGCCCTGGGTGAACACCGGCGGGTGCTCGCACAGCCAGAGTTCGTCGGCGGTGTCGGCGCTGCGCTCGGCGGTGAAGCGCTGCATGGCTTCGTAGGTGGGCAGGTAATCGACCCGCCCAAGTTCGCGCACCCGCAGGTTCACAGCACGACCTTGACCATGGGGTGGGTGGTCAGGGTGCGGTAAAGCTCGTCGAGTTGCTCGCGGCTGGTCACGCGCACGGTGACGGTCAGGCCCAGGTAGTTGCCGCTTTTGCTGGGGCGGTGTTCGATGGTGCCGGCATCGAAGGCCGGGTCGAACTGCGTGGCCACGTGGGCGATGGCGGCGGCAAACCCCTCGACGTGCACGCCCATGACCTTGATCGGGAAGTCGCAGGGGTATTCGATGAGCGACTGCTCGGGTGGGATGTGCTTCATGCTGTGTGGTCGTGGAGGGGTGGGTCGGTCCATTATCCCCAAGGCGCGAGCAAACAAGCGCCGTCAAAAAGCTTGACGGTCGCCTGGGGTTTCTACGTATAATGCGGGGCTTTGCTGGCTGTCCTCGGTCGGCGCGGCTTGTAACCTGCATGTAATTTGAGGATCGGACAATGACTCACCAGCCATCGTCTCCTCAAGTCCACACGGCGCCACCAGCGCCCGATGCTTGGACAGATGAGGTGCAAATCGAAGAATTCAAGCCCCTGACGCGCGAAGAAGCGCAGCAGTGGCGGGCGCGCCAGCCGCAGATGTCGCCCTGGCGTGTGGTGCGGTGGCAGTTCGTGCTGTTGTGTGTCGCGCCGCTGGTGGCCGGGTTGCTGACCCAGCGTGCCGCGGTCGGCTGGTCGGTGTTCTACGGGGGGCTGTGCATCGCGCTGCCTTCGGCGCTGATGGCCTACGGGGTGTCGTCCAGTCCGCTGTCGCGGATGGTGGTGCGCCTGTTCCCGGGGGCGGCGCGTCTGTCGTTGGCAGGGGTGTTTTTTTGGGAAGGCATCAAGGTGCTGTTGGCGCTGGCCATGATGTGGTCGGCCCCGCGCTGGGTGCCGGACCTGAGCTGGCTGGGCCTGGTGGCCGGGCTGGTGGTGGTGCTGAAGGCGTATTGGCTGGGCTTCTGGCTGAACCGCACTCGCTCGCTTTGATGTGTGATTTTTGACTTTTGATGGGCAGATTCAACCATGGCAACTGAAGGCGCAGGACCCACCCCGGGTGAATACATCGGCCACCACCTGGCCCACCTGGCGAACAAGAAGCAAACCGGCATCGTCGATTTCTCGGTGATCAACATCGATTCGGTGGTGTTCAGCTCGGTGCTGGGTCTGCTCGTCTGCTTCGTGCTGTGGCTGGCCGCGCGCAAGGCCACGGCCGGCGTGCCGGGTCGCTTCCAGGCTGCGGTGGAAATGTTGGTCGAGCTGGTGGACAACCAGGCCAAGGGCCTGATCCACAATGCCCAGAGCCGCAAATTGGTGAGCCCGATGGCGCTGACCGTGTTCTGCTGGATCTTCATGATGAACTTCATGGACATGCTGCCGGTGGACGCCCTGCCCGCCATCTGGCACGTGGCCGGGCCGGCCATGGGTTATTCCGACCACCTGCGTGTCGTGCCGACCGCCGACCTGTCGACCACCCTGGGTCTGTCGGTATCCGTGCTGATCATGTGCGTGTTCTACAACATCAAAATCAAGGGCCTGGGTGGCTGGTCGCACGAGTTGATCAGTGCGCCGTTCGGCACCAGCAAGAATCCTTTGTTTGCCATCCCCTTGGGTCTGGTGAACTTCCTCATGCAAATGATCGAATTCGTGGCGAAAACCGTTTCGCACGGCATGCGGTTGTTTGGCAACATGTTCGCGGGTGAACTGGTCTTCATGCTGATCGCGCTGCTGGGTGGTTACGCCACTCTCTCGCTCACGGGTGGCCTGTTATTCGTCGGGCACTTGGTCGCCGGCACGGTGTGGACCCTGTTCCACATCCTGGTCATCACCTTGCAGGCGTTCATCTTCATGATGCTGACTCTGATTTATCTGGGTCAAGCGCATGATGCGCACTGAGTTCGCGTAACCCGCGCACTGTGTTTCTCGTTCTCTCAACTTAACCTTCCTCTCATCTCTCAAAGGAGTCATCATGGAAAACGTTCTGGGTCTCGTCGCACTGGCTTGCGGTCTGATCGTCGCTCTGGGTGCCGTCGGCGCCTCTATCGGTATCGCAATCATGGGTGGCAAGTTCCTCGAGTCCTCCGCTCGTCAGCCCGAGCTGATGAACGACCTGCAGACCAAGATGTTCATTCTGGCGGGTCTGATCGACGCTGCGTTCCTGATCGGTGTGGCCGTTGCCCTGCTGTTCGCTTTCGCGAACCCCTTCGTCATCTGATAGTTTGCTGTGAGGAAGGGTACCCCGGTGCGTGCGCCGGGGTATGCGCCACAGCATCAGCGTTTCAACTTTCGATAACACACAGAAAGGCGTTGCGATGAATATCAATGCAACCCTCTTTGCGCAAGCGATCGTCTTCGCGGTCCTGGTGTGGTTCACGATGAAGTTCGTGTGGCCCCCGATCGCCAAGGCGCTGGATGAGCGCGCGCAAAAGATTTCCGAAGGTCTGGCTGCCTCCGAGACAGCGAAGACCGAGTTGGCCGTGGCCAACAAGCGTGTCGAGGAAGAGTTGAGCAAGTCGCGCAACGAATCCGCCGGTCGCCTGGCCGACGCCGAGCGCCGTGCACAGCAGATCATCGAAGAGGCCAAGGCCCGCGCCACCGACGAGGCCGCGAAGATCACCGCCGCTGCCCAGGCCGAAGCCGAACAGGCCATCTACAAGGCCCGTGAAGCCCTGCGCGAGCAAGTGGCCGGTCTGGCTGTCAAGGGCGCCGAGCAAATCCTCCAGCGCGAGATCAACGCCGGCGTCCACGCCGAGCTGCTGACCCGCCTGAAGACCGAACTCTGATCCCCGCGCACAAAGGTTGACCCATGGCCGAACTCGCCACCCTAGCACGACCCTACGCCGAAGCACTGTTCAAGGCCGCCCAGGCCAATGCGGCCGCCACGAACGAGTGGCTGGAGCAATTGGCCGCCATCGCAGGCGATGAGCAATTGCTGCAGTTGGCCGACAACCCGAAAGTCACGAACGAACAGGTGTTCGACGTGATCGCCGGGCTGGTCAAGCCGGCGCTGCCCGAGCAGGGCCAGAACTTCCTGCGCACCGTCATCGAGAACGCCCGCGTCTCGGTGTTGCCGGAAATGGCCCAGCAGTTCCGCGCTCTGATGAACGCCCAGCAAGGCAGCTCCGATGCGGTGGTGTACAGCGCCTACCCCATCGAAGGTGCCGCACTGGCCGACCTGGCCGGCGTTCTTGAAAAGCGTTTCGGACGCCAGCTGAATCTGCAGATCCAGCTGCAACCCGAACTGATCGGCGGCGTGCGCGTGGTGGTGGGTGACGAGGTGCTGGACACCTCCGTCAAAGCCCGTCTGGAACAAATGAGAGTGGCCCTGACGGCGTGAGCCGCGGTGTGTCCCGAAGCGTCACAATTTACGAAAGAAGGAAAGAGTCATGCAACTCAATCCCGCAGAAATTTCTGAACTGATCAAGTCCCGCATCGAAGGCTTGGCCCCCTCTGCCGATGTGCGCAACCAGGGTACCGTGGTGTCCGTGACCGACGGTATCGTCCGCATCCACGGCCTGAGCGACGTGATGCAGGGCGAGATGCTGGAATTCCCCGCCAACAAGGACGGTCAGGCCACTTTCGGTCTGGCGCTGAACCTGGAGCGTGACTCCGTGGGCGCCGTGATCCTGGGCGAATACGAGCACATTTCCGAAGGCGACACGGTCAAGTGCACCGGCCGCATCCTGGAAGTGCCGGTGGGCCCCGAGCTGGTGGGCCGCGTGGTCAACGCCCTGGGCGCTCCGATCGACGGCAAAGGTCCGATCAACGCCAAGATGACCGACGTGATCGAAAAAGTGGCGCCGGGCGTGATCGCCCGTCAGTCCGTGGACCAGCCGATGCAGACCGGCCTGAAGTCCATCGACTCGATGGTGCCCGTCGGCCGTGGCCAGCGCGAGTTGATCATCGGTGACCGCCAGACCGGCAAGACCGCCGTGGCGATCGACGCGATCATCAACCAGAAGGGTCAGAACATGACCTGTATCTACGTCGCCATCGGCCAGAAGGCGTCGTCGATCAAGAACGTGGTGCGCGCCCTGGAGCAAGCCGGTGCGATGGACTACACCATCGTGGTGGCCGCTTCCGCCTCCGAATCCGCTGCCATGCAGTACCTGTCGGCTTACTCCGGCTGCACCATGGGCGAGTACTTCCGCGACCGCGGCCAAGACGCCCTGATCGTGTACGACGACCTGTCCAAGCAGGCCGTGGCCTACCGCCAAGTGTCGCTGCTGCTGCGCCGCCCGCCGGGCCGCGAAGCCTACCCCGGCGACGTGTTCTACCTGCACAGCCGCCTGCTGGAACGCGCCGCCCGCGTGAACGCCGACTACGTCGAGGCCTTCACCAAAGGTGAAGTCAAGGGCAAGACCGGCTCACTGACCGCGCTGCCGATCATCGAAACCCAAGCCGGTGACGTGTCCGCCTTCGTGCCGACCAACGTGATTTCCATCACCGACGGTCAGATCTTCCTGGAAACCAGCCTGTTCAACGCCGGTATCCGCCCCGCCATCAACGCCGGTATCTCGGTGTCCCGCGTGGGTGGTGCCGCCCAGACCAAGCTGGTCAAGGGCCTGTCCGGCGGTATCCGTACCGACCTGGCGCAGTACCGCGAACTGGCTGCGTTTGCGCAGTTTGCTTCCGATCTGGACGAAGCCACCCGCAAGCAGCTGGACCGCGGTGCCCGCGTGACCGAACTGCTCAAGCAGGCCCAGTACAGCCCGCAGTCCATCAGCCTGATGGGTGCGACCCTGTACGCCGTGAACAAGGGCTTCATGGACGACGTGGACGTCAAGAAGATCCTGGCTTTCGAAGCTGGCATGCACGGCCACCTGAAGCACAAGCACGCTGCGTTGCTGGCCAAGCTGGAAAGCGCCAAGGCCATGGACAAGGACGCCGAAGCCGAATTGAACGCGGCCATCGCCGAGTTCAAGAAGAGCGGCACCTACTAAGCGGCGCGCGAGCGACCGATTAAGGAGCATCAATGGCAGCAGGCAAGGAAATACGCGGCAAGATCAAATCGGTGGAAAACACCAAGAAGATCACCAAAGCCATGGAAATGGTGGCCGCCTCCAAAATGCGCAAGGCGCAGGACCGCATGCGCATGGCCCGGCCGTTCAGCGAGAAGGTGCGCCAGATCGCTGCCAACCTGAGCCGTGCCAACCCGGACTACACGCACCCCTTCATGGTGAGCCACGACGACGCCACCACGGCGGGCATGATCGTGGTGACCACCGACAAGGGCCTGTGTGGCGGCATGAACACCAACGTGCTGCGCCAGGTGACGAACCAGCTCAAGGACCTGCAGGCCAAGGGCCACACCGCGGAAGCGGTGGCCATCGGCAACAAGGGCCTGGGCTTTTTGAACCGCATCGGCGCAAAGGTGGTGTCGCAGGTCACCGGTCTGGGCGACACGCCGCACCTCGACAAGCTGATCGGTCCGGTCAAGGTGCTGCTCGATGCTTACACCGAAGGTCGCATCAGCGCGGTGTACCTGTGCTACACCAAGTTCATCAACACGATGAAGCAAGAGGCGGTGGTGCAACAGCTGCTGCCCTTGAGCACCCAGGACCTGGAAACCGGTGAAGCCGGCCACGATTGGGACTACATCTACGAGCCGGACCAGCAGACCGTGATCGACGAGTTGCTGATCCGCTACGTGGAAGCCCAGGTGTACCAGGCTGTGGCCGAGAACATGGCGTCCGAGCAGTCGGCGCGCATGGTGGCCATGAAGGCCGCGACCGACAACGCCGGCAACGTGATCAACGAACTGAAGCTGGTCTACAACAAGACCCGTCAGGCCGGCATCACCAAAGAGTTGTCGGAAATCGTGGCAGGCGCCGCGGCCGTCTGAGGCCGGGGACTCAAGAATTTAGAGAAATCAAAAGGTATCAATCATGGCTCAAGCCCAAGGCAAGATTGTTCAGTGTATCGGTGCCGTGGTGGACGTCGAGTTCCCGCGCGACCAGATGCCCCGCGTGTACGACGCGCTGAAGATGGATGGTTCCACGCTGACCCTGGAAGTGCAGCAGCAGTTGGGTGACGGCGTGGTCCGCACCATTGCGCTGGGTTCTTCCGACGGTCTGCGTCGCGGCATGGTGGTGTCCAACACCAACGCGCCCATCACCGTGCCCGTGGGCAAGGCCACGCTGGGCCGCATCATGGACGTGCTGGGCAACCCGATCGACGAGCGCGGTGAAGTGTCGCAAGAGCTGACCGCCTCCATCCACCGCAAGGCCCCGGCCTACGACGAGCTGAGCCCGTCGCAAGAGCTGCTGGAAACCGGCATCAAGGTGATCGACCTGGTGTGTCCGTTCGCCAAGGGCGGTAAAGTGGGTCTGTTCGGTGGCGCCGGTGTGGGCAAGACCGTGAACATGATGGAGCTCATCAACAACATTGCCAAGGCGCACAGCGGTCTGTCCGTGTTCGCTGGCGTGGGTGAGCGCACCCGTGAAGGCAACGACTTCTACCACGAAATGGCCGATTCCGGTGTGGTGAAGTTGGACAACCTGGCCGAATCCAAAGTGGCCATGGTGTACGGCCAGATGAACGAGCCCCCGGGCAACCGTCTGCGCGTGGCCCTGACCGGTCTGACCATCGCCGAGTCCTTCCGTGACGAAGGCCGTGACGTGCTGTTCTTCGTGGACAACATCTACCGTTACACCCTGGCCGGTACCGAAGTGTCCGCGCTGCTGGGCCGCATGCCGTCCGCCGTGGGTTACCAGCCGACGCTGGCCGAGGAAATGGGCCGCCTGCAAGAGCGCATCACCTCCACCAAAGTGGGCTCGATCACCTCGATCCAGGCCGTGTACGTGCCGGCCGACGACTTGACCGACCCGTCGCCCGCCACCACCTTCGCCCACCTGGACTCCACCGTGGTGCTGTCCCGTGACATCGCTGCGCTGGGTATTTACCCCGCCGTGGATCCGCTGGACTCCACCAGCCGCCAGCTGGACCCGCTGGTCGTGGGCCAGGACCACTACGAAACCGCCCGCGCCGTGCAGGGCACGCTGCAGCGCTACAAGGAACTGCGCGACATCATCGCCATTCTGGGCATGGACGAACTGGCGCCGGAAGACAAGCTGGCCGTGGCCCGCGCCCGCAAGATCCAGCGCTTCCTGTCGCAGCCCTTCCACGTCGCCGAAGTGTTCACCGGCGCGCCTGGCAAGTACGTGCCGCTGTCCGAAACCATCCGTGGTTTCAAGATGATCACCGCCGGCGAGTGCGACCACCTGCCCGAGCAGGCCTTCTACATGGTCGGGACCATCGACGAAGCCTTCGAAAAGGCCAAGAAGCTGGCGTAAAGCTTCGTATTCGGGCGCCTGGCGTCGTTGCCGTGCTCGCCGTACCCCCTTGTACGGCTGTGCGCGGCGCCTAGCCAGGCACCCGACTACTCGCTTTCACTCAGATTCAACTAGGAGTAATGATGAGCACGATACAAGTCGAGGTGGTGAGTGCCGAAGAGTCGATCTTCAGCGGGCCTGCCAAGTTTGTGGCGTTGCCGGGTGAGTCGGGCGAGCTGGGCATTCTGCCCGGCCACATCCCGCTGATCACCCGCATCCGGCCGGGCGCGGTGCGGATCGAGAAAGCCGACGGCGGCGAGGAGTTCGTGTTCGTGGCCGGTGGCATCCTCGAGGTGCAGCCCAAGGTGGTGACCGTGTTGAGCGACACCGCCATCCGCGGCAAGGACCTGGACGAAGCCAAGGCCACCGAAGCCCGCAAGGCTGCCGAGGAAGCGCTGAAAAACGCCAAGAGCGACGTCGATCTGGCCAAGGCCACGTCGGAACTCGCGGTCATGGCGGCGCAGATTGCCGCCCTGCGCAAGTACCGCCAGAAGAAGTGACGCCCCCGGGCTGCGCTTCGCAGAAACCGCCTCTTTGGAGGCGGTTTTTTTTCGTCCGTGCACAATAAGGGGTATGCGACGCCCCTTGCCCCCCGACACCAGCGTGGACGATGTCGAGCACGCTTTTTACGAAGCCCTGCACCTGGGCGATGTGGAGGCCCTGATGGCCTGTTGGATCGACGACGAGGAGCCGGTGTGCGTGCACCCGGCGGGGCCGCGCCTGGTCGGTTTGGCGGCCATCCGGGAGGCGTTTGCCCGCATGTTCGAGCGCGGACCGATCGCGGTGCGGGCCGAGGTGGTGCACCGCGCCGCGGTAGGCCATCTGGCGGTCCACAGCGTGGTGGAGCGGGTCGATGTGCCGACCGACGACGGCTTGTCGCAGGCGGTGGTGAATGCGACCCATGTGTACGCCCGTACGGCCAAAGGATGGCGCCTGGTGGTGCACCACGCCAGCCCGGCGGCCACGCCGATACCCGAGGCGCACATGCCGCTGTCCAACGGCACCTTGCACTGATGGACGAGGCGGGGCCGTGGCCGCACCCGTGGTGGTTGCCTGGCGGGAACGCGCAGACCATCTGGTCGGCCTTGTGGGCGCAGCCACACGGCGGTGTGGCACCGCGCTGGGTGCGGCAGCGTTGGTACACGCCGGATGGCGATTTCATCGATGTGGACCAGGTGATCAGGGCCTCGACCCCGGAGCCGGCCCCGGCACGGCCTGTGCTGGTGGTGTTCCACGGGTTAGAGGGCTCCTCGGCCAGCCACTACGCCCAGGCCTTCGCGGTGCAGGCGCAGGCCCGCGACTGGGACATGGCGGTGCCGCATTTTCGCGGCTGTTCGGGCGAAATCAACCTGGCGCCACGGGCCTACCACTCGGGCGATCACGCGGAAATCGACTGGATGCTGGGCCAGTTCCGCGAGCGATTCCCGGGGCGCCCCTTGCTCGCAGTGGGGGTGTCGCTGGGCGGCAACGCCTTGATGCGCTGGGCCCAAGAGGCAGGGCAGCAGGCTGCGCACCGGGTGCGGGCGCTGGCCGCGGTGTCGGCGCCTTTGGACCTGGGCGCTGCGGGTGCGGCCATCGACCGCGGCTTCAACCGCTGGGTGTATGCGCGCATGTTCTTGCGCACCATGTTGCAGAAAGCCGAGGCCAAGTGGCGGCAGTACCCGGGTCTGTTTGACCTGGAGACCGTGCGCCGGGCCCGCACGCTGTACGCCTTTGACGACGCCTTCACCGGCCCCTTGCACGGCTTTGCGGGCACCGAGGACTACTGGCGGCGGGCCGCGGCGAAACCGCGGTTGGCCGAGGTGCGCCTGCCGGCCCTGGTGCTGAACGCGCGCAACGATCCGTTCGTGCCGGTGTCGAGCCTGCCTCGGCCCGACGCGGTGGGGCCCTGGGTGACCCTGTGGCAGCCGGTGCACGGTGGGCACGTGGGATTTTGTGAAAGCCGCGGAAGCCCGGGTTGGCCGGGCCATGTGTTGGGCATGCCGGGGCGGGTGTGCGACTGGTTGCGCGACGCCGCAGGAGTGTGAACATGGACGACATCGTCAAGGCCGCGATGGCCAAGTGGCCGAACGTGCCCGATTGTTATGGCTGGCTGGGCCTGGATGCCCGTGGGCGCTGGTGGATGCGCGACGACGCCGCGCAGGCGGCCGGACCGTTTGCGGGGCCGGGGGCCACGCCGCAGAGCCGGGGCAGCGAGCTGAGGCACCGCAAGCTGATCGAGTTCATCGAGCGCAATTACGGCTGCGACGAGCGCGGGCGCTGGTTTTTCCAGAACGGGCCGCAGCGGGTGTATGTGGAGCTGGAGCGGGCGCCCTGGGTGTGGCGCCTGTCACCGGAGGGGGGCGTCAGCAGCCACACGGGCCAGCCGGCCGTGTACCGGTCCAGCTGGCTGGACGAGCAGGGCCACCTGTACCTCGTCACGGACCTGGGCCTGGGCGTGGTGCACACGCTGGACATGCACTGGGCGGCCGAAGCGGTGGAGTCCGGCCGGTGGACGCCGCAGGAATGCCCGTTCGCGTCATTGCCCGAACTGGGCACTTGCGTGCTGAGCCCAAGCGGTGAGCGCGGCAGCGTCTGCTGACGCAAAAAAGCCCAGCGTCTGCTGGGCTTTTGGACGGGAGGCGTCAGGGGGTCACTGGGCCGGCTTTTCGGCCTGAGCGGGGGCCGCCGGCTCGGGGAAGGAAGCGCCACCTGCGTTCGCCATGTGGGCCACGGCCCGGGCGATTTCCAGGTCTTCGAAGGCGCCGCCACCTTGTGCGCCCATGGCGCCCTTGCCTTTGAGGGCCGACTGGACCAGGCTGTCAAAGCCGGTCCGAATGCGCGGGGCCCATTCACCGGCGGAGCCGAACTTGGGGGCGCCGACCATGCCGGCATCGTGGCAGGCTGCGCATTGGGCTTTGTACACGTCGGCGCCGGCCTGCAGCGGGCGGTTGGCGTCGCGCAGTTCCACCGCACCCACGCGCTGGATGCGCTGGGCCGTGGCCAATTCGGTGTTCACCGCGCCTGCCGCGGGCTTGTCGGCCCGGGTGACGTAAAACACCAGGCCGATGATGAGAAACACGGGCAGCACGAAAGAGAAGAAAGAAGTCCAAAGCAGTTGCTTGGGCGTCTTGATCGGACCGGTGTGGGAGTCGTGCGCGTTGTCGCTCATGGTTTCCTCGGTAGGGACGGGTGCTGAGAAGGTGCGCCTGCGGGCGCTAAGGCGCCGGGCAATCGTGGATTATAGCCGTCCCCACTCCCGGGGGCGGCAAACCCGGGGCAGCAGGGCGTGGGCTGCTAGAATGTCTGTAAGTTGTTCTGTGTGCGGCTGTAGCTCAGTGGATAGAGTATCGGCCTCCGAAGCCGAGGGTCGTGGGTTCGATCCCCGCCAGCCGCGCCAAACCGTTGATTTAAAGACGAATTCGCTCTGCAGGCGGGTCTGGCTCGCTTCAGTGGGGTGCACGACAGCAGTCCGGGGCGAATTTCAATGTTCGGAATATCTCATTTGTCGTCGCGTGGCGGGGTCTGCACCAAGCCCATGCGTGTGTCGCCGTGACAGGCTCGTCAACCGCTGTGTGGGCCCGTCCATGGCGGGCAGAAAGGTCACGGCATGCTTTCTCCCTCCGGACGTTCTGATCTTGACCCGACCCAGGTCCCTGGGGCGGTGAGCCGTGAGTTTCTGGCCTCGGTGTCCCACGAGTTGCGGACTCCGATGAGCGCCATTCTGGGCTTCACCCAGTTGCTGCGGCTGGAGCCTCTGAGCCCTTCGCAGGCCGACAGCGTGGGGGAAATTGAAAAAGCCGGTCAGCAGTTGCTGTCGCTGATCAACGAACTGCTGGACCTGAACAAGCTGGAGTCCGGGCATGCGGTCCTGCAGATCGCGCCGGTGGACCTGCAGGCCGCCGTCGACGCCTGCCTGCGGCAGTTGGCGCCCCTGGCCGACGCGCGCCGGGTGGCGATGCGGTCCCAGGTGCCTCGCCTGGGGGTGCTGGCCGACCCGCAGCGCCTGCACCAGGTGCTGCAGAACCTCCTGTCCAACGCCATCAAATACAACCGCCCGGGTGGTCACGTTGTCCTGTGTGCCGCCGAGTGGCCGGGCGGGCGGGTCCGCTTGTCGGTGCAGGACACCGGGCAGGGCATCCCGCCACAGCACCAGGCCGCGGTGTTCGAGCCTTTCCAGCGTGGGGCGGCCGAGGGGGGCGAAGTCGGGGGCACCGGCATCGGCCTGACGCTGGCGCGCCGCATCGCCCGTCAGATGGCCGGCGACATGGGTTTGCGCAGCACCGAGGGCGTGGGGTCGGAGTTCTGGGTGGAGCTGCCCCGCGCCACCTTGCCCGAGCAGGCCGCCGCGCCCGCCGCGCCGGGGCCGGTGGTGGCGCCCGATCCCGCGCGGCTGATGGCCTTGACCTACGACAGCCACGCGGTACAGCCCCTGACCGCGGACGAACTGGCGGCGCTGGTGGCCCGTGCCAAGGCCTTCAACCGCGAGGTCGGCGTGACCGGGCTCTTGCTCTACCACGACGGCAATTTTTTCCAGTACCTCGAAGGGCCGGCGCAAGGGCTGGAGCGCGTGATGGAACGGGTGCGCCGCTCCAGTCTGCACCGCCACCTGTACGTGCACGTGCAGGGCGAGACCGACCGGCGTTATTTTGACGACTGGGACATGGGCCTGGCCGATATTTCCGGGATGCAGGGCGACAGGTTGGAGGGGCTGCGCCAGGCCCTGGCCGCGCGCTGGGGTGCCGACGGCGCCCAGCAACCCGGTTTGCGGCTGCTGCTGAACTTTGCCGAGCACATGACCCGGCGGCCGGACCCCGCCGGCGCCTGAGCCGGCGCTCGTCGCCAGTCAGCCCAGTGTGCTCGCCAGCCAGGCCAGTGTCAGGGCGATGCAGGCCACGGCGGTCAGGCGACCGCGCAGGGGCAGGTACCAAGTGGGCAGCGCGGTACGCGCGACCAGGCGGCGATCCTGCAGGTAGTGCAGCACCAGGCCGGGCACCAAACAGGCCACCGCCAGCGGCCAGCCGAGCCAGACGGCGACCCACCCCATCAAAGCCGGCAGGGTGCTCCACGCGTACATCCGGCCGCGGGTGTCTGCCGGCAGGTCGGGCAGCAGCATGGCAAACGCCCAATGCAGCGCCCCCACAAAACTCAGAATGACGGCGCCGTAGGCCACCAGGGCCAGGGTCCACAACGACTGCCGGGACGGGTCCAGGGCGACCAGGCCCGCCAGGGCGAGGAAGGGCAGCAGGCCGCCGTGGCCCAGCCAGGCCACGCTGCGCGGGAGGGGGGTGGTGACAGACATGGTGGGAGCAGATTTAAAGCCGGAAAACCTCGACCGCCTGCGCCATCCGCTCGGCTTGGGCGTGCAGGCTGGCGGCGGCCGCGGCGCTTTCTTCGACCAGCGCGGCGTTCTGCTGGGTCATCTGGTCCAGGCGGTTCACCGCTTCGCTGATCTGGGCCAGGCCCTCGCTCTGGTCGACCGAGCCGTGGCTGATGTCGGCGATGATGGCGCTGACCTGCTGCACGCTCCGGACCACCTCTTGCATCGTGCTGCCGGCCTGCTGCACCAGGGCGCTGCCGCCCTCCACGTTGGCCACGCTGGCGTTGATCAGGTCCTTGATCTCTTTGGCCGCCTGGGCGCTGCGCTGGGCCAGGTTGCGCACCTCGCCGGCCACCACCGCAAAGCCGCGCCCCTGTTCGCCGGCGCGCGCGGCCTCCACCGCCGCGTTCAGGGCCAGGATGTTGGTCTGGAAGGCGATGCCGTCGATCACCCCGATGATGTCGGCGATCTGGCGGCTGCTGTCGGAGATCACGTCCATGGTGCTGACCACCTGGTTGACCACGCCACCCCCGCGCACCGCGACCTCGGCGGCGCTGCGGGCCATGCCGTCGGCCTGGCGCGCCGCTTCGGTGCTCTGTCGCACCGCGCGGGTCAGGGCTTCCATGCTGCTGGCGGCCTGTTGCAGGTGGCTGGCGGTCTGTTCGGTGCGGTTGCTCAGGTCCTGGTTGCCGTTGGCGATTTCGCCGCTGGCGGTCTGAATGTCCTGGGCGGCGGCGCGCACCGTTTGCACCGCAGCGGCGGTGCGGGCCAGCACCGCCTTGAGTTCCTGGGCCAGCGGTGCCCGCACGGCCAGGTCGCTGACGCGCAGCACGATGTGGGTCGGGTCCTGCATGCGCTGGGCCAGCTGGGCCACCTCGGCGTTGTTGCGCACACTGCGCGCCAGGCCGGTGACGAAGTACACCTCGAACGCTGTCTGGGCGACCACGTAACCCGCGTGCGCCACGATCAGGCCCAGGTTGGGTTCGTTCAGGCAGTACAGGTCCCAGCCGGCGGCCTGCAGCCGGTCAAAGCCCAGGTGGTGCAGCGCAAACAGCGCCGCCGACCAGACGATGGGGCGCCAGTCCAGGTACACCAGCAGCAGCGCAAGGGTGATGAACACGCCGAAGTGGGCTTCGCGCAGGCCGGCGCTCGCCTGGATCTGGAGTGCCACCAGGGCGGTCAGCGAAAACGCCATCGCCAGCCGCGAGGCCAGGCTGCCCTGGGCCAGCACCGCGCCCAGCAGGCCCGGCAAGGCCAGGCCGAGGGTCCACAGCACGCCCTGGGTCAGGCTCAGACCGGGGCGCTCGAACCCCACCAGAATGCCCAGCGCCGTCAGGCCGTACAACAGCAGGGCCAGCAGCATCAGCCGGTCGCCGCGCCGGTGTTGTTCGGCCAGGCCATGGGTGTCGATGGATGCGTGCAAGGGAGCCCCTCAAAGTGTGGCCCCATTATGGAGCTGCCCGCCCTCGGGTGGTGCCTGCCCAGACAAAACACCCCGTTGTCGTGTATCCTGACTCGGTTACAGACGTGGATCAGCCTGCATAACTGACATGTCTGCCCATTGTGGGTGCCGCTGGTGCCGTTGGATTGGTTGCATGGCCGTGCTGTACCCCACGGCCGGGGGTGGTGAGATGTATTTGTCCCGTTTTTTTGCCGATGCCGACCAGGACGTGAAGGGCTGCATCCGCTGTCGCGACACCCGGCCTTTTGCCATCCCCCTGAAGATGGCATTTCAGCCCATCGTGGACCTGGACGCCCGCACCGTGTTCGCTTACGAGGCCCTGGTCCGCGGGGCCAACGGCGCTTCGGCGGCCGAGGTGCTGGGCGCGGTCAAGCCCGAAGATCTGTACGCCTTCGACCAGACCTGCCGGGTGCTGGCCATTGAAACCGCGCAGCGCCTGGGCATGGACGCGCACCTGTCCATCAATTTCCTGCCCAACGCGGTGTACGAACCGGCCACCTGCATCCGCCTGACGCTGGCCGCCGCCCACAAGGTGGGCTTTCCGCCGGAACGCCTGATTTTCGAGCTGACCGAGTCGGAAAAAATCCAGAACCCGGCGCACGCCCTGCGCATCATCAAGGACTACCAGCAGCGCGGTTTCCTGACCGCCATCGACGATTTCGGGGCCGGCTATTCGGGCCTGAACCTGCTGGCCGAATTCCAGCCGCACCTGGTCAAGCTCGACATGGCCCTGACGCGCGACATCGACCGCGACGCGGTGCGGCGCGCCATCGTCAGCGGGGTGGTCGGCACCTGCCAGGCGCTGGGCTGCAAGATCGTGGCCGAAGGGGTGGAGCGCCCCGAAGAACTGGACACCCTGCGCCAGATGGGCGTGACCCTGTTCCAGGGCTACTTGCTGGCGCGCCCGGGCCTGGAGTCGCTGCCCGAGCCCGACCTGCGTTACGCCTGAGTGAAGGGAACCCGAGAGGATGGTTTACCGCATGGTTTACGTCAGCGCCGCCACCGCGCCCATGGACGCGGACGCGCTGCTGGCGCTGCTGACCCGGGCCCGTGAAAAGAACCAGCGGCTGGGCATTTCCGGCCTGCTGCTGTACCGGGACGGCGACTTCATCCAACTGCTGGAGGGCGAACGCGAGGCGGTGCGAGCCCTGTTCGCCACCATCGAGCGCGACCCGCGCCACACCCGCACCCTGGTGTTGCTGGAAGGCGAGGCCGAGCAGCGCTTGTTCCCCGAGTGGTCGATGGGGTTCCGCAACCTGTCCGACCCGGCGGTGCTGGCCACGCCCGGGTTTTCGCACCTGATGAACACCCCGTCCTGGCCCACGGCTTTCCAGCACGACCCCGACGGTTGCCTGGCCTTGCTGGGCCTGTTCAAACCGCCCATTTGAGTCGGGTGCTGCCGTTCAGTAATGCGGCGGCAACTCGTCGCGCAGGCTGTGGAAGGTGCCGGGCTGGTCTTCCAGCCGGTGGGTCAGGCGGGCCACTTCCTGTTGCAGCCGTTCGATCTGCAGTTGCTGGCGGTAGACCTGCTCGTTCAGGCGTTCCAGCCAGTCGTCGCTCAGGCCGGTTTTGATTTCGAGGTTGACCAGGCGGTCTTCGGTGGCGGTGTCGGTCATGGGTGGGGTCTCGGGGGCGCGTGCGGGCCAGGCCTGGGCCTGCAGCACGTCCTGGGTGTGTTCACCCAGCTGGGGGGCGGGGTGCTGCAAGCGGCCGGGCGTGGCACCGAGCTTGGGGACGATGCCGGGCACCTTGAGGGGCTGGCCGTCGCGGGCGGTGGTCTGTAGCACCATCTCGCGTGCCAAGTACTGCGGGTCGTGGGCGATGTCGGCGGCGGTATAGATGCGTCCGGCCGGCACACTGGCGGCATCGAGGTGGCGCACCGTGTCGTCCACCGTGTGTTGCAGGGTCCAGGCTTCGATGGCCTGGTCCAGTTCGCTGGCGCGGCGCGCGCGGCCGTCGTTGCGGGCCAGGTCGGGGTCGTCGGCCAAATCGGCGCGCCCAATGGCGTGCATCAGCCGTTTGAAGATGCTGTCGCCATTGCCGCCGATGAGCACGTAGCCGCCGTCGGCGCAGCGGTAGGCGTTGGACGGGGCGATGCCGGGCAGGGCGCTGCCGGCGCGCTCGCGCACGGTGCCGAAGGCGTCGTACTCGGGCAGCAGGCTTTCCATCAGGTTGAACACGCTTTCGTACAGGGCCACGTCCACCACCTGGCCCTGGCCGCCGTGGGCGGTGCGGTGGTAGAGGGCCATGAGCACGCCGATGACGCCGTGGAGCGCCGCGATCGAGTCGCCGATGGACACGCCGGTGCGCACCGGCACGCGGCCGGGTTCGCCGGTGAGGTGGCGCAGGCCGCCCATGGCCTCGCCCAGAATGCCGAAGCCGGGTTTGTGCGCGTAGGGGCCGGTCTGGCCGTAGCCGGACAGGCGCAGCATCACCAGCTTCGGGTTGAGGGCGTGCAGCGCGTCCCAGCCCAGGCCCCACTGTTCCAGGGTGCCGGGCTTGAAGTTCTCGATCAGCACGTCGGCCTCGGTCGCCAACTGGCGCACCGCGGCCTGGCCCTCGGGCGTGCGCAGGTCCAGGCAGACCGAGCGCTTGTTGCGCGACTGCACCTCCCACCAGACCGAGGTGCCGTTGCGCAGCAGCCGCCACTGGCGCAGCGGGTCGCCGCCGCCGGGGGGCTCGACCTTGATCACATCGGCGCCGAAGTCGCCCAGGGTCTTGGCGGCGAAGGGCCCGGCGATGAGCTGGCCCAACTCCAGCACCTTGACACCTTGCAGGGGCAGGGGGGTGGTCATGTGCGGGCCTCCAGGGCGTTCAGCAGACGGGGGCGGGGGCCGGGGCAGCGAAGGTGGGCGTGCGTGTGCATGGGGGGAATTGTCGCGGCAATGCCGGCCCCCTGTGCGGGTCGGGCGGGGCGGTCTATGATGGGGCTGTCGTGCACCGCGTGGGTGGGCCGACCACCG
Source organism: Macromonas nakdongensis (assembly GCF_002837145.1). Classification (GTDB taxonomy): domain Bacteria; phylum Pseudomonadota; class Gammaproteobacteria; order Burkholderiales; family Burkholderiaceae_C; genus Macromonas_B; species Macromonas_B nakdongensis. The sequence goes on along the minus strand of NZ_NWMV01000056.1, from coordinate 14,879 downwards.
GCGGTGCCGGTACCAACGAGGAGAGGAACCATGAAGCTCTTGATTCCCGTGGATGGGTCGAGCCTGTCGATGCGCGCCGTGAGCCACGCCATCCAGCTGGCGGTGGCCGGTTTGCGCACCGAGCTGGTGTTGGTCAACGTGCAGGAGCCGGCCTCGGTGTACGAACTGGTCACCCTGCACGACACCGAAGCCCTGGCCCAGGTGGCCGAAGCGGCCGGCCGCGACATGCTGGCACCGGCCATCGCCATGGCCCAGGGCGCCGGGGTGCCGCACGTGGACGTGCTGGCCACCGGTGATGTGGTCACCACCCTGCTGGAGGTGCAGGAGGCTCAGGGCTGTCAGGCCATCGTCATGGGCAGCCACGGCAAGGGCCGGGTGCGCAGCGCCTGGCTGGGCTCGGTGTCGCAGGCGATGCTGGAGCGGTCTCCGGTGCCGATCACCTTCGTCAAGCCGGTCGATACCGACGCCGACTAGCCTCAGCCGGCCAGGGCCGGGAACAGCTTGGTCAGGCCGGTGGCCATCACTTCCACCGCCAAGGCCGCCAGGATCAGGCCCATCAGCCGGGTCATGACGTTGATGCCGGTCTTGCCCAGCACCCGGGCGATCGGCTCGGCCAGGGTGAAGCACACCGCCGTGGCCAGCGCCACCACGATGCCGTAACCGGCCAGCGCCACGTGCTGCAGCAGGGTCTTGGCCTGGTCGGCGTAAATCACCACGGTGGACATGGTGGCCGGGCCGGTCAGCAGCGGGATGGTCAGTGGCACGACGGCGATGGAGGCGCGCGAGGACGCGTCGTCCACTTCGGCCTGGTTGGTTTTGGCCTCGGCCGGCTGGGCGTTGAGCATGGCCAGCGCCGAGGTCAGCAGCAGCATGCCACCGCCGACCTGGAAGCTGGCCAGCGAGATGCTGAAGAAGTCCAGGATCTGCAGGCCCAGCAGCGCCGACGCGGCGATCACGGCAAAGGCACTGAACGACGAGATCAGCACCGTGCGCCGCCGCTGCTCGTCGGAAAATCCCATGGTGTAGTGGATGAAAAAGGGGACGATGGCCAGCGGGTTGACGATGGCCAGCAGGGTGACGAGGGGTTTGAGGTCCATGCCCGGCATTGTCGGGCCACCCAGGGGGCTTGCCAACCGCGGCACCGTGCCGGACCCGCATTTGCGCTACGCTGTGTGCTGGTTTTTGGCCCCGACCGGGCAGAGGAGTGCGAATCCATGGGTGTTTTTGTCGATCTGACCGCCGCCGACGGCGTGCGTGTGCCGGCCTATGTGGCCCAACCCTCCGGCGCGCCGCGCGGTGCGGTGGTGGTGTTGCAGGAGATTTTTGGTGTCAACAGCCACATCCGCGCCGTGGCCGATGGCTATGCGGCCGCCGGTTACGTGGCGGTGGCACCGTCCACCTTCCACCGGGTGCGGCCCGGGGTGGAGCTGGGCTACACCGACGCCGACATGGCGACCGGTTTCGGCCACAAGACCGCGGTGGAGGCCTTGCCGGCTCCGGGAGTGATGCCCGACATCCAGGCCGCGGTGGACCACGCCGCGCAATTGAGCGGCGGCAAGGTGGCGGTGGTGGGCTATTGCTGGGGCGGGCTGCTGACCTGGCGCAGCGCTTGTCTGTTGCAAGGGCTGGCCGCGGCGGTGCCCTACTACGGTGGCGGCATGACCACGCCCGAGGAAGCCGCACGCACGCCGGCGTGTCCGGTGCTGGCCCATTTTGCCGAGCAGGACCAGTGGATCCCGATGGACACGGTGGCGGCCTTCGCCGCCCGCCACCCGGCGGTCGAGGTGCACACCTACCCGGCACACCACGGTTTCAACTGCGACCAGCGTGGGTCTTTCCACGCCCCGTCGGCGCAACTGGCGCGAGAACGCACCCTGGCTTTCTTGGGCCGGCACCTGGGCTGAACCACCAGAGGCGGCGTGGCCGCGGCCGGTTCAGGGCCGTTGGCGCAGCCAGGCCACCAGTTCGTCCGGCGGCAGGGCCTTGGCGTAGAGCCAGCCCTGCAGCATCTCGCAGCCGTGGCGCAGCAAAAAGTCGCGCTGCGTGGCGGTTTCCACCCCTTCGGCCACCACCACCAGGCCCAGGTCGTGCGCCATCGACAGGGTGGCGCGGATGATGGCCTCGTCTTCCGGGTCGCCGGGGATGCCGCACACGAAGGAACGGTCGATCTTGAGCTTGCTCAGGGGCAGGCGTTTGAGGTAACCCAGGCTGGAGTAGCCGGTGCCGAAGTCGTCCAGGCTCAGGCCCATGCCGAGGGCGGTGAGCTGGTGCATGCGGTCGTTGAGTTCGGTGTTGGCGTGGACCAGCAGGCTTTCGGTGATTTCCAGCTCCAGCCGGCTGGCCGGTTGCTGCATCTGGGCCAGTGCCCGGTGCACGTGGTCCATGAAGTGCGGGCGGTTGAACTCCATGGCCGAGACGTTGACCGCCACGGTCAGGGCGGCCATCCGCGCCGCGTCGGGGCCCTCGGCCCAGGCCTGGATCTGCTGGCACACACGGGTCAGCAGCCACAGCCCGAGGCGCTCGATCACGCCCGATTCTTCGGCCACGGGGATGAATTCCTGCGGGGAGATGGTCCCCAGTTCGGGGTGCTGCCAGCGCAGCAGGGCCTCCAGGCCGACCACCTGCCCGCTGGAGGCCTCCACCTGGGGCTGGTAGGCCACGTAGAGTTCGGGGGCGCCGGTGTCCAGCGCCATGCGCAGGCCGGATTCGATCGCCAGGCGCCGCGAGACGTGTTCGTGCATTTCCGGTTCGAAAAAGCGCCACTGGTTGCGGCCGGCGGCCTTGGCCGCGTACATGGCGGTGTCGGCGTGGCGCAGCAGGGCGTCGACCGCCTCGCCGTGGTCCGGGTAAAGCGCCACCCCGACGCTGGCGGTGACGGTGACCTGCATGCGGTCCAGCACGATCGGTTCCGACAGCGCCTGGGCGACCTTGCGCGCGACGGTGGCGGCACCGTCGCGGCCGCGCACCCAGGGCAGCAGGGCGACGAACTCGTCGCCACCCAGGCGGGCCAGCACGTCGCGGGTGCGCAGGCAGGCCTGGATACGGGCGCTGACGGTCACCAGCAACTGATCGCCCTGGGTGTGGCCCAGGCTGTCGTTGACGTGTTTGAAGCGGTCCAGATCGAGGAACAGCACAGCCACGTGCTTGCCGTTGTGCCGGGCGGCTTCCAGGGTGGCTTCGGCCTGTTCGGTCCAGAAGGCGCGGTTGGCCAGGCCGGTGAGGGCGTCGAAATGCGCCAGCTGCATCAGGGTGGCGTTGCTGCGGGCCAGCTCGTGGGTGCGTTCGTCGACCAGCTGGGCGGTGCGCCGGCCTTGCCCGGTCATGACGATCAGGAAGGTGCCCAGCATGGACACCGCCACCAGGCCCGCGGCCGTGGAAACCCAGCCGCTTTCAAGGGCGCTGCCGGCCCAGAACTGGCTGTCGGCCCGGACATGGAGGGTCCAGTCGCGGTCGGCAAAGCGCAGCGGCCAGCCGTCTTGCCAGCGGTCGCGGTCGGACTGGGTGGCGGCGTGGGTGTCGCAGCCGACGGCACCCGACAGGCGGCGGTTGGCCGGGGCGGCCCGCTGGTCGACCAGGCACAGCGTCAGGGGGCCGTGCTGGAAGGAGCCGAGCACGGCGGCCAGCACGTCGTCCATGCGGAACACGGCCGACACCACTCCCAGGGGGTGCGGGCCACCGCCGTTGGCGCGCACCGCCTGGTAGACCACCACCGCCCGCTGTTCTCCCGATTCCTGCACCAGCCGGAAACCTTCGGTGACTTCGGGGCGGCCGCTGGCCAGGGTGGCCTGGACCGTGGCCGCGGTGACGGGGAGCATGCCCACGTCCAGCCCCAGCACCGAGAGGTTGCTGTTCAATGGCACCACCCAGGTGATGGGCAGGTGGCTGTCGGCCTGGGGTGCGGGCGAGGTGTGTCCGGCCGGGTTGCGGCCCAGGATGTTGAGGCCAGGCGAGACTTCCTCGTAATGCCAGCGCTGGGCGGCAGGAACGTACGGGCTCCAGCCGTAATTCTGGGTGCCGGGGTAGCGGTTGAGCCACAGGCGCGTGGCCGATTCGAAGGCCTGCTGGTCCATGTGCGGGGCCATCTCCATCAGTTTGGCGATGGCCTCGACGCTGTCGATCTGTGCGTCGAAGCGGCGTTGCAGGCGCAGCGCCAGGTCCTGGCCGGCTTCGGTGAACTGGTCGTCCAGGTGGCGCTGCTGGTTGGCGTTGAGCAGTTGCAGCATGCCGGCGACCAGCACCAGGGCCACCGCCATGGGCAGGGCCACCGTGCGCAGGCGCGGCCGCCAGGCATCGGCGGGGGCGCCGAAGAGCACCAGCACCAGCGGGGTGAAAAGCACCGTGCCCAGGGTGTCGGCCAGCCACCAGGTCCACCAGCTGAACCAGGCTTCGTTGTGGGGCACCACGCCTTCAAGCACCAGCACCGGCACCGAGAGGCTGGCGTTGATCACCGTGCACAGCGGGATGACGAGGAAGAACATCAGCACCGCTTGTCGGGGCTGGTCGAGCGCCGACGGGTAGCCCACCCAGCGCCGCACCGCCCAGGCGGTGGTCCAGGCCATCAGCGCGGCCCCCAGGGGAGTGACGAGCAGGGCCCAGGTCCAGTCCGGCAAGCCCGATTGCGCGTGCGCCAGCCACTGCACCAGCAAGCCCCCTGCGACCACCCCTGGCAGCAACCGGGGGCCGCCCACCAGGACGGCGCCCAGGGACATGCCCGCCGCGATGAAGATGATGGAGATGTAGTCCGGCGGGATCGACACCTGCAAAGAAGCCCAGCCGCTGCCGCCGTAAACGAGCGCGGTGACCAGGTTGAGCAACAGGAGGCGAATCGACAAAGCGGTGGCAGGCGAGTGGTGGCCGTACTGTACCAGCGGCCGACCCCGCGCCCGGGCGCCCTTACGTGACCAGATGTGTCAGCGGCAGGGTGCCGGCGGTCTGGACCTCGCCCAGCGAAAAACTGGTGTGCAGGTCCTTCACGTTCGGCAGGTTGATCAGGCGCTGCAGGGCGAAGCGGGAGAAGCTGTCCAGGTCGGCGGCTACGACCTGGATCTCGAACGTGCCGGCCCCGCTGATGTAGTGGCAGGAGATCACCTCCGGCAGCTGGCGGATGGCATCTTCCAGCGCGCGGGTGGCGTCGCCGGTGTTGCGTTCGGCGTCCAGCCGCACGAAGGCGAGCACGCCCAGGCCGATCTTGCGCCGGTCGAGCACGGCGCGGTAGCCGGTGATGTAGCCGGCCTCTTCCAGCGCGCGCACCCGGCGCCAGCAGGGCGCCGCCGACAGGCCGACGCGTTGCGCCAGTTCGGTGTTGGTCAGGCGCCCGTCGGCCTGCAGGTGTTGCAGGATGGCGAGGTCGAATTTGTCCAATGTTTCCATGTTGGGCAATTTTAAGAAAGGATCTTTCTTTTTTGTGGTTTTAAGCGGCAGCAAAAGCAAAGACATTCCCGGCTCCTGGGTCTACACTGTGCCGACACGCGTCCGGCGTTGGCGATCCCGCCGCCGGACCGGGGCTGGCCCGCGGCCAGGACCCCACCTCCCGGCCCACCCGGCCGGTCACAACCACAGGAGACAGACATGAACGCCCCCCTGCCCGAGCACGTGCGCCGCGCGCTCGAGACCGTCACGCTCGACGACAAATACACCCTGGACCACGGCCGCGCCTTCATGAGCGGCGTGCAGGCCTTGGTGAAGTTGCCCATGCTGCAGCGCCAGCGCGACGCCCAGGTGGGCAAGAACACGGCGGGCTTCATCAGCGGCTACCGCGGTTCGCCGCTGGGCGGCTACGACCAGGCGCTGTGGAAGGCGCGGGCGCACCTGCAGGCACAGCACATCGTGTTCCAGCCCGGCGTGAACGAGGAGCTGGCCGCCACCGCCCTGTGGGGCACGCAGCAGCTGGGCTTTGCCCCGGCCGGCTCCCAGAAATTCGACGGGGTGTTCGGCCTCTGGTACGGCAAGGGTCCGGGCGTGGACCGCTGTTCCGATGTGTTCAAGCACGCCAACATGGCCGGCACCACGCCCTGGGGCGGGGTGATCGCCGTGGCGGGCGATGACCACGTGGCCAAAAGCTCCACCGCCGCGCACCAGAGCGACCACATCTTCAAGGCCTGTGGCTTGCCGGTGTTTTTCCCGGCCAGCGTGCAGGAGATCCTCGACCTCGGTCTGCACGCCTGGGCCATGAGCCGCTTTGCCGGCGTCTGGGCCGGCATGAAGACCATCCAGGAGATCGTCGAGTCCAGCGCCACCGCCGAGATCGACCCCGGGCGCGTGCAGATCGTGCTCCCCGAATTCGACATGCCGCCAGGGGGACTGCACATCCGCTGGCCCGACACCGCGCTGGAGCAGGAGGCGCGGCTGATGGACCACAAGTGGTACGCCGCCCTGGCCTACGTGCGCGCCAACCGGCTGAACCACAACGTGATCGAGGGGCCAAACGACCGCTACGGCATCATCGCCAGCGGCAAGGCCTACAACGACACGCGCCAGGCCCTGGCCGACCTGGGGCTGGACGACGCCACCTGCCGCCAGCTCGGCATCCGCCTGCACAAGGTGGCGGTGGTGTGGCCGCTGGAGGCGCAGACCACGCGCGAGTTCGCCACCGGGCTGCGCGAAATTTTGGTGGTGGAGGAAAAGCGCCAGGTCATCGAATACCAGCTCAAGGAGGAGTTGTACAACTGGCGTTCAGACGTGCGCCCCGACGTGCTGGGCAAGTTCGACGAGGTGGGCGGCGACCACAGCGGCGGCGAGTGGTCCATGCCCAACCCCAGCGCCCACACGCTGCTGCGCGCCAACGCCGATCTGTCGCCGGCGATCATCGCGCGGGCGCTGGCGCGGCGACTGGCCAAACGAGGCCTGCTGCCCGAGGGCAGCGACATCGCCGCGCGCGTCGCGGCGCAACTGGCCATCCTGGACGCCAAGGAGCGTTCGATGCAGGTGCTGCAGGCGCACACCCCGGTGGGCGAGCGCCAGCCCTGGTTCTGCTCGGGCTGCCCGCACAACACCAGCACCCGGGTGCCCGAGGGCTCGCGCGCCATGGCCGGTATCGGCTGCCATTTCATGACGATCTGGATGGACCGCGCCACCGAAGGTTTCACCCAGATGGGTGGCGAGGGCGTGCCCTGGGTCGGCCAGCAGCCCTTCAGCCACGAGCGGCACATCTTCGCCAACCTGGGCGACGGCACCTACTTCCACAGCGGGCTGCTGGCCATCCGCCAGAGCATCGCCGCGGGCGTCAACATCACCTACAAACTGCTGTACAACGACGCGGTGGCCATGACCGGCGGCCAGCCCGTGGGCGAGCGGCCCGAGGGCCACAGCGTGCTGCAGATCGCGCACAGCCTGCGCGCCGAGGGGGTGGGGCGCATCACCGTCGTCACCGACGAGCCCGAGAAGTACCGGGGCGCCCACCACACCACCGTGGGCGGGGTCATGCTCCAGTTGCCCGACGGCATCGCGGTGGAGCACCGCGACGCGTTGGACCGCGTGCAGCGCGAGTTCCGCGAGATCTCCGGCACCACCGTCATCATCTACGACCAGACCTGCGCCACCGAAAAGCGCCGCCGCCGCAAGCGCGGCACCCTGGTGGACCCGGCCCGGCGCGTCGTCATCAACGAGGCGGTGTGCGAGGGCTGCGGCGACTGCGGCGTGCAGAGCAACTGCCTGAGCGTGGAGCCGCTGGAGACCGAATTCGGCCGCAAGCGCACCATCAACCAGAGCAGCTGCAACAAGGATTTTTCCTGCACCAAAGGGTTCTGCCCCAGCTTCGTCACCGTGGAAGGCGGCAAGCTGAAAAAATCGGCCGGGCGTGCGGTGCCGCCGGTGGGCTCGCTGGGCGATCTGCCCGAGCCGCGCCTGCCGTCGGCCGCGTCGCCCTACGGCATCGTGGTGGCGGGCGTGGGCGGGACCGGCGTCATCACCGTGGGGCAGTTGCTGGGCGTGGCCACGCACCTGGAGGGCAAGGGCATCGTCACCCAGGACGCCGCCGGTCTGGCGCAGAAAGGCGGCGCCACCTGGAGCCACGTGCTCATCGCCGAACGCCAGGACGACATCCGCACCACCCGCGTCGGCATGGCAGGGGCCGACTTGGTGCTGGGCTGCGACCCCATCGTCAGCGCCGGCAAGGAAACCGTGCTGCGCCTGCAGCCCGGGCGCAGCCGTGTGGCCCTGAACAGCCACGCCGCGCCCACGGCGGCGTTCGTGACCAACGGCGCCTGGCAGAACCCGGCCGAGCAGTGTCTGGCCACGCTGGCGCAGGCGGTGGGGGCCGAGGCCCTGGGCGTGTTCGACGCCGACGCTGTCGCCACCCGGCTGTTGGGCGACAGCCTGTTCGTTAACCCCGTGATCCTGGGGTACGCGTGGCAGAAGGGCTGGATTCCGCTGCGTCGCGAATCGCTGCTGCGGGCCATGGAGCTGAACGAGGTGGCCGTGGCGCAGAACCAGAACGCCTTCGAGTGGGGGCGCCAGGCCGCGCACGATTGGGGCCGGGTCAGGGCCTTGCTGTCGCCGGCACAGGTGGTGGCCTTCAAGCCGCGCGAGACGCTGGATACCCTGCTGCGCCGCCGCGTGGAATTCCTCACCGCTTACCAGAACGCCGCCTATGCCCAGCGCTACGAGGCCTTTGTGCGCCGCGTGCAGCAGGCCGAAGCCGCGGCCCTGGGTGCGGGCAAGACCGCCCTGGCCGAGGCCGTGGCGCGCCACCTGTTCAAGCTCATGGCCTACAAGGACGAGTATGAGGTGGCCCGGCTCTACACCGACGGCGGCTTCGCGAGGCGGCTGGCCGAGCAGTTCGAGGGGGACGTGACCCTGCGCTTCCACCTGGCGCCACCCCTGCTGGCCCGGCACAACGACCGGGGGGAGCTGGTCAAGCAGACGTATGGCCCGTGGATGCTGAAGGCGTTTGGGGTGCTGGCGCGCCTCAAGGGCCTGCGCGGCACCGCCTTCGACCCTTTCGGCCGGACCGAGGAGCGGCGCAGCGAACGCGCCCTGATTGGCGAATACCTGGACACCCTGGAAGAGGTGCTGACCGGTCTGAGCCCGGACCGGCACGCCCTGGCCCTGCAGATCGCGGCCTGGCCGGAGCAGGTCAAGGGCTTTGGCCATGTGAAGGCGCGTCACCTCGCCGCGGCCCGAACCCGCTGGGGCGGTCTGCTGGCCGCCTGGCGCGCCGCGCCCGAGGGCGCTCCGTCGCAAGGGCAGGCCCAGCGCCAGCGCGCCTGAGTGCGCGGCCTGGGGGCGTGGATCTCGTCCACAATCCCGGGTTTGCCCTTGTTGCTGGAAGTCCCATGCGTTTGCGATTCCTCGATTTCGACCACAGCGAAGACACCGACGGCCACGGCACCTTCGAGGCCATGGCCACGGTCGGCCCGGCCCATTGGCCCGACTTGCAGGCCGAGGTGGTCCAGGTGCTGGACTGGGCGCAGCGCGCGTTCCCTGGCGGGCCGGCACCGCTGGACGAGGGTGGCGACTGGGACTGCCAGCTGGACGGCCAGGAGGAAACCGTGCAAGCGCTGGCGCTGGAGCGCGCCGGGACCGGCCTGAGCGTCCGGCCGCAGGGGCCGGCGCAGTGCCGCCACACCTTGACGCTGACCCTGAGCGGCCCCCCGGCGTTTGTCGAGGCGTTCCGTGAGGGGGTGCTCGAAGACGGGGCACCGGAGCTGCCGCGGCGGGGGCGGCGTTGATGCGTCCGCGCTCGATCTGGTCCGGGGTGGCCTTTGCCCTGGCCGCGGGGCTGATGTGGGGGCTGGTGTTCGTCTCGCCGCTCATGCTGCCCGAGTACCCGGCCACGCTGCAGTCGGTGGCGCGTTACCTGGCCTTTGGCCTGTTGTGCCTGCCGCTGGGCTGGCTCGACCGCCAGGGCCTGCGCCAGCTCAGCCGGGTTGACTGGGTCGAGGCGCTCAAGCTCGCAGCCGTGGGCAACCTGATGTATTACCTGCTCTTGGCCAGTTCCATCCAGCGCACCGGCGGGCCGCTGTCCACGGTCATCATCGGGACTTTGCCGGTGGTCATTGCCGTCGTCGCCAACCGGCGCAACGCCCGCCGCGATGGCCACCTGCCCTGGGGGCGGCTGGCGCCGACCCTGGCCCTGATCGGCTTGGGCATCGCCCTGGTCAACCAGGTGGAGCTGACCGAGCTGCTGCGGCAGGAGCACCCGGACGTGGCCGCCTACGCCTGGGGGGCGGCGCTGGCCGTGGGGGCCGTGGCCTGCTGGACCTGGTACCCCTTGCGCAACGCCGACTGGCTGCGCGCGCACCCCGACCGCAGCCCCCGCGCCTGGGCCACGGCCCAGGGCCTGGCCACCCTGCCGCTGGCGCTGCTGGGCTACGCCTTGCTGTGGGGCGGCATGGCGGCGGCGGGCGAAGCCTATCCCATGCCCTTCGGGCCGCGGGCCGGGTTTTTCATCGCCCTGATGGCGGCGATCGGTCTGCTCGCCTCCTGGCTCGGCACCCTGTGCTGGAACGAGGCCAGCCAGCGCCTGCCCACGGCCCTGGCCGGGCAGCTCATCGTGTTCGAGACGCTGGCCGCGCTGGCCTATGCCTTTGTCTGGCGGGGCACGTGGCCGGCCCCGCTGACCCTGTTGGGCGTTGGACTGCTGGTGGCGGGGGTGTGGTGGGCGGTGCGCATCCGGCCGGTGAAGGTCGTGGTGGAAGGACACCCGAACTGAGCCCGGCGCCCACCCGGCATGGGCGATTAAAATGGCCGATTGCGGGCGCCCGACCCAGGCGGGCGCCTTGTTTTTTCTTTGCACAGGATTCTCAACGTGTTCATTTCCAACGCTTACGCCCAAGCCGCCGCCACTGGTGACACCACCTCCACCCTGATGAGCATGCTGCCGCTGGTGCTGATGTTCGTGGTGCTGTACTTCGTCATGATCCGCCCGCAGATGAAGCGCCAGAAAGAGCACAAGACCATGATCGAGGCCCTGGGCAAGGGCGACGAGGTGGTGACCGCCGGCGGTCTGCTGGGCAAGGTGGCCAAGGTCGGCGACACCTACATCGGCGTGGAACTCGCCGACGGCGTGGAAGTCCAGATGCAACGCACCGCCGTGGTCCAGGTGCTGCCCAAGGGCACCCTGAAGTAATCCCGGGCCTGCCCCACCCCCGAAGGGCCGGCCCCATGGCCAGCCCTTCGGACACCATTGCAAGCCGCTGGCCTTTTCCCGGAGCCTTTCGCGCATGAACCGTTATCCCTTGTGGAAGTACGCGACCATCCTGGTCGCCCTGATCATCGCCACGCTGTACACCTTGCCCAACTTCTTCGGCGAGGCGCCGGCGGTGCAGGTGTCTTCGGGCAAGGCCACGGTCAAGCTCGATGCCGCCACCGTCACCCGGGTGGAGGCCGCGCTGGCCGCCCAGAACATCGTCCCGGCCGCGGTCCAGTTCGATGGCCAGTCGGTCAAGGCCCGGTTCGAATCGACCGACACCCAGATCCGGGCGCGCGACGCGATCGACCACGCCTTCAACCCCGACCCGGCCGACCCGAGCCACGTGGTCGCGCTCAACCTGCTGCCGCGCACCCCGCTGTGGCTGCAATCCATTCACGCCCTGCCCATGTACCTGGGCCTGGACCTGCGCGGTGGCGTGCACTTCCTGCTGCAGGTGGACATGCCCGGCGCCCTGGACAAGCGCGCCGAGGTCATCGCCAGCGACCTGCGCGGCGCCCTGCGCGACAAGAACATCCGCCACGGTGGCGTCCGCCGCGAAGGGCGGGCGGTCGAACTGCGCTTCCGTGACGCCGAGACCCAGTCCGCCGCCCGCAACCTGATCGAGGCGCAGTTCCCCGACCTGCTGCTGACCGAGGCCCCGGCCGGTGCGCCCGAGCTGAAGCTGACCGCCACGCTGAAGCCCGAAGCGGCCCGCCGCATCCAGGAACAGGCGCTCAAGCAGAACATCACCACGCTGAACAACCGCATCAACGAGCTGGGCGTGGCCGAGCCGGTGATCCAGCAGCAGGGACTGGACCGCATCGTGGTGCAGCTGCCCGGCGTGCAGGACACGGCCAAGGCCAAAGACATCCTGGGCCGCACCGCCACGCTGGAGGTGCGCCTGGTGGACGAGAGCCCCGAAGGCCAGTCGGCCGAGCGCGGCAACGCCCCAGTGCCCTTCGGCGCCGAACGCTACCTGGACCGCAACGGCCAGGCCGTCATCGTCAAGCGCGAGGTGCTGCTGACCGGCGAAAACCTGACCGATGCCCAGGCCGGCTTCGACAGCCAAAGCCAGGAGGCGGCCGTGCACCTGACGCTGGACGCCAAGGGCGCGCGCATCTTCCGCGACGTGACGCGGGAGAACGTGGGCAAGCGCATGGCCATCCTGCTGTTTGAAAAAGGCAAGGGCGAGGTGGTGACGGCGCCGGTCATCCGCACCGAAATCGGCGGTGGCCGGGTGCAGATTTCGGGCCGCATGAGCACGGTGGAGGCCAACGACACCGCGCTGCTGCTGCGCGCCGGGTCCCTGGCCGCGCCGATGGAGATCGTGGAAGAGCGCACCATCGGCCCCAGCCTGGGTGCCGACAACATCGAAAAAGGCTTCCACAGCGTGGCCTGGGGCTTCGTCGTGGTGGTCGCCTTCATGTGCGTCTACTACATGATGTTCGGGGTGTTCTCCAGCCTGGCTCTGGGCTTCAACCTGATGCTGCTGGTGGCGGTGCTCTCCATGCTGCAGGCCACCCTGACCCTGCCCGGCATGGCCGCGATGGCGCTGGCGCTGGGCATGGCCATCGACGCCAACGTGCTCATCAACGAGCGCGTGCGCGAAGAGCTGCGCAACGGCGCCGCGCCGCAGACAGCCATCAACGCCGGCTACGACCACGCCTGGGGCACCATCCTGGACTCCAACATCACCTCGCTGCTGGCTGGCGTGGCCTTGCTGGCCTTCGGTTCCGGGCCGGTGCGCGGCTTCGCGGTGGTGCACTGCCTGGGCATCCTGACCAGCATGTTCTCGGCCGTGTTCTTCTCGCGCGGCCTGGTCAACCTGTGGTACGGACGCCAGAAGAAGCTCAAGTCCGTGTCCATCGGCACGGTGTGGTCCGAGGGCAGCAAGACCCTGGCCAAGGACTGAACGGGACGCACGACCATGGAATTCTTCCGCATCAAAAAAGACATCCCGTTCATGCGGCACGCGCTGCTGCTGAACGTCATTTCCTTCGTCACCTTCCTGGCGGCGGTGTTTTTCCTGGTGACCCGCGGGCTGAACCTGTCGGTGGAATTCACCGGCGGCACGGTCATGGAGGTGGCCTACGAACAGCCGGCCGACTTGGCTGCGGTGCGCCAGGTGGTGGCCCAGTTGGGCTACGCCGACGTGCCGGTGCAGAACTTCGGCACCTCGCGCGACGTGATGATGCGCCTGCCCCTGGTTCAGGGCCAGACCTCGGGCCAGCAAAGCGAAGCCATGATGGCCGCCCTGCAGGCGCAGAACCCGGCGGTGCAACTGCGCCGCACCGAGTTCGTCGGGCCCCAGGTCGGTCAGGAACTGGTGGTTGACGGCCTCAAGGCCCTGGCCCTGGTGGTCGGCGGCATCATGGTGTACTTGGCGTTCCGCTTCGAGTGGAAGTACGCCGTGTCGGCCATCGTCGCCAACCTGCACGACGTGGTCATCATCCTGGGCTTCTTCGCGTTTTTCCAGTGGGAATTCTCGCTTGCGGTGCTGGCCGCGGTGCTGGCGGTGCTGGGCTACTCGGTCAACGAATCGGTGGTGGTGTTCGACCGCATCCGCGAGACCTTCAAGCGCCAGCGCAAGCTGGGCACGCGCGAGGTGATCGACCGCGCCATCACCTCCACCATGAGCCGCACCATCATCACCCACGGCTCGACCGAGGTGATGGTGCTGTCCATGCTGCTGTTCGGTGGTCCGACCCTGCACCACTTCGCGGTGGCGCTGACCATCGGCATCCTGTTCGGCATCTATTCCTCGGTGTTCGTGGCCACCGGCATGGCCATGTGGCTGGGCATCCGCCGCGAAGACCTGGTCAAGGCCACACCGAAAAAGGCCGAAGACCCGGACGACCCGAACGCCGGGGCGGCGGTCTGACCCCCATCGGTCCCGTTGGGACGTCTAGACGCTGGCATACTGGGTGTCATGACCACGCCTGCCGCCCCGAACGCCGCCCTGGCGGCCCAGGCGCGCCAGGTGTTCGTGCGCCGGCTCATCGACGATTTGCCCCAGGTGGTGCAGCGCCTGCTGCAGNNACGACCTGCGCATCGGCCTGACCCAGCACGCCCCCGCCTGGCTGGCGGCTTGCCGTGAACGGCTCAGCCGCTCGCTCAAAACCCCGGACGGAGCCACGGCGGAACCCCCGGCGGGACCGCTCAGCTTGGTGGCCGAGGAGGCGGTGGAAAACCAGATCCTCGCGGCGCGGGCGGCGCTGGCGGTGGTGGACAAATGCAGCGAGGTGTTGAACGAACTGCGCTTGCGCCTGCAGCACCTGGAGCTGACCGACGAACTGGACAAGCGCGACCCGGTGCAGGCCTTGAACGTGATGCAGCACCTGGTGGGGGCCTGGCTGGACACGCCCTTGACGCGGGGCGACTGGCAGGTGTGCCAGGCCCTGCTGCACAGCCTGCTGGCCAAGGCCGTGTCTGCCGGCTACCAGGAGGCCAACCAGTTCCTGCTGGCGCGGGGCGTGCTGCCCCAGATCGACCTGCGCGACCTGGTGCGCCGCGGGGGGCGGGCGGCGCCGATGCCCGCCGGCGCCTCGGGCTTTTCGAACACCCGTGCAGCGCCCGTGGTGCCCACCGCTGTGGGCGGGCTGACCCACGTGCAGCCCTTGCGCACGCCCTCGGGCAACGTTCCCCTGGAAGCTTCGGGGCCGGTGGCGGTCGGATGGGTGTTGGCCGGCGAGGCGTTCGCGGCCCAGGACGGTCGCACCGCGGTGGCGCAGCGCCTGTCGCAATTCAT
>NZ_NWMV01000055.1 GCF_002837145.1 Macromonas nakdongensis | reverse complement strand
ATGCCTTTGAGGATGAGCTTGCCGCCCCAGCGCTCTTTTACCCAGGCCACGTCGGCCCAGCTCAGGCGCGGATCGAACTGCTCGTTGGTCCAGGCCGACAGCGAGCGCATGTCGCTCACGCCCTTCACGTGCCCCACCAGGGGGGGGGGGATGGTTCAGAACAGGTGCAGCAGGCCCACGGCCAGCAGGCTGCCCTTGGTGTCGGGTTGGCTCACGGTCTTGACTTTGTAGGACTGGTAGCCGGCGTAGGCGGTGGTGCGCTTGGACAGGGCGTAGTAGGCGGTCAGGCCGTACCCGGTGCGCTCCTGTTCGGTGGCGCTGACGACGGCGGTGCGGCCGTAGACCCCGTTGCCGGGGGTGCTGCTGATGGTGCCGGTGGAGCGGGCCACGCCACCCGACAGGGTGAGCTGCGGGGTGACGGGCACGTCGGCCCCCAGGTGCCATTCGTTGTTGGAATGGTTGTCCTGGGCCACGCGGCCGTAGGCCGCCAGCAGCTTGGCGGAGCCGAAGTCGTAGGTGGCGGTGCCCCGGGTGAACTTCAGCGCCGAGTCGTTGCCGGTCGGTTTCTCGGTCTGGTAACCCAGGCCCAGCATCAGCGGACCTTGCGCGTACTTCAGGCTCAGGCTGGTGATGCTGCCAGCGTCCTGGCTGGCGTTCTTGTTTTCACCGAAGCCGTAGGTGACCGCGCCGGTCAGGCCGCCCACGGTGGGCGTGATGTAGGTGACGCCGTTGTTCACGTAGTCGCTGAAACGGCGGCTGATGACCACGTTGTTGGCGGCCGACAGGTTGCCGTTTTTCGCGGAGAAGCCGGCACCGTTGATGTGGTCGTACGCCGACACGGCACGGCCGGCCTGGATCTCGCCGAAAGCGCCGGAGAGGCCGACCCAGACTTCGCGGCCGAACAGCATGCCCGGCTCACCCGGTTCGCCGGTGTCCATCTTGAAGCCACCTTCCATGACGAAGTTGGCTTTCAGGCCGCCGCCCAGGTCTTCTGTGCCGCGAAAGCCGATCTTGCTCTCGTAGTTGGTGCCGCTGGTGACGCCAGTTTGGCGCTGGTCACCGCTTTTCGACGAGGTGAGGGCCAAGTCGGCCGTGCCGTAGACGGTCAGAGACGATTGGGCATGTGCGCCGGCCACGGTGGCCAGCAGGGCAAGGGTCAGGGCGGTTTTTTTCATGAAACACTCCAAGGGGAGGGGGTGGAACACAGGGGTGGAAAAATAGGGGGTGGTCATCGACATGGATCAGCCGAAGACCGTCACACCGACGACGGTGGCGGTGGCCAGACCGATCAACACCGGAGGGGTCAGCACGCGCACCAGTTCGAGCACGGAGACGCGGGCGAAGCCGGCCACCGCGATCAGGGACGACCAGGCGATCAGCGTGCCGCCGCCGGTCCAAATGGCGCCCATTTGGCCAATGGCGGCCAGTGTGGCGGCATCGACGCTGGAGACCGGGCCCATGGCGCCGGCCAGTGCGCCGGTCAGGGGCAGGCCGGAGAAGCCGGAGCCGTCCACGCCGGTGATCATCCCGACGATCAGCAGACCAAAGCCCACGAAGAACTGGTTGTGCGGAATCCAGTTCTGTGCGCCGCTGACCAGATCGAACAGGAGGCTGGGCGTCTGGTTGGCCGCGGTCCCCACGATGGCCGCGGCGGTTTCGCTGGCCCCCAGGAAGAAGAAACCGGCGATCGGCAGCACCGAACCCATGGCACGGAAGGCGAAGACAAAACCTTCGGTGATGTGGTTGGCGCTTTCTTCCAGCATCGCTTTCGGGCCGTGGTAGGCCGCCGTGCACAGCAGCATCAGCAGGGCGGCGGCACCGCCGACCAGCGACGCGCCCGCACCCCCCTTGAGGTCTTGCAGGGGAATGCCCAGCTTGGGCAGCACCATGACGGTGATGATGGCGAGGAACACGACCGGGGTGACGATGGCGAAGACGCGGGCCCATTTCTGGCGGCGTTCGTCCACGCTGTTGATGGCGCGGCGCAGGTCCTGGCCGGTCACCGGTTGCTCTTCGCGGCCGGTGCCTTTGGCGATTTCGATCTTGTGCGAGGTGCCTTCCGACTCGAACTCAGCGTTCTCGTTCTGGCTCAGGTTTTGCCAACGGGCCAGCAGTTCGGGGCTGGCGGCCTTGAATTTGCCGCGCTGGAACAGGTAGACCAGCACCAGGGCCACCACACCGGTGATCAGCGACAAGACCAGGGCCCGGTCGGCGATCAGGTCGGCGGCCACACCGGCGGCCTTGGCGCTGATGCCAGGGGCCACGCCAATGACGTAATCCGACGACAAGGCCATGCCTTGACCGGCGATGGCGATGACGGCGGCGCCCACCAGCGGCGGCAGACCGGCGGCGATGGCGGCCGGCAGGAGCACGGCGCAGACCAGCGGCACGGCCGGTGTCGGCCAAAAGAACAGCGAGATCAGGTAGGTGATCAGGCCCAGGATCAGGTAGGACGTGGTGCCGTTCTTCATGAGGTAGCGGAACGGCTTGACCATGAGGATGTCCGATTGCAAGGACTTGAGCGAGTTGAGCAGTGCGGTCATCAGGGCAATGACCAGGAAGATGTTGAACAGCTCCTTGGCCGCGACCAGGCTGGCACCGAAGATGCCGCCGATGGCGCTGAGGGGGCTGCCTGTCCAGGCGAACACGACCAGGAAGGTCGCGGCGATGGAGGGCACGAGCACGTTGGCTCGGAACATCATCGTGACGATGATGGTGACCACGCCGATCAGGTAAAACCAGTGGGCCGCGGTGAGTGTGACGGTGGAATCCATTTCAGTTACCCATGGGGTTGAAGGTCCGGCGCAGGGCCGGGGCAAAGTTGCGGGAGCGTGTGACCGAAGTCGTGTTCAAGTTGGTGTGCGCGGGACGCCCGTTGGCGTGGTGTTTCATTTCATGGGCTCCCCCTCGTGAAGCGTGTGTCCTCTCCCCTGGCGTCTGCTCTTTGTTGGTGCATACACAGATCCTTTCTCCTTCTCACTCGTTGTACTCAAATGGTATACAACATACTAAATGAGTGAACTCGGTGTTTTCCCTGGGCGTAAATGCATTATTTTGGTGCAAATCGCCCTGGTTTTTGCAGGTCTTTGGGCCGAAACCCTGATGAAGACTACTTTACGTATACAGTATGCATATAGTGTGCCAAGTGCCCGTGTGCCGTTGGCGGTGTTTCGGTGGGGTGTCTGGCGTTTGGGTGTGCGGCAGTGGGCAATCCTCAGAGGGTGCCTGACACATGACGTGCTTTATGGATACTGTATACAATTAGAGCTACCGTGGATCGATGGCGCTTGCAAGCGGCGGTCCGCAATCCAGAACCCAAGCAGGAGTGCGCATGACCTCGATATCCTTGGACCCCGCCTGGGGCGTGAGCAGTGACACGGCCATGGTGGCCACCGGGCACCCCCTGGCTGCCCAGGTGGCCCGTGGCATGCTGCAACGCGGTGGCAGTGCGGTCGATGCGGCGATCGCCGCGGACGCCGTGCTGGGGGTGGTGGAGCCCATGGCCACGGGCATTGGCGGTGATGTCTTGGCGATGCTGGTGCCGCCTGGGCAGGCGCCGGTCAGTTACAACGGCACCGGCCGGTCGCCCGGTTTGCTCACGGCCGCGGCCTGGCAAGATCTGCCCCACCACAAAATTCCCGAACGGCACCCCTTGTCGGTGACCGTGCCGGGGGTGGTGCAGGCCTGGCACGACCTGCATGCCCGCTACGGGGTCTTGCCCTGGGCCGAACTGCTGGCTCCCGCGATTGCCGTGGCCCGGGACGGCTTTGCCGTGGCCCCGGTGGCCGCCCGTGAATGGGCGTTGTTCGAGCCCGTGTTGCGGCAGGACCCGCACACGGCTCGCCTGTACCGGGCAGGCGCTGTGCCAAGGGCGGGAGAGCGGTACGCCAATCCCGAACTGGCTGCGGTGTTGACGGCGGTGGCACATGAGGGTCCGGCCGCCTTTTATCTGGGGGCGCCGGCTCGGGCGGCAGCCCAGGCGGTGCAGCACATGGGCGGGGTGTTGGCGGAGGCCGATTTCGCGGCCCACAACGGACACTTTGCCGAGCCGGTGGCCGGTCAATTCCGAGGTTGGACCGTGCTGGAGTGTCCGCCCAACACCCATGGGGTGGCGGTGTTGCATGCGCTGGCGGCGCTGGAGGGGCAGTCTCTGGACAAAGGGGATCCGCAGACCACCGTGGCCATGGCCGATGCCATGCGGGCCGCCCTGAAGGTGGCCAAGGAAACCGTCGCCGACCCGGCAGGGAACACGGTGTGCACCGTGGTGGTGGACCGCAACGGATTCGCCATCACCCTGATGAGCAGCGTGTTCAAGCGTTTCGGCTCGGGCATTGCGGCCGTGGGTCAGGGTTTTGTGCTGCAGAACCGAGGTTTCGGTTTTTCGGTGCCGGGGCACATCAATGGGCCCGGGCCGGCCAAGCGGCCCTACCACACGGTGGTGCCGGCCGCTGTGCTCCAGGATGGTGCATTCCGCGCCTGTCTGGGCGTGGTGGGTGGGGCCATGCAGCCCCAGGGCCATGTGCAACTGATCACCCGCCTGGCGGCCTGGGGCGAACCGGTGCAGGCGGCCATCGATGCACCGCGTTGGCGCCTGGAGTCCGATCGGGACCTGGCCGTGGAGGCCGGCACCCCGGTCGCGATTGAGGCGGCCCTGCGCGCGGCAGGTTACAGCGAGCCCGCGGGTTTGGGGGAGTTGGGGGGACGCAGCGACTTCGGCGGTGCGCAGGTGGTCTTGCGACTGCCCGATGGCCGGTTGGTGGGGGGCTCCGACACACGCAAGGATGGCATGGCCCTGGCCGCCTGAGTTTTTCACACACGATTGCACACCATGGCCTTGAAAATTTACGGCATCGCCGCGTCCCGTGCCTTCCGTCCCCTCTGGGCGGCCGAGGAGTTGGGCATTCCCTATGAACATGTGCGGCTGCATTACAACGACCCGAGCCTGAAAGAGGCGCCGTTTCGGGGCATCAATCCCAACGGCACGGTGCCCGCCATCGACGATGGGGGGCTGGTGCTGTTCGAGTCGCTGGCCACCACCTTGCACCTGGCCCGCACGCGGCCCGAGGGTGGTCTGTGGCCGGCCGACGAGGCAGGGCATTCGCAGGTCTTGCAATGGACTTTGTGGGCGGCGACCGAGGCTGAACCGCTGGCCCGGCAGTGGTTCCACCACACCACCTTTCTGCCGCCCGAGGCGCGCCGCCCGGAATTGGCCGAAGCCGCCCTGGGCCAGCTGCAGGCGCGGCTGCGCGTGCTCGACGAACACCTGGCCCGACAGCCCCATCTGGTGGGGGAGCACTTCACGGTGGCCGACCTGAACGTCGCGGCGGTGCTGCAGCGCCTGGCCGACCTGGGGGGCGAGGCCTGTCACCATGCCATGGCCTGGCACCGGCGCTGCTGGAGCCGCCCGGCGGCGCAGCGTGCGCTGGCCTTGCGCCAAGCCGCCTGAGCCCTGGGTTCGGGTTTTTCCTCCGCCACCAGCTCCTTCCCCGCCATGGACCGTTCCAGACGCCACCCGCAGCCGCGCCTGCACCGTGTCGAGGCCACGCCCGGCGCCAGCCACTCGCCGCTGACCATGCTCGTCGTGGAAAAAATGCGGGCCCGCATTCTGGACGGCTCTCTGTCGCCGGGGCAGCGGCTGGTGGAGGGGCGCATGTCCGCCGAATTCGATGTGTCCCGCATCCCGGTGCGCGAAGCACTGCGGCAGCTCGCGGCGGAAGGGTTGGTCACGATCGAGCCCCGCCGCGGGGCCAGCGTGAGCTGCTTCAGCACGGAGCAGGTGCGCGATCTGGTCGAGGTGCGGGCGAACCTGGAGGCCTTGAACGCCAAGCTGGCGGCCCGGCGCACCGATCCGGATACGCGGGCCCAGTTGCGTGCTTTGCTGGAACAGGGCAATCGCCTGGCCGAGTTGCAGAACCTGGAGGCCTTGGCCGAGTTCAACCACCAGTTCCACGACGTGGTGGGGCGTGCCGCGGGCAATTCGGTGTTGCAGGAGGTGATGCGTTCGTTGCGCGATCGCACCCTTCTGCTGTTCACCCCTTACAACCGGTCACGCTGCCTGCAGAACTGGGAAGACCACGCGGCCATCCTGCGGGCGGTGCTCAACAACGATGCGGAGCTGGCGTCGGTGTTGGCCCTGGGCCATGTGTACAACGCCGCCGAAATGGAGCCCTGATTTTCCCTGAGAGCGGGCTGCATGCAAAACGGGCCCGTCGTGGCCCGTTTTGCTGCAAGGCAGGTCCCTGTTCAGGTCAGCAGTGCCGAATGCAGCATCTTGGCCGCCAAGACAAACAGGAAGCCGGCAAACACCCGCTTGAGCGTGGCCACCGGGAGGCGGGCGGCGAGGCGGGCCCCCACCGGCGCCATCAGCACGCTGGGCACCAGCACACCGAGCAGGGCCGGCAAGTAGATGAAACCCAGACTGCCCGGGGGCAGACCCAGTGCGCTGCGGCCGCTGACGAAAAACGCCACCGTGCCCACCACCGCAATCGGCAGGCCGATGGCGGCCGAGGTGCCCACGGCGCGGTGCATGTTGACGTTGCACCAGGTCATGAACGGCACCGACAGAAAACCGCCCCCCGCGCCCACCAGCTGCGACAGGGTGCTGATCACGGTGCCCACCCCCATCAGGCCCAAGGCGCCGGGCAGGGCGCGGCTGGGCTTGGGCTTGGCGTTGAGGAACATCTGCAGGGCGGAGTAGGTCACGAACACCGCGAACACCAGGGCCAGGGTCGAGGTGCCCAGGTGTTTGGCCAGCCAGCCCCCCACCACGCCCCCGGCGACGATGCCCGGTGCAATGCCGCGCACGATGGACCAGTCCACGTTGCCTTTGCCGTGGTGGGTGCGGGCGCTGGAGATCGAGGTGAAGACGATCGTTGTCAACGAGGTGCCCAGGGCCAGGTGCAGGAGGGTGCCGCGGTCAAAGCCCTGGAGTTCGAACAACCAGGTGAGCAGCGGGACATAAAGCATGCCGCCCCCGATGCCGAGGAGTCCGGCGGCAAAGCCACCGACGATGCCCAGGCCCAGGTAAGCGGGCAACCAGGGGAGGAGTTCCAGGCTCAGCATGTGCACGCTCCTGGGTGGGGGTGGATGCCGGATGTGCGGGTCGGCACGGGGTGTGAAAGGGTGAGTGTGGACATTCGTTATCCTTGGGTACCAATAGAATCATTCGTGCGGCGCTCCGTCCGCGCTCCGGCAGCCTCGACACCCTGCACCACGCCATGGCACAAGACAACAAGGCCCCGACCCTGGGGGCAAACCATTCGCCCTTGACCGAGCTGGTGATGACCGCCTTGCGCGAGCGCATCCTCTCGGGCGAGGTGCCACCGGGCGAGCGCCTGGTCGAAGGCAAGCTTTCGGAGGAGTTGGGCGTGTCGCGCATGCCGGTGCGGGAGGCCTTGCGCCAGTTGGCGGCCGAGGGGCTGGTGACCATCGAACCGCGGCGCGGTGCGTCGGTCACCAGTTTCAGTCCGCAGCAGATGCGCGAACTTGTCGAGGTGCGGGCCACCCTGGAGGGGCTCAACGCCAAGCTGGCGGCCCAGCGGCACGACGACCGCCAGATCGCCGACATGCAGCGCATCCTCGACGAAGGTGCGCGCGCCGCCGCCAGCACCGACGACGCCCAGATGCTGCGCCTGAACCAGGAGTTCCACGACACCCTGGGCAACATCGCGGCCAACTCCATCTTGCGCGACATCATGCGTTCGCTGCGCGACCGCACCGCCTTGCTGTTTACCCCGATCAACCGCAACCGGGGGCCGCAGAACTGGGACGAGCATGCGGCCATTCTGCGTGCCGTCATCAACGGCGATGCCGAACTGGCCTCGCTGCTGGCGATGCGCCACGTCTACAACGCGGCCCAGATGGAGCCCTGATCTGGGCCGCCTGGTGTGGGGCCGGTGCGTCATGCCTGGGCTTGCAGGGTTTGCCAGGCCAGACCGGCCAGGGCCACGTCTTCCAGACCGACGCCGACCGATTTGTACAGGGTGATGTCCCGGTCGTTTTGCCGGCCCGGGACGGCCCCGGTCACCAGGTCGCCCAGTTCCACCACGCGCGCGGGGTCGATCAGTCCCGGGGCGGCGAGCACCAGATCACCGGCCTCGCGCAGGGTTTGCGTGCGCCACTCCACCGCGATGAGCGCCGCCCGCCCCAGGGCCCGGTCGTCCAGCTCTCGGGTGTGGGGCAGGCTGGAGCCGATGGCGGCCACGAAGCAGCCGGGCGCCAACTGGTCGCCCCCGAAGAGTGGGGTGGTCGAGCGCGAAGCTGTGACTACGATGTCGGCCCCGTCCACCGCCTCGTCCGCGCCGCACAGGCGCACTTCGGTCTGGCACTGCCGGCCCAGTTCCTCGGCCAGGCCGGCGGGGGCGTAAGGGTCGCACACGCGGATCTCGTCCAGCGCGTAGGCCTGGGCCATTTGCAGCGCATGGGCCTTGCCCTGGACACCGGCCCCGAACAAGGCCAGGCGGCGCGATTGCGGACGGGCCAGGTGGCGGGCCGCGATCAGGCTGCAGGCCGCGGTGCGCAGGCGGGTGATGGCGCCCGCATCGAAGGTGGCTAGGGCGCGGCCGTCTTCGCTGGAAAACAGCACGATCACAAAGGTGAACTGCCCCTGGATGGTGGTGTAGACCTTGGCGCCGGCCACCCCCAGTTCGGGGATCACGGCGCCCAGGGTCGAGAGCTTGACCCCGTCGGCCTCGGTGCGGATGCGTTCCTGCATCGCGGCCCGGTGCTGGCCGAAGCTGCGGAACGCGTCGAGCAAAACCCGCTGTGCGTCGGCCGGGCTGACGGCCGCATCGATCATCGCGTCGGTGATGTGTTGCATATGGACTCCATCGGATTGAAAAACGTCACCACAGGCCGGCCTGGTGGGCGGTCTGTGCCAGCACCCCGAGGGCACCGAAGGTGGCCAAGCCCAACAGCACGGGGCGCAGTGCCGCCTTGTGCATGCGCGCTTTGAGGTGGCTGGAGCCCGCAAAGCCGGCCACCATCCAGGGGGCGAGCAGCAGGCTGAGCCAGAATTCCTGTGCCCCCATGCGTCCGACCCCGGCCAGGGCCACCAGGGACACCGCCGCACCCACGAAAAACACCGCACCCAGCGTGCCGCGCAGGCGGTGGGCGGGCAGGTGCTGCATGGCGATGGCAAATGGCGGGGCGCCGGCCGAGGTGATGGTGCCCATCAGCCCCGAGGCGACGCCCGCCAGGGCGGTGTTGCGTCCGCTGTGTGCCAGCTGCCAGCCTTTCAGGCTGAGCCCCACGCCCAGCAGAATGAGACCGGCGAACAGCAGCGACAAAGTCTGCACCGACAGCCAGGCCATGCACCAGGCGGCCAGCCCGGTGCCGGCCAAACGGCCGGCGATGGCCTGGCCCGCCGTGGCCCACTCGATGGCCCGGAACTCGCGCACGCCGGTCATCAAGGCCAGGGGGCAACCCAGGGCCAGCAAGGGGCCGGGCACGAGTTCGGGAAACAGCAGTGCGGCGATCGGGGCGCAGAACATGGCGAAGCCCAGACCGCTGACGCCTTGCAGACAGGCCCCGGTCATCACCATGAGTCCCATGGCCACGTAAGTGCCCCCGCTCAGTCCCCAGGCGGTCAGGCCGGATGCCTCGGCAAGCATGGCGTCACCAGGACACGGCCACGTCGCCGCGCAGGAAGGTCTGACACGCCATGCGGTAGCCCTCGGCCAACTGGGCCTCGCTCAGGTGTTTGCGCTCCTTGGCCTTGACCTCGTCGGTCTGGTCCTGGCCGCGTTCGATACGGCACTTGCAGGTGCCGCAGAGGCCCCCGCCGCACTTGAACGGAATGCCCCCCTTTTCCCGCAGCGAGACCCGCAGCAGGTTGCTGTTTTCGGGGGCGGTGACGGTTTTGTGGTCGTTGGTGATGAAGGTGACCTGGATCATGCTGTGTGACCGGTGTGTTGGTTGAACAAGGCCGCCGCACGGGGCAGCAGCTGGGCGTATGCGTCGCCCGGAGGGCTCAGGTGCTGAAGCTCGCGCCGCGCCCCTTCCAAGGTCGCGAATTTCTCCAGAAATTTGCTGGGCACCAGGTTCACGGTCACCGGCTCGGTTTCGTCCACCAGCCGCACCCGGGTGGGTGCGCCGATCTGGGCGATCAAAAAACTCGCCCGCAGCCGTCCGTAGAAGACGAAGTCGTGTGCTTCGATGGGTTGGAGGTCGGGGCCCGGTTCCGTGCGGAACTGGCCGGGTTTGGTGGTCAGGATCACATACATGGCGAAACAACTCCAGAGCGGGGTGGGTTCAGTCTTGCTGCAGTTCGATGTCGTGCTCGATCCACAGCTGGCAGGCCAGGCGGTAGCCCTCGTTCAGGCGGTCGCCCAATTGCTTCTTTTCCTTCCAGTTCGGCGGCGGCAGATGCTCGGCGCCGTCGAGCACGCGGATGGCGCATTTGGCGCATTTGCCCATGCCACATTCGTACTGCAGGTTCGGGTAGGGGAACTGCTTGATGCCGGCGCGGACCACGAGGTTGGTGTTCGGCTTGACTTCGTCCTGGAAGGACTGGCCAAACTTGTGCAAGGTGACGACGGGCATGGTGTGGGGTCCGTGTGCGGGTGTTGTGGAAGGCTTTTATGTATACTGTATACCAACAAACCGCTCAAGTCAAAGCCATCAAAAATTTTTCTGCGAGAGGATTCTTGGGTCGGTTTAGAGAAATTCTCCAAGGGATGTTTGACAAGCGCCGGTTTGTTGGTATATTGTATACCGAACGTGGTCATGGAAACACACACCGACTGCGTCCGATTCCGCCCCCCCCCTTTTTTTTTGAAGGAGCCAAAGATGA